>JALSQG010000179.1 GCA_026985565.1 Deltaproteobacteria bacterium
TGTAAAAAACTCATAAAAGGTGGTGCCCACATCATAGATGTTGGAGGAGAATCCACCAGGCCATTTTCCCAACCTGTCTCTGAAGAAGAAGAGCTTTCCAGAGTCATACCTGCCATAAAGGCGATTAGATCCTTTTCGGACATTCCCATTTCCATAGATACCACCAAGGCAAGGGTGGCAAGGGCGGCTATTGAAGAAGGCGCTGATATAGTTAACGATATCAGTGGATTGCGATTTAGTCCTGAGATGGCTCAAATCATTTCGGACTATGAGGTGCCTGTAATCATCATGCACATGAAGGGCACCCCTCGAGACATGCAGCTGAACCCTTGCTACGAAGACGTTTGCAAGGAAATATATGATTTTTTCCAGGAAAGGATGGACTTTTGCCTTGCAAGGGGCATACACCCTTATCAGGTCATATTTGACCCTGGCATTGGCTTTGGTAAGCGGTTTGAAGACAATCTCGACATCATAAACGGCCTGTCTTTCTTTTGCAGATTGAACAGGCCTATTCTCATAGGGCCGTCGAGAAAGGCCTTTCTTGACAAGATTTGCCATATAGATAATCCGGAACTTCGTGACAATGCCACATGTGGTGCTGTTGTGGCCGCTGTCCTAAATGGCGCTTCCATTGTCAGGGTGCATGATCCATCCAGCGTGGCAGATGCGGTAAAGGTTGCCTTCGCCCTTAGAAAAAGGCATGAGGAGGCAGGCTGATGGATGCCCTGCACCATTTACTTCCGGTGGCAAGGTGGCAGGATATCGTAGATATCTTGCTCGTTGCCTTCATCATTTACCGGATCATGGTTCTCATCCGGGGCACAAGGGCCGTTCAAATGGCCGTAGGCCTTGGTGTCATAATACTCATATATTTTATTGCCAAACAACTCCAGCTCTACACCCTTCACTGGCTTCTCGGAACAGCGCTAAGCTCCATATTCTTGCTTGTTGTCATTGTCTTTCAGGATGACATAAGAAGGGTACTTACACAGTTTGGCCAACCACCTTTTCTCAAATACAAGGTCAAGACCTTTCATGCCCTTGAAGAGGTGGCCAAGGCTGCATCTGAGATGTCCCAGACAAAGACGGGGGCCCTTATGGTGCTTGAACGCACAATCGGACTCAGTGAATACATAGAAACCGGTGTCAAGATAGATGCTGAGGTAAGCCGAATGCTTCTAAATACCATCTTTGCCAAGTGTACCCCCCTTCATGATGGGGCTGTAATAATTCAGGGCGGAAGGCTCGCTGCAGCCGGCTGCGTACTTCCCCTGACATCAAACCCCGCCATCAGCAGGAGGCTTGGCACAAGACACAGGGCAGGAATCGGTATCACTGAACAGACCGATGCTGTAACCGTTATAGTCTCAGAGGAAACTGGTGCTATTTCAGTTGCAATTGCCGGTCGCATCACCAGGGACATAAGCCCAGGAATACTTAGGCGTATCCTCCATAACAGTTTTGCCACAGAGGAGAAGGACTCCTCTGACTGGCGTTTGAGGTCTAAATAGATGAACTGGCACGATATGTTCATTAGGGACTGGCACCTGAAACTGTTTGCCCTTGCCTTCTCAATAACACTCTGGTCCTTCGTTGTTGGGCAGGAAAAGGCGGAGATTGGTCTTTCCATACCAATAGAAATCATCAATTTGCCTTCCAATCTCGTTATAGCAAACGATATCCCTTCAAGTGTTGAGCTTAGAATCTTTGGGCCAAGATCCATCATCAGAAACATCACCACCCAGAATCTTACAAAGGTCATCGATTTAAAAAACGCTACGCCTGGAAAGATGCTCATACATTTTTCTGCAGACGACTTTACCCTTCCAGGCGGAGTGAAGGTCCTTCGAATAAAACCAAGCATAATAGAGATAGAACTCCAGCCACTTCTCAGGAAAACCGTGCGGGTAAAACCGGTTCTTGAACACGAACCTGCCCCTGGCTACGAGTTGGCAAGGGTGATGGTGCAACCCCTTGCAACCCAGATAAGTGGCCCAGCAAAGGAGATAAGCCACATCAAAGAGCTTGAGCTTACCCCTATCGACCTTACAGGGGCAAGAAAGACATTTACTGCCATTGCCACTCCCAACGTGCAGAAATTCAGAATAAGCATAGAGGGTACATCAAAGTTCAAGGTGACTGTTTTCATAAGGCCCAAAAAGGGTGTCAGAAAGATTAAACATGTACCAGTGCGGATATTTCAGGGAGCGTACAAGGTCTCAGTGTGGCCAACCGAGGTAACAGTGAAACTATGCGGTGAGATTCCTGCCTTGAACAGGCTTCGCATCGAGGATATTAATGTGAGCGTAAATGCCACATCTCTGAAGCCGGGTAGATACTTAGTTGAGCCTGATGCTCAAGGACCTCCTGGTTTTGAATGTTTGGAGATCATACCAAAGAAAGTCAAAGTGCGCGTATATAGGGAGAAGATACGATGAGGAAACTTTTTGGTACAGACGGTGTAAGAGGCCTTGCCAATGTTTATCCCATGACCACGGACGTGGCCATGAATCTTGGCAGGGCGGTAGCCTATATTTTCAAGAACGAAAAGAACAGAAACCCGAGGATACTCATAGGAAAAGACACGAGACTTTCATGTTACATGCTGGAAAACGCCCTCGCTGCAGGAATTTGCTCTATGGGTGTTGACGTACTTCTTGTAGGCCCTATGCCCACGCCCGCCATCGCCTTTTTGACAGAGAGCATGAGGGCAGATGCAGGTGTCGTGATATCGGCATCCCATAATCCCTTTCAAGATAACGGAATCAAGCTTTTTTCAAACGATGGTTTCAAACTTCCGGACAGGGTGGAAGCACAAATAGAAGAACTCATGGAATCCTCCACCCTTCAAAAGGAGATGCCAACTGGCAAAGACGTTGGCAAGGCCTTCAGGATAGATGATGCCAGGGGAAGATATATTGTATTTGCCAAACACACCTTTCCAAAAGAACTAACCCTTGATGGGCTAAAAATAGTTCTCGACTGTGCAAATGGTGCCACATATAAGGTTGCCCCTGCTGTTTTCGAGGAGCTTGGTGCAGAGGTCATAAAGATAGGCGTTGAGCCAAATGGCATAAACATAAATGAAAACTGTGGTGCCCTCTTCCCTGAGCTTTTGCAGGAACTTGTACGTACAAGTGGTGCAGACATGGGCATAGCCCTTGACGGGGATGGAGACAGGGTAATAGTGGTGGATGAAAAGGGAAATGTGGTGGATGGCGACCACATAATGGCCATTTGCGCCAAGGACATGATTGAGCACAAGAGGCTTAACTACAACACCGTGGTTGCAACCGTCATGAGCAATATGGGCCTTGAGAAGGCCATGAAAGAAATGGGTGGAAGACTTGTAAGAACGCAGGTGGGAGACCGTTACGTGGTAGAAACCATGCGCACCAAAGGCTACAACTTTGGCGGGGAACAGTCTGGCCATCTAATATTCATGGATCACATCACCACTGGGGACGGCATACTTGCAGCCCTACAGCTTCTTGCAGTGATGCAAAGGACAAAACGCCCGCTTTCAGAGCTTGCATCTGTCATGGAGACCTATCCACAAGTCCTATATAACGTCGAGCTTGAAGAACGGGTCCCTGTTGAAGAGATAGAAGGCCTTGGAGCCTTGCAGGAAAAACTTTCTGATAAGCTGGGAACAAGGGGCAGGATCTTGATAAGGGCCTCAGGTACCGAGCCTGTCATAAGGGTGATGGTGGAAGGAGAAGATCAGAAAGAGATAGAAGAGGTTGCAAAAGAGCTTTCTTCATTTATTGAAAAAAATGCACCCCAAAAATAGGGAACTTCAAAGCTATTTTGTACCACTAACCTGTCTTTTAAAGATGACCACTGCCCTTTCGTGTTCTAAAATGGGGACTTTATTTTCTTCAATCCCTATGAAAAAGCCCTCCTTTTCAGCAAGCAGTTTTGCCTCTTCCATCTCTACTTTGACAGAGGGGCCTTTAAGGGCGATGATCTCACCTGCTTTTGACAGGAAAGGCCTTGCAATCTGAAACAGCCACTTAAGACTTCCTGTTGCCTGGCTCGTGATAACATCAAAGCCTCCTTCAGGAATATTCAACGGTGGACTCTCAGGGCCGATCCTCTTTTCTTCTATGAACAGATCAGAAGGCCTAAGTATGGAAGAGATGTACCTTAGAAAGGAGCATTTCTTTCTCACTGCCTCTGCGAGGACCACATACAGATCCGGTCTGACTATCTTTATGACAAGGCCAGGCACTCCTGGGCCAGTGCCAATATCCAGCAGGCTTTTTTGCTCCTTTTTAAGATATTGCCCAAGAACCAATGAATCACCAAGGTGCTTGTAAACAAGGGTCCTGTCGTCCCTTATGCCGGTAAGATTGATACTCTTGTTCCACCTGTGAAGATTTATGAAATATTGAAGGAGCTGTTGCTTTTTGTGTTGTCCAAGACTGAGACCAAAGGCCGTTTGGACCGTCTCCAATGCCTCAGACAGCCTCTGGGAGCTCTTGTTCGTCTGCAAGGTTTCCAAAGGAGGAGTATTTTCCCACAAAGGCCAAAAGGACTGTGCCTGTTGGGCCGTTTCTCTGTTTTGCAACTATGATTTCTGCCTTTCCACGCCTTGGATTGTTCTCATCCCTGTTGTACACCTCATCTCGGTAGATGAAGGCTATGACATCAGCGTCCTGCTCTATGGCACCCGATTCCCTCAGATCCGACATCTGTGGGCGCTTGTTGGGCCTGTCTTCAACCTTTCTGTTCAACTGGGAAAGGGCAATGACTGGAACATTGAGTTCCTTGGCCATTGCCTTTAGGGACCTTGAAATCTCTGAGATCTCCTGTTCCCTGCGTTCACTCCCACTCCGACCCTGCATAAGCTGAAGGTAGTCAACAATGATAAGACCAATGCCCTGATCGCTCTTTAGCCTCCGAGCCTTGGCCCTCATCTCAAGGACGCTAAGGGCAGGGGTATCATCAATAAAGAGTGGGGCCTTTGAAAGACTGCCTGCAGCGCCAATTAACCGTGGCCAGTCTTTCCTGCTGAGAAAACCTGTCCGCACCTTGTGGGCATCCACCATTGCCTCTGAACATAACATCCTTAGAGCCAGCTGCTCCTTCGACATCTCAAGGGAAAATATGGCAGTTGGAACGTCATTGACTACTGCTGCATGCTGGGCGATGTTCAGGGCAAAGGCCGTCTTTCCCATGGATGGCCTTCCTGCGATGATGATGAGATCGGATGGCTGAAAACCCGCAGTCAACTTATCAAGATCTGTGAAACCAGAAGGTACACCGGTAATGAGTTCCTTTTTCTCATAAAGGTCCTCTACCTTGTGAATACTATCCTTGATGACGTCTTTGAGCCTGTGAAAGGACTGCTTTATCTTTGACTGAGACAGCTCGAAAACCGCACTTTCTGCATATTCTAAGATGTCGTCCACATCCTCTGCCTCTTCGTAACACATGGAGGCTATGTCAGAAGTCTTTTGAATGAGCCTTCTAAGGATTGCCTTGTCCCTGACGATCCTTGCATAGTAATCGATATTTGAGGCAACCGGCACTGTTTCAGTAAGCTCTGCAAGATAGACCGCTCCCCCTGCTGCCTCAAGCTTCCCTTTTCGCTTAAGCTCATTGTGAACCGAAACGAGATCCTGGGGCTCGTTTCTATCAAAAAGATCTATGATTGCCGAATATATGATGCCGTGACTTTCCTTATAAAAGTCATCAGGCTCAAGGATCTCTATCACCTTGAGCAGGGCTCCGGCCTCAATGAGTATTCCGCCAAGAACACACTGCTCCGCCTCTATGTTTTGGGGCGGAATACGGAACTGATCGCGATTTAGCTTTTTTATCTCGTAGGTCTTCACAGTCTATCTTTTCAGGAAGAAACCACCTTTACCTTGACGGTTGCAGTCACATCAGGACTGAGTTTCACAGGAATCTCATATTCTCCCAGGGCCTTTATTGGCTCAGACAGAATGATCTTCTTTCTGTCCACCTTGTAACCCTTGTCCTCAATTGCCTTTGCGATATCCATGGAGGTGACAGATCCATAGAGCTTTTCCTCCTCTCCAACCTTAACAGGTATCTCTATGTCCAGCTTGGAAAGCTGCTCTGCCAGGGCCTCAAATTCCTGCTTCATCTTGGCCGCCCTTTCCAAGATGGCTGCCCTCTGCTTCTCTATCTGCACTATGTTCTTCTTGTTTGCAACGATTGCAATCCCCTTTGGGATGAGATAGTTCCTTGCGTACCCGTCAGATACTTGCACGATATCCCCGGCCTTACCAAGGCTTTCTATGCTTTCATTCAAGATCACTTCCATAACTATTTTCCTCCAAAACCATTATATGAAATCATAAACACATAATAAAATTAAAATACAGTCTTGCCTAAGGCCCTCTTAGCCGTCAGCTCCTCCGTCTTGCGAGTTCATCTTCGTTTCCAACCTGCTTCTAAAATCGAACCAGTTGTCCATAAGCCCAGTAAAAACCACCAGGAGCAAACCGTACCACTGTATTCCTATAAGTGCATAAACAAGATAGCGGACATAAACAGGTGTATTCATAACTTTAAAAAAAAACTTCATGATAGAAAAGCCCTGAATCAAATAAAAAACGCTTGTCACCACCACAAGATTCTTCCCCACATCAGCCCACGGCTTCTGCGGAACAAGGGCCATGAAACCTGTTACGATAAAACACCAAACAAGCCACCACGGCATCTGCCACCTATCAAAGGAAGGATGAAGATTCGCAATCCTTTCGCGTACATCGTTTAGCTTCATGAAGGTAAGTATATTTGAAAGGGCAAGAAAGATAAAAAAGCTGCCAATGATACTTGGGAAATATGAGATGAGCGTCTGCCTGACCGATTCTATCAACTGATCCAACTGGGGCGAAACCTGGGAAGGTGCTCCCTTTCTGTAAAGATGCACTGCGTTATCATACTCCTTGGTCATGGCGGAGACCATCTTCTGGTATGCATCTGGAAGGCTGAATCCGTAAGCCATGATCACGATTGTCAAAGACGTTAGCGCAAACACAATTGACATCAAAAGAAGCGTTTCTGGAGCCTTTACGGCCCTCCATGCAGCAATCATAAGTAAACCGCAGATGATCACTGCCTGTGTCAAAATCATGGCAGAGGCCACCATGCCAACTGATAAAAATGCAAGACTTGCTATAACGTAAATAAAAAGGAGAAAAAATAAACGTGACGGGATGGGGCCATCATTTAGAAAATGGGCAGCAGCCCCAGGCAGAAAAAACTGAAAAACTGAATTTATCTCTGGGGCTAAACAAGGCAACAAAAGTGCCCCTATTGCTGCTGCCTTCTCCTTGAGCAGGCCGTTTGAACCCGCCCCTGTTCCCCTCTTTCCTTGGGAATTCACATCATTTGTAATGACTATTCTATTGCGTGACCAGAGGTGAAGGGCAATAGGGCCATGATCCTTGCCTTCTTTATTGCATTTGTCAGGCGTCTTTGATGCTTGGCACAGGTACCCGTCACCCTTCGAGGAAGGATCTTGCCCCTTTCCGTGATGAACCCCTTAAGGAGTTCAGGTTCTTTGTAATCTGCAACAAGGGACTTATCTGCGCAGAACTTGCAGACTTTCCTTCTCACATAGATTCTACGACGTTTGTATCTATTTTGCTGTGGACGCTGCATTTATTCCCCCTTCTCTTCCATTTCTGATTCAGACGGCTCTGCGGAGGTGCTTGCCTGTTCGGCCTCTTTCTTAACGAATTTCTTCATGGCCTCCTCATAATCGAATTCGTCATGGAGCTTTGTAGTCATAAATTTCATAACCCGTTCATCAAGCCTGAAGTTCCTGGTAAGTTCCTCTATGGCACTTCCTGGGGCTCCATAATTCATAACTACATAGTAGCCCTGCCTCTGGTGCTGGACTTCATAGGCAAGCTTTCGAAGTGGCCATTGATCAATATTCACCATCTGACCCTCATCATTGGTTATGATTTGGGAAAACTTGTCTATGGCCTCTTGCCTGTCTTCGTTGCTAAGATCAGGATGAAGAAGGAAAATGGTTTCGTAATGACGCAATTTCATAAAACTGCCCCCTTTCGGTCAACTCTCTGGCCCTGAAAATCTCTTCTCAGGGCAAGGAGGATTTGGATACGCCTTTAAAATCCAATTCCCGTAGATTGTCAAGTGCATTTCTTCGTCATTTTCGGCGTAGTTAGATCATTTTGTCCGATACTTCTTGCACCACAAGGTATGCATACCTATTTTAATTCAAAACCAATTTCGATGTTAAATCTGTAACAGATATAGCTACAGAATCTATCAAAGTGTACGCGTCATCTTATAAGGAACAAGGTGACAATCTGTCTGCCATGAAAGGAACGAGTCTATGCCTGTAATAAAAATCGGAATCTCAAAGGAGATAGACAAGCTTCGCAGGGAATTCAACCATATCATGGATGAATTGTTCAGGCTTCCACTTGGGGCTGTTACATGCAGCACCGGCTGGATCCCTGCAATTGATGTGTATGCAGATGCCTCTTCTGTCTATGTGGTAGCAGATATGGCAGGAGTAGATTTAGAAAGCCTTGAACTTGTGTTGGAAGGGCAATTTCTAAGAATGTCAGGCATAAGAAGGCCTCCTCTTACCATAAAGGAGAAAAGATTTTTCCAAATGGAAGTGGAATATGGCCCGTTCGAGAGGGTCATTCGTATTCCCTTACCTATTGAACAAGATGAAATAAATGCGAGAATCGAAAATGGCCTTTTAATTGTTCGTTTTTTGAAAAGAAACAGTGACAGGATGCAGATAGAGGTCAAATAAAGCCGAGCCACGCAGGAGTGACTATGAGCCAGAATAACCAAATTGACATACAAGATACCAACCAGCTTAAGGAACAACATCAAAACACCATAAGGGAACTACCTGTACTTCCCAGTAAGGATATTGTGCTTTTCCCTCATATGGTGGTTCCGTGGATTATTGAGCCACCTGAACTCGTCAGAATGATAGATGATGCCCTTGCTGCAGACAGGACAATTGCAGTGGTCTCGGTAGAGGGTCCTGTTGAAAAGGACGAGGAGATTCCTTCTAAACTTCATCGAATCGGGACCATGGGTCTCATCCTTAGAATGGCCAAAAACGAACATGGCCATGCAAGACTTGTCGTTCAGGGTATTACCAGGGTAAGGATCCGGGAAATCACTGCCACAAAACCATATATAAAGGCAAAGGTGGAGGCGGTACAGGACAAGGTTACTCCGAGTATGGCCATGGAGGCCATGGTGGTAAACATCAGGCAGGCCTTTTCCAAGATACTCGACCTATCTCCCAACCTTCCCGGAGAGCTCCGGGCAATCGTGACCAATGTGGATGACCCAGGTGTTCTGGCTGACATAGTCATAAGCCATCTGAACATTTCTCCTGCGCAAAAACAGGAGATCCTCGATGAGCTGGATGTGATGAAGCGGTTGGAGAAGGCCCTTAAAATCCTCTCCGAGCAGATAGAGATCCTGGAACTTGGCCATAAGATCCAGAGCCAGGTAAGAGACCAGGTAGACAAGAGCCAAAGGGAATATTTTTTAAGGGAGCAGCTAAAGGCCATAAAAAAGGAGTTGGGAGAGTCTGAAGAGCAGCCAGACGAGATCGAAGAACTGAAAGAAAAGCTCGCGGCCAAGGATCTCCCAGAAGAGGCAAGAAAAGAGGCAGAAAGAGAGCTTGAAAGGCTTTCCCGCATGCATCCATCTTCTTCTGAATATACGGTTGCAAGGACGTACCTTGATTGGATTCTTGAACTTCCCTGGAACGAATCCACACAGGACAATCTGGATCTAAACAGGGCTGAAAGGATACTAAATCAAGATCATTATGACTTGGATAAGATCAAAAAACGCATAATTGAATACCTTGCAGTTCGCAAGCTGAAACCCGATGCCAAGGGGCCGATACTTTGTTTTGCTGGCCCTCCAGGAACAGGAAAGACATCTCTTGGAAAGTCTATCGCAAGGGCCATAGGAAGAAAGTTTTACAGGATGGCCCTTGGCGGCGTTAGAGATGAGGCAGAGATTAGAGGCCATAGAAGGACATATATTGGCGCCATGCCTGGGCGCATTATCCAGGGGCTCAGGAAGATTGGGGTAAATAACCCTGTGATGATGCTTGATGAAATAGACAAGATTGGCACAGACTTTCGGGGAGATCCGGCCTCGGCACTACTTGAGGTCCTCGATCCTGAACAAAATTCCAAATTTACAGACCACTATTTGGGTGTCGAGTTCGATCTTTCCAAGATAATTTTTATTGCCACTGCAAATGTTCTAGAGACAATACCCCCACCACTTCTTGATAGGATGGAGGTACTGGAACTATCGGGCTACAGCCTTGAAGACAAGATAGAGATTGCAAGACGTTATCTCATCCCGAGACAACTTGAAGCCCATGGTCTTACCCGTGAAAATCTGACCATAGAAAAAAGGGCCCTCGTGCGCATCATCTCTGAATACACAAGAGAGGCCGGCGTCAGGAACCTTGAAAGGGAGATTGGCTCAATTTGTAGGGCAGTTGCAAGGATGGTGGCCCAGGGTCATGAAGAAAAGGTCGTGGTGAGGGTAAAGAATCTTGAAGAGTTTCTTGGCAAACCGCGCTACATACCAGACGTTGCCGAACGCACATCTGTCCCCGGAGTAGCTACAGGGCTTGCCTGGACCCCTGTTGGTGGAGACATCCTTTTTATAGAAGCAACCAAGATGCCTGGAAGCGGCAAACTCACCCTCACTGGCCAATTGGGTGAAGTCATGAAGGAGTCTGCTCAGGCAGCCCTTAGCTACATTAAATCCAAGGCGTGTACATATGGAATACCAGAAGAACTGTTCAAAACAGAGGACATTCATGTCCATGTGCCTGCAGGAGCAATCCCCAAAGATGGCCCGTCAGCGGGAATTACCATAGCAATCGCCCTTCTGTCACTTTTTACTGAAAAGCCTGTAAGGCCTGATGTTGCCATGACAGGTGAGATAACCCTGAGGGGGCTTGTACTTCCAGTTGGCGGTATAAAGGAGAAGGTACTTGCTGCCCATAGGGCCGGAATTAAGGAGATCATTCTGCCTAAAAGAAATGTCGTTGATTTGGATGAACTTCCAGGGCAGATAAGGCAGCAGCTCAAATTTCATCTGGTATCAAGAGTGGACCAGGCAGTAAAGATCGCCTTCAGAAAAATGAAAAAAAGTAAGAAAAAAGGACCTACCAAAACCAGTTGTAAGCCATAAAGGTTCAGTTAATCAAATACCTTTCACAGGAGGATAAGAATGCGCGTTTTAATGATTACAGGAAACGGTTTCGAAGACAGCGAGCTTCTTTGCCCGAGATACAGGATGGAAGAAGAAGGGTTCCAGGTTGACATTGCTGCCATGGAGTGGGGTGAAGTGAAAGGGAAAAGGGGATATGTAGTCAGTGCAAACTTGGCTATGGATGAGGCTGAACCAGAGGCCTTCGATGCGCTCTTTTTACCCGGTGGAAAGGTGGCAGAAAAACTTGCCATGCATGAGGCAGTGATTGAATTTGTAAAAGGGTTTGCCAAACTTCAAAGGCCCATTGCTGCAATTTGTCATGGCCCTGTCATCCTGGGAGCAGCAGGAGTTTTAAAAGGGAAAAAGGCCACCTGTTATTACAAGGTTTCAGACAAGCTTGAGGCCGAAGGTGCCATCTATGTTAATGAGCCAGTGGTTGTAGACGGCAACATTGTGACATCAAGACAACCTTCTGATATCCCTTTCTTTATGAAGGAGGTCATTAGGGTCTTTAAAGGCCAATAGGGCAGAGGTGATAAAGATCATTCAATCGGACTCATCAGTAATATCAGAGAGCCTGTCATCCCTTTCCCGCATGAGCCAGTAAACCATGCCAAGGGCAAGAAGGACTGCAGCAAGAGAAAAGATGGTCATTGGTGACATGGCTTTGGTATCAAGGATTATCATTTTTCTGCTTATTGCAAGTATGGCTATCAATAACACGGTCTTGACCTGCACTATGCTTTGATCCTTCTCTATTACCTTCACGATGGAATGCTTAAACTCGAGAGCTATTAGAAGGATCATGATCATGCCGAAAATGGTCTTGAAGGACTTATGATCAAGGGGGTCAACACCATGTGTTACAAGAAGATGAAAAAGGTGGAATCCAAGCTTATAAAGGGCGCAAAGTATTACTAATGCAACTACAAGGGAGAGTATGACACAAACAATTTTCTCAAATCTTTCATACCAGCCAAGGAGCTGCCATTCCTCTTTGAATTTCATAACGGTCTACCTCCGGGATGATACAAGGTTTTCATTGGCTTTATTTCAAACTACAAGACCCTATCAACATCGCCAAGTCTAAAAGGCCATGGTTGAATTACAGGAGATTAATTATGAAGCTTAGTAAAATTATAGCGATTGTAATTGTATCATTTTTGCTCTTATCCCTTTCAGGTTGCGTGAATGGAGATAAAGGAAGCAGGCTCATAAAGGCAAGATGTACAAGCTGCCACTCAACCAAGAGGATTTATGCCCATAAAAGAGACAAAACCGAATGGCTTGACATAATAAAACGGATGGAGAGACACGGTGCGGTTTTAAACAGTAATGAACGGGCCTTTTTGGTGGATTATCTTTCCAGCAAGGATTAGACGCAAACAAAAAAAGGGCGGGTCACACAAAACCCGCCCTTTTTATTACTGAACCGTTAGACCCAGTTTAGTCCTTTAAAAACGGCTGCCACTGCTCGCCATTTGGCCCAAGGAGGAACTGCGTGTTTACAGCAGCGAATTCACCTGCATGGTTGACCTTAACAGTTACATACCCTCCTGTCTGATCAAGAATCTGAGCTGACTTATCCCTTTCAAAAGAGGTCTTGCCAGCAGTCTTTGTGACGATCACAGGATTTGGGCCATTGTAAGGAAGTCGTATGATCATTGACTCGCTAACATCCTCGTTGAACCCAAGCTTTAGCACATAGCCTTCTGCCATGCCCTCACCTTCAAGATAGAGGGGCTCGGCTGAAGGCTGGAAGCCGCACTCAGCGATCTCCGGTTTGAGCTCCTTGGGGATGTAGAAATAGAGCTTCTGGTTCCAGGGGCTGTTAACCACCTGACGCACATATTCCATCTCCCTTTCTTCTGGAGTAAGAACGGCCGCGTCTATGTCCTCTATTTCATCACCCTTTACCGTGCCTTCAGCTACCATGTAGAAAAGTTCCTCTGCATGGTGCTTACTCAGCTTAAGGATGTCTTCTTCCTTTGCACCAAGCACAGACAATCCGTCTGCCTGAATCGGCTGGATATAGGCGACTTCGCCATCCACCACAAAAAGCCCGTTTGGATTGTTGAGCACCATGCCAGCCCTCTTCATCCATATAGGAGCATCAGCAGGAACCTCATCAGGAGCATATCTCAAGAGCCTGTTCTCCTCGGTAAAGAAAGGTGGAGCCCATGGGCCATAAACCACTACCCTGTCCGTGATCCTGTGTGCACCAGGATCCTTCTTGTAGTCACCATGACAGTCATAGCAAGACTTTGCACCAAGGGCCTTCTCTGCTGGCTGTACGCCGTGAGAATCGGAGAAGTAGTGGGCAGCCATAAAGATCACAGGCATTGGATTGGTCTCGCCCTCTGCCTTAAGCACCTTTGTAAGTGCCTCCTGCATTGCCTTGACATCTTCTGGCCACCAAAGATCCGGATACATGTCTCCTGTGTGGTCAAATATTACGTATCCGCTATCCTTTAGCACTATCTTGCCCACATAGGGGTTTTGGGCAAAGCTTGGATCATTCGGTGGAATCATGGCCATTGTCATTGGATCTATCTTCCCAAGCTGTACAGGTGGGAAGAAGGATCTTATGGCTGCATTTATCTCCTTGAGATAGAGAACCTTGGCGCCGCCATATGCAATATCGCTCATGTCATGATCGGGCTGAGGATTGACATCCACCCACGTCATGATGGTTATTGGGTTACCTATGACTATCTGGGGATAACCGTTTGCACCATTTGCCCAGTAAAGCGGTGGGTACACTTCATGATCGTAATTCTTATCAAAGGTAATAGGCACACCCATCTGCTGATACTGCATCAGACTTACCTGATAAAAGTATTTCCAGAAGTCGAATGCAAAATTGGTAGGCATGCCGTTTACGAGCTGTCCCGGATCGGCAGAACCATTCAAATTAAAGTAGTCAACCATCTGGGACACAAAATCCATTGGAAGGATTCCATTTCCATCGGCATTTATGTGATGAGAAACCATATGGAAGTGAGGAATTCCATACCCAGGAGATGTGCCATATACAGGTGACAAGGCATATGGTCCAGGAAAGGCCATCATGCTCCCGTCACCACCTGGCAGGATATTGTAGCCGAAACGATTGTCAAAGTTGCCATAGTAGCCGAGGGTGTCATCAAACATCCTGAAACGCCAGGTCTTTCTGTATGGCACATGACAGGTCTGACATGCAATCTCCGCCATATGGCGACCGGTATTTTCGCCAAACTTTTCCTCGTGCGCAGAGGTGGGGTTTGGCGCCTCTGGATCTTCACCGCCTAAGTGGCAGCTTTCACAGGTCCTTGGCTTTGGATTGTTATCAAGGTCGTTTCTGACCATGTGGGCGGTGTCAGTCCCTTTCCTGAAGTTATGCTTATCCTCCAGGTTACCGACCTCTCTAAGATGGCACGAACCACACCCCATCTTCTTACGTGACATGTGGACGTCAAAACCAGGGGCCTCTTCGTTGTCTGTCCAGTTTACGAAATGGCCATTTTTCACCCAGTCAGCAGGCATACCAAGGTTATAAAGCCTTGCCCGAGTCCACTCACTGTTTCCGTGATCCTGGGTCATAACATGACACTGTCCACATATTTTCACCCACTTGTAGGAGTTGATGTCTTCCTGACCGCCAAACATCTCCATGTGAATGGAGCCGTCGCCAAGGTCGGCAACGTTCCAGTAGACCTTACCTTGCCAGTCATTACCAGTCTTCACAAGCTGGATGTAAGTGATTGGAGCGCCATCCTGGTTAAAGTCAAGACCCATCAACTGGGCAGATGGCATAAGATAGAAGAAGTTGTGAAGATAGTTGTGCAGCGTGGGCACGACCGCATTTGGAGGAATGACACCCTTCTGAAGGTCAGTCATCACCTTTGCAACATCGGGCTGTCCATTTGGCTTCATGTAAGTGGGATCACCCTGCATGTACTTCTGAATGGCAAACATGGTTGCTCCCCAACCAATACCCACCATGCCTGAATAAGGTATTCCATCCTTATCGCCCTCAATCAAAGGCGCACGGACGTAATCCCTGACAGATGCATCTGGGCTGTCCCAGTTCGTATAGAACTTGCCCTTTTCATAGGCCCTTAGGGCAACTGGGATGGGAAGCAGGTTGCCCATCTGATCCTTTATCTGATAGGCATAGATGAAATCGTTAAAAAACATGCCCATCATCTGCTCCATGGTGGTATCAGGTGGTACAAGACCGTTGTTCTTGAGATAGGTCAAAAAGCCCTGAAACATCTGACCAAGGGCGTTCCTGGCCCCCATAAGCCTTTGCATTTCATCAGCAGGCCCATTCGGATTTGCACAATATTCGGCCTTTATGCCCTGTGGCCCCCAGATCTTCTGCACGTTCTCCCCGTAGAGGGCATAGGGCAGATTCACCCCCTGTGCCTCCATGGCCTTTAAGCCATCGGTCCACATCTTCATCATCTCACCAACATTTTTGGCAGGAAGCTTTGCAAGGACCATCATGGCAGTGGGCCTGCCCATCCTTTGGGCTGGGTCCGTGTAGTTAAGCACAGATTCGTTAGCAAGGCCGTTTGTCAGGGGCATTCCAAGAGATATCTTGGTAACAGAGCCGTTTTGTCTCTCTGCAAAGATCATGTACCGTGGCCTGAAGGCCTGGGCCTTTAGGCCATCTGCTGCATGAAGGGCATATGGGCTTTCTGGATCGATGTGGCATAAAAGACAATCTGCCTCCATGACACCTGTCTTGTTCCAGTCCACCCTCTTTGGATCACCAAGGGCACTCATGGTCTGGGAGATGGATCCTTGGCTCAAAAGTGCCTGGGTGATTGTGTTGGGGCTGTAGGAATAGAAGTCCCTGTCGTAACTGTGAACTGGTGAAAGGGATGGATCATCAAAGGGCGTTACAGTGCCGTCAGATTGGACAATACCCTCGGCTGGGCCACCACCTGGATGGCACGAATAGCACACACCCATCTGATCCATCATGCCCTGATCGAAGAAGTAGGGCTTTCCTTCTGTGGTAAACGGGTCCTTCAGGCTTCCTCTTTCACTCTTAGCCGCCACCTGGCGGTAAGAGGGAGGTCACCATGCACCCAGCTGGCCTGGGCTGAGTAGATGGCCATATGCGTTGGCCAGATATTTGTAGAGGGTGCCGTCGTTTTCAAGATCGGACCAGTGATCATTTATAATCTGTCCATTTGGGCCAACACCTTCACGAAAATGGTAGGCCTTTGTTACTGCATCATAATCGTGGCATTTGCCACATGTCTGCCTTGGGCTGTAGGCTGGCCCTGCCTTGTAAACGGAACCGTTCGCAGCCGTTATGGTGTCGGCTGAACTAAGCTGGCTCACGATAGGGTTACCATTTCTATCCAGCAACTGAACAGCCGGATGGGAAAGGGCAACCTGTGGCAGCAACAAAACCCCAAGTAGCAGGGTCCACATTAAGGTGGTGGTCTTAGCCGGTTTGAAAATCATTCCTAAACCTCCTGAAATTTTTAAACCTTTTTGACAAACAACTCCTTATCGCCCTCCTCTGTATGAAAAAAGGCGAACACTTCTTCCCCTTACTTCCTTAGAATCACGTTTTGGTGACACTGCCTGCACTCAGCTGTGGTGTGGCAAACATTGCAACTTCTGAAATTGTGCTTTGCAGCCTCTGCATGGCCATTTTCCTTTGTAAAGGCCATCCAGTCACCCCTTGCATGTGAGACGGGTTTCTGGCTCCTGTGACAATCAGAGCAGTATGAGGCTGGATGACATACTGCACAAAGTCTCCTGTCGTGTGTGGCATCCTGGCCGTGCTGTGTAGTCTTCCAGTTGAATATATGGTCCCTTGGCTTCTGAGTCTGGTGACAATCGTTACAAAATCTTTTTTGATCTTCGTGACAAAACTGGCAAGACTTGTCGAACCGGCTTGCAGGCCCGTGCTGCATTGCCCAGTCACCATGATGGCTTTCTGGCGGAATCTCTTTTCTAACCTTGGTATGACATACCTCACAGTCTATGGGTGCATCCTCTCCATTATGGCACTGCTTGCATGTAAACATGTTTGGCCACTCAAGCTCTGATAGGCTGTCCTGCTTGTCTATTCCCTTATGACACGTAGTACAATCAACGTCTTCATGCGCCTCATGGGTAAAAATGAGATCGAAATAGCCCTTAGGCTTTTCTGGAACGGATTCCTCAACAGAATAATCGTTCATAGAGCTTTTAAGGGTGTGACACATGAGACAGTCATCAGATGGATGATCCACATCTATGTCATGGCACTCTGAACACTTATCCATGTCAGGATTTTCCATCTTTCCGTCCTTGCCTGCGCTGTGGCATTCTGAGCATTTCATCTCATTGTCAACCACATGGAGCTGGTGATTGAATTTGAGTCCACCCTCCTCTTTTTTACATCCCCAGAGACCAAATCCTACCATGGCCAAAAGAGCCAGTATCGTAACGAGTGATTTTATCCTCTTCATATCCTTATCCCCTGAAAAGATATTCATATCCCCTTAAAATTTCACATAAACAGTAGCTGTGAGGCTGTTTATGTCACTGACGCCAAATTCCTTGTAATAGTCATCCCTTTCGTATTCATACTTGAGCTCTGCCCACTTGTTTTCGTCCATGCGGTACTTTATGGCACCATAGTAATTGTTGGCAGCCTCGTTCTCTATCAGGCTGTTGACGTCTTCTGTCTTGAAATAGTAACCGCCAGATATTTCCCACCTGTCAAATAGTTCCTGCCGGATATTGGCAAATACGGAAATGGAATTGGCCTCGTAGTATTTGTCCCTGTTCTCCCACCACTTGGTGATGCCGACTGAGCAGTGAAAACCCTCAAGATTCAGCCATTCGTTAATATTGATGCCTGCTGTGAAGCTGACAAAATCCGTGGTGTAAAGATCTTCATCATGGTTTGAGTCAAGCTTTCTGATGCTGACCCTGGAAAAGACAGCCAATCCTTCCTGGGCAGGAATGGCCTGGCTGATGGAGATGTCAAACTGATTGTAGGCCCTCTCCCTTGCCAGATAGAGCCTTTTTATATCTTTTCCAAGATCTTTCTCAGGAGACTGCCAGTCAAATATGAAGTCTGATGCATACTCTATCTCAAAGTTTCTGTAATATTTGAACCCTATGGTGGTGCCTGTCTTTTCTATGTCTCCCACTGCATTGAAGAACGCATATCTGGCATGGTTGTTTATAAAGGCCCCGTGGGCATCCATCCGGAGATTTTCGTAGGGGCGCCAGTCAGCATATAGCTCCCATGAATTTTCTTTGTAGAAGGTCGTGTCTGCATGCACAACCAAATCCTTCATTGGATAGATTTCCAGATTCAGCCCGCCCAAGGCATCCCTTCTTAAATTGGCAAAAGGCTGGGAAGGCATGCCTCCATAGACCTCAAAGCTTAACCAATCAAGATTGAAGGGCCTGTCTCCTCTAAGCCAGAGCCCATCAAGCTGGATATTCTGGTCCACTCCAAAGACATACTGACGTCCAATGCGAACGTCATAGTCTGGTATAAGCTCTGTAAATTCCAGGTAGCCATAATACACCATGGCCTGTTGCCTGCTGTCGCCACAGGCGTCAATATAGTCCTGAAAGATAGAGCCTGTGGGCGTACCATCCAAATCCTTTCTGTACCTTCCAAGGAAATTGAAGGTAACACCTTTATCGCGCCAATCCCAGTTGACCCCAACCTGTTCCTCGAAATCCTGGTCACTGGAGTCATTTGGCACCATGAATTTATCTGGAGGTGTTGACCATTTGACCTGATACTTGGTTCTGCTCGTGATGTTCAACGTGCCATAGGGCAACTCCATCTCTGCAAAGACGGAACTGGCGAAGAACATCAGGACAAACGCAAACAGAACCAAACAAAACCCTGACCTCGAACCTGTGATAACTCCCTTTAGTTTTTCCATAGTTCCCTAACCATCCACATCCTTTTTTGCTTAGCTGCTGAAATTCCCCTTTTTTCAGCAACTTAACCGAGAACAAGAAAACACGCCGAGCCTTCATAAAAACAGCTCTGCCAATTATGAATAATCATTCACTAACTTTTTAACGCCTTATTTGATTTCTGTCAAAATAAATTTGTTAAGTTTTACTCATGAAATTTTAAAAAAAAGCTTGTATTTTTAGACTTTTTCTGTAGAAAGCTGCAACTTTCTAAAATTAGAGCATTCGAAAAATAAGATTCTTAAGCTTTAGAATAAAGCTCCTAAAACCATGGCAAAGTAAAATTCAAAGACCTGGATTTTATTTTGATGAGAGCACCTCTTTTATGATTGGCACAATCTCTGAAAATTTAAAGGGCTTGGAGACGATCTTGTTTACACCCATGCGCTCTACCGTAGATTGCCATTCATTGTCAAAAAAACCCGTGCAGATGATCACCTTTATTCCAAGATGGGAATATTTCTCCCTCATGCGCTCAAGAAACTTAAGCCCTCCCATTCCTGGCATGTTAAGATCAAGCAATATGAGAGAAACGGATGAACCCTTCTCTTTGATAAAATCCAAGGCCGCCTCACCGCTATCGACTGCCACAACATCATAGCCCGCCTTTTTCAACATGTCTGCTCCAATATCCCTTATTTGCTCTTCATCATCCACAAGAAGTATTCGCTCATTTGTTTCGGTTCCCATATCTTGCTGATCATGGGATTTATCATCCTGCTCCTCTTCATCTTTTACAGATGGGAAAAAAATGGAGAAGGTCGTGCCCTTTCCAGGCTCACTTTCACACTTGATGAAACCATTATGGTCTTTCACTATGCCATAAACTATGGCAAGGCCAAGACCCGTTCCCTTACCTTTTTCCTTTGTGGTAAAAAACGGATCAAAGATGCGCGTCTTTACATTTGGGTCTATGCCACACCCGGAATCGGCAATCTTTATGCAAACATGCTCTTTTTTGATTTTCTCAGGTTTCTCTTTTGAGATGGAATCCCCGCCCTTGTCATACGGAAACTCCTTGCTTTTTGAGGTTGATATCTCAAGCCTTCCACCGTCTGGCATGGCATCGCGGGCGTTTATACAAAGATTCAAAAGTACCTGTTCAAACTTGACCGGATCTGCCAATATGTAACCAGCATCTGCAGAAAGCCTTAGATCTATCTGTATCATTTTGGGAATCACCCTGTGGAGAAGCTTGGTGAGCGAGACTATCTGCGCATTTACGTCAATAACCTCTTTTTTACTTTCGTCTTTTCTTGCAAATATGAGTAGTTGTTTTGCGACATTTGCTGCCCTTCCAACGGTTTTTTCTATCTGACCAAGATAGTAGGCAAGCTTGGAATCATTTTTGGCAAGCTCCATTCCCATCTGTACGTATCCTGAAACTATCTGGAAGACGTTATTAAGATCATGGGCCACACCGCCTGCCATAAGGCCTACTGCCTCCATCTTTTGAGACTGAATGAGTTCATCCTCCATCTGTTTCTTTGATGTAATGTCTCGCAGAAAGAGCACACATGCAGGGCCATTTTTTTGACGAATGGGCACTACTGTGTACTCAAAATACCTATTCCTTCCAAACTCATCTGCCATGCAAAACTCTTTGTTCAAAGTGTTTTCGTTTTTTAAAGCGGCTTTGTCATATGCATGTCCAATCTCACCGGCTATTGGATCCGGAAGCAGATCCAGATAAATGGGAATATCATCTTCTATACCAACTGAATGAAGGATCTCTTTTGCCCTTGGATTACAGAAATCTATCGTGCCTTTTTTAATGATAATAATCCCCTCCCTGGCATTATTGACCACAGATGCATATCTGTATTTAGACTCTTTTACATTCTCCCTCAGACGATCCGCATACTGCCTCAAAGACTCTTCCGCCTCTATGAGTTTCTTTCTTGAGGCAAATTCTGCGAACCTTAACCGGTAGTTGAAAAAAGAGGCCACAAGAAGTATGGCCAAAGAAGAAATCAAAAAGACGTTGTTTACCCAGAATAGAGGCGGCACGTCGGTAAAACCATTCATGAACACAGATGCCACATAACAGGCATAGACCACAAAAATATGAAAAAGGTGGGTCTTGAAATCGAGGGGCAAGATCGAGATAAAACCTACAAAAACCATCAAAAGGCCCGCATAGTATGGTGTCCCAAAGCCATTTACGTCCTTTATCATAAAAATGATGCAAAAGGACACCACGTAATACCCAATAACACCGATGATCTTTGTGGTCCTGTAGTTTCTGCTTTTTAGATTGAAGTAGAACAAAATAGCCGCTAAACCTGCGGCCGTCAGGCGATAGTAGAAAAATTTTTTAAAGTATTCCGGATAGTAGTAATAGTCCACCCAGGAAAAGGCAGGAACCAATAAAATGATTAGAATGAGGCCTATCCCAACGGTCTTTTTAAGAACCGGAAACAGATCATCCTGAAATTCTCGGGCAAGTCTGTCACGACTGTTCAAAAATCAATGTCTCCTTGCGCTCAGGCATCCTCCTTTCTACCAATGGCGAAGAGGTTTACCCCTTCTTTTTCATGAAGCGTGTTTGGGGCTTCTGCAAAACCGCCACTCCTGAAAAGACTTCTCATCTCCTCTTCGTCCCGGTGTATAAGTTTCCATTGCAAGATATGGTCCATCCAGGCCTTGTTCGGGTTGGTTTTTGAAAAGTTGCTCAGAATGAGAACGCCTCCTGGCTTCAGGTACTCCCTTGCTCGTTTTACAAGGGCTGTAAACAGTTTTTCGTCCAAATAATCCGTAAGTCCAGCTGAATATATTATATCCTGCCTTTCAAAATCATGTTTTGTTCTTTTTAAAGACCATTTTATCACGTTTTCTTGCATTAGCATAATCTTGGCCTCATGTGGGAAGACATCGACCTTTTTGTTGGTGTAGGTAAGGGCATCTTTGTCAGCATCCATGCACAAGGCCTCAACGGCTCGGGTGTTTGAAAATCGTTTAAGAAAATCAAACAATTCCCTGTTGGAGCCACAGGCAAGATTCATGATTTTAACTTTCCGGGCGCCCTGCCCCAATCTTGCCTTCACCTCCTCCTCTATAAGCTTAGATAGTAGCCTCCTTCTTTCCCTTACGGCCCTTGCTGGAGGCGTGTCCAGACAGTATCTGTCAACCAACAGTCCAAGCTGTCCATCACCTTCTGGCTTGTTACGGTATATGGCCTCCATCATGAGAAAATCGCCCGCATATCCCTTGGGCTTGAAATATGCCCTTTGGGCAAAGCGGCTTCGCATGAAATATGGAAATATTTCCTTGAATATGTATCCCCATACATATTCCATAAGCTCAGAATCTTCCCCATCCTGGGAAGAAAGACCCTCGATATATTTATCAAAATCATCAATAAGCGCTTTCACCTTTGGATAACAAGTTTCAAATACGCACTCAGGGCTACAAGACTGAATCTCATTTGAGATTTCATACATTGCGCTCTTAAAGTATTCGACTTGGTCACTTACCTTGCTCCAGATGGGGGTAGAAAACAGGTTTTCAGGCACCTTTCGTACCTTGTTAAAAAGGGGAACCCTTCCTGAGGACAAAAATGCGCAATATCCGCTAAGGGGCCTTGACTCTGACACAACCTGTCTGAACCTTTTGCATATGGAAAGCCCGATGAGATGAAAAAGGTCGCCGAAAAGGATCGGATCCTCATATTTCAGCCTGATAAAGCGCTCTCTTTTTAGCCTGAATAGGCGACAGTCCCGACTTGCCTTTATATTTCTTATCCTTGAGATCCCATCTATAAAGCCTATTTCGCCAAAAAACTCTCCTTCACCAATTATGGCTACGATGATCCTTGCACCATTTTCTTCGTAAGAGACCTCTACTTTTCCCTCTCTAACGTAATAAAGGCTATTTCCATGGTCTGACAGATCTATTTCTTCATCCCTTTTGTAGATCTCTTCTGTAAGATACGGCATTAGTCTTAAAAGAACCGTATCCATCGTGTTCGGATTAGACCCATCTGATAGCAAAACCTGCCCGTTGGCCTTGACTTCCATGCCATCCTCCCGAAAAGGCAGCATTGAGTGCTTACCTTTCCTCTGCTTAGAATGTTGAAGAAAGAAACTGCGTAAAACTATTTCTTATATTATCGGCAGGTTAAGCTTGTTTCTGGAGTGGATAGAAAAATTATTGCCCAAATCCCTTTAATCCTAATTGGTAGGCACATACTCTTCAGCCATCTCCCTCGGGAATGCATCAAGATTTCTTGCAAAAGCGGCCTTCAAGAATGTGTTTACCCACCAAAATATATCTTTTCTCCTGACTGCCCTCCTGAGAATCTTCATGCGCCTGGCCCTTTCTTGCGAAGTCATGGAAAATGCCGTGAAGATCGTCTCCGAGACCCCTTCCACATCGTAAGGATTAACCATGAGCGCACCTCTGTGAAGCTGGGCTGCAGCTCCTGCAAATTCGCTTAGAATCAAGACGCCTTTCCCCTCAAGATTGCATGCACAGTATTCCTTACAAACCAGATTCATTCCGTCCTTCAAAGGGGTAATCAGGGCAATTTCAGCAAGACGATAGTACGCAAGAAGTTGGGTCCGATCAAGGCTCCTATAAAGATAATGGATTGGCACCCATCCAGACTGGGTGAAACGGCCGTTTATCTCGCCAACAATCCTTTCTATTTCCCTCTTAAGTTCCTGATATTCTGGTACTTCGCTCCTGCTTGGCACAACCACCTGAACGAAACTTACCCGCATTCTAAGTTCTGGGAATCGCTCCAAGGCATCAGCGAAGGAATAAAGCCTTTCAGGGATGCCCTTTGTGTAATCCAGACGGTCTACGCCAAGTATAACCTGCCGGTTTGGCAGGGCCTCATGGAGGTACCAAGCCGCCTCGGCAACCTCTTTCGAGGCACTGTCTCGGGCAAAGGCCTTATAGTCTATGCTAATTGGAAATGCCCCTACCCTTACAGATCGCCCGTCATACTTTACATCTGATACCGCACCTCGCCTGTGTATCCTGATGCCCGGCAGGAGGGTGCCAAGGCTGTTGAGGAAGTTTCTCTTATCCCGCATGGTCTGAAAACCAATGAGATCATATTGTAACAGGGCCTCGAGAACCCTTCTTCTCCATGGAAGTTTCATAAAAATGTCAACGGGTGGAAATGGGATATGAAGAAAGAATCCTGTGGGTTGAGTAAGGCCGAGACTACGCATGAAAAAGGCCACATGCATTAGATGATAGTCGTGAACCCATATATAGTCGCCACCCGATGCCTGCTCCCTAATACACATGGCAAACTTCTTATTTACATCAAGATACCGGTACCAATACCTTGGTTTGAACCGGCACCGGCTCTGAAGATCGTGGAATAGAGGCCAGATTATTTCATTTGAAAAGCCGTAGTAATAGTCGTCAATGTCCTGACTATCCAGGGGAACGGGCACCAATCCGTAACCTATCCGTTTGGATGCCTTCCTCAGAAGGGTTTCATGTTCTGGATCAAACGTGGTACCGGACCATCCTATCCACAACCCACCCCTATCCCTTAACACCGGGGCAAGGGCTGTTACCAGGCCACCAGCACCTGGACGGACCGCGACTCCTTCATCAGTTTGTACGACACGAACAGGAAGCCTGTTTGAAACTGCAATGAGTCGTGTGTTCTTGTCTGGCCGACTCTCCATCCTCATTTGTCAAGGATATATCTGCTTAGACATCTTTTCAACTCATCAGGGGGAATAATCCACACATCCGCAAGGGTTTGTCTCAACTCGGTCCTTACCAAAAAAGACACTCCCCTGCCGTTCAGGGCCTTGAAGGCATCCTCATCTGTAAGATCATCACCATAATATGAGCAGATCATGTCATCCCCAAAAGATTGTAGCAGCTTGTCAACCACCGTTCCCTTGTCTACACCCACGGTTCTAAGCTCTACTCCGCCATCAAAGGCATCCACCTCCAGGTTTGAATCTTCAGATACATCCTCAAGATATTCGGTGGCCTCCTCAAGGATTGTTTCTGCTTTTTTCCTTCCTAAGCCCCGTACGTGAAAGGCAATGGAGCCGTGTTTTTCCTCCATTGACCCTTCAAGACCATGACGTTTGGCCCAATTTTCAACTCTATTAAATATGTCTTTTGATTCTTCGCCTATTGGTACTTGTATCAAGCGACCAGAAGGCAGGAGCCTTTCCATGCCATGCCCGCCCCATATCTCGACTGGAACGCGAAGGCCAAGGAGCTTCTTGACCTCAAGGGCATTTCTTCCTGATATGATCACAACGGTGTTCAAGGGACTTGAGATTATACGGCCCAGGATTCCACCGACCCCAGGATAGGGATAGGCATTGGCCCTGTCTGCCACAAAGGGGGAAAGGGTGCCATCATAATCGAGCATCAACAACCTTCTCTTTTCGGCAGCCTCAAGGGCCTGCCAGAAGGCCTTAACCTTTTGGACATTTTTAAGTATTTTCAAATCGTAGCAATATCAATTCTTTCTTCGAGTCCGTGATACAACGATATCATCAGTGCAAGATATTCCCTTACATGGCGAGTCAGAAGGAAATTTTCTTTTACAAACCTCCTACCCCTACGTCCCATTTCTATCTTTTTTTCAACATTATGCAGCAGATAACGAATGCGCAAGGCCGCTCCTTCCGGGCTCCTGACCCTAAAGCCAGTATAATGATCTATCACCTGAAGTCTTATGCCACCAGTATCCCCACCTATAACTGG
>JALSQG010000180.1 GCA_026985565.1 Deltaproteobacteria bacterium
AGATCCCTTGTGAAAATTTTGAAAGAAAATTTTCCACCCCTTTTCAACAAAAAGATGCTGTCGCAACATGAAAGATAGGATGGCAGAGCCTGTCCAAATTCTTCTAAACATGGAGGAAAACCAGATGACACAAACTATCACCATTGGAGATACAGCTGGGGACGAGCTTCTTCGTATTAAGGAACAGTTGAAGACAGAAACATATCCAAACATTGAGCATGTTGTCACTGAAAAAAACAGTCAACAAGAAAGAAGTTCATCAACAGATGCAAACAGCTCACTGTGTTCCAACGGCCCCATCGAGATCGAAAGTGCGGCAACCATTGATGCAGCTCGTCTTCAACAAAAAAGGCTTATTGCAGAGCTAAGTGAACTGGAAATGGAGAAAAGATGGAAAGATATCCTGACCTTGGCTCATCCTTTGGGGGAAAAATACCCCCTTTTGCAAGAAATGGAACTGGACTTAGAGATAAACAGGAAAATCGGTTTTGCCCTTATAAGATGCAACAGGCCCCATGATGCAATGAAGCTTTTTAAAAGCCTGCTAAAGACCAACGAACATGATTTCTTGGCTCATTATAGTTTGGCATATGCAGCATATGACATGCTTTACAAAAACAAAAATAAGGAACTTCTTTTGTCATCAAAAGAAAAAAAGCAGTGTATTCAAACGGCCCATGAACACTTCTCCATCTGTTCAAAACTTCGACCAGACTCTGTGACTGTCTTGTACCGGCAGGCAATGCTTTATAAAGAAATAGAGGACAAGCCCAAAAAGGCCATACCACTTTTTGAAAAGGCCATATCGAACTGGGAGGCACTTGGAAGTGAGGAAAAAGCAAAAAGGCACCAGGAGAGGCCTAAATATATAAGGAGCCTCTACCACCTTGCTTCGTGCCTACTAAGATTATCCCTCACTAACCGTGCCCTTGAACTTCTTCAAAAACTTTTAAAGGAAGATGAGGCAACCGGTTTTATCAGTGGGGTATTCAAGCAGTTTGCCCTTGGCAAAACCCTTTTCAGAATGGGAAGATACAGTGAAAGCCTGGATCATTTGAAAACCGCTGCTGCTATGTCTGGGAAAAATGTTCCAGACTTTATTCGCGAGCTAACCGCTGGCTGCCTTCTAATGTTGGATAAACCCGAACAAGCCTTGATTGAAGTAAACAAAATTCCTGAAAAACACATGAGGCCATACGTTAGATGGAGAAAGGCAGATATCTTAGTCGCCCTTGATAAACATGAAGAGGCGATACTAACACTTGAAAAGGCCCTGGATAGGGACGGAAACTCAAGACACAAGACACTGCTTCGTATGGCAAGGATCCATTATTCCCAGTCAAATTTTGACAAGGCTCTATCATGTGCAAAACGTGCAGGACAATTCTTTCAGAAGCGTTATGGAAACAAATTGGAAGAGGCAACTTTTCTTACTGCCTTATGCCACCTCGGTAAAGGCAACTGCACCATGGCAAAATCCATTTTGGAAAGTCTGTCCATGCAAGGCTTTTCATGCCCTGGTTTTAGAAAGGCCTTACTGAAGGCAAAAGAGGCATGCGGGAATAGGTTGGCGACCAA
>JALSQG010000181.1 GCA_026985565.1 Deltaproteobacteria bacterium
GGAAACATGCCTGCTGACCTTGCCGTTTTCATGTCTATGGAGGTGTCACCAAGGTACAACACTTTGGCAGGATCCACAGAAAGTGAACCTGCAATCTTTAGGGCACCTGTAGGATCTGGCTTTTTGGCAATGCCCTTTCGTTCCCCAAGTATCTCATGAAATCGCCATTTGCCAAGGTAACGCTCAACACAAAGACGTGTGAACTCATGGGGTTTGTTGGATAAAACGGCCATCTTTAGCTCCTTTTTTGATACAAGATCCAACATCTCGTCAACTCCATCGTAAACCCTGGTGTTTTTGTCCCAATTTTCCTTGTAGTCTTCCAGAAATTCCGTCAGGATTTGATTTAAAAGGGCGTTATCCGCCCTGATCTCTTTTGGTACTGCCCGTAAGACCAAAGTGGCTGCACCGTCTCCAACAAAATGTTTGTAACTTTCCTCAGGGTGCGTTGGCAAATGCCTTTTTGCAAGCACCCGGTTCATGGAAGCGGCAAGGTCTCTAAGGGTATCAAGGAGGGTTCCGTCAAGATCAAAAACCACGGCCTCAAAATATCTTTTCTGTGTCATTTGCTCCAACCTTAGATTCTACTCATTGGGTATTTGTTGAGATATGGAAATGGCCCTTAGCATGAATCAGGATAGCCTGTTGGATCACGCTTGTCCAATGGTCAAGGGCCAAAAAGGAAAAGGGCCCCTTAGAGGGCCCCAATTTTTAGCTACACTCCTTCAGATTGGCGTGTTGGCGGCATTTCTTCCACGTCCTTTTTTAACTCTCCTATCTGGATTCCCAAGGCAACGCACTGGCGTCCTTCCATGCAGGCCTTGATATCCTCTTCATCAAGATAATGATCAAGTTTTTTGCCATTTCGCTCAAGATGAACCACCCAAGTCTTTTTGTCCTCATCGTACTCCACGTCCAGATTTATCCCGCACTGACCAATGTCGGGATATATCTGCTGGATCTTTTCACAAAGTTGCTTCTTGTCCATGGTGCCCTCCTTTTCTTGTTATTTTTTCTCCAATTTTTTCTTCTTCTGTTATAAGTTAGGTAGCAAAAGGCCCAAGGCAAGCCTGAAGATAAAAAATACCTAAAAAATAATAATAGTTATTTTTAGAATGCTTAGAAAATCGTGGTGGTTCCTACTTAATGAAGACCGATAAACCGATCCCCCTTTTTGTTTATGGAACCCTTAAAAGGGGCTTTTCAAACCACGACTTCCTTTCAGGCACTGATTCAAAGTTTCTTGGAAAGGCCCAAACAGCAGAACCTTTTGCCCTTTATGTGGGTAATTTCCCCTATGTAACAAGTAGAGAACCGGTCTGCCCCATCAAGGGGGAGGTCTATATGGTTGACGCCGAAACCCTTTCGAAGATAGATGAGCTTGAAGAACATCCAGATTGGTACAAGAGAGGCATCACCGAGGTAATACTTGAAAACGGCACCGCTATCGAAGCATATATTTATTTCAAAGATGATCCAGAAGGCATACTTATAGAGTCTGGTTTCTTTTCAAAAAGGCAAGATCCCGGTTTGTGATGATGCCCACCAACTTCGAACTGATT
>JALSQG010000182.1 GCA_026985565.1 Deltaproteobacteria bacterium
ATTGAGGCCTGTCTGAGTTTGTCCTGAAACAATCCAGTTCACCCCAATCTTTTGGCAAGAGCAAGTCACTTAGTATGGATTCAGAAGTACCTTCGTGTGGATCTTTCCATGGGGGCTTTTCGAACCAACAAGTGCAACAATTTGGGTCGGAAGTACCCAGCAACAAATTTCATTTTTCAAAAGGAGAGATCTCATGAAAGGAACAGTAAAGTGGTTTAACGATCAGAAAGGTTTTGGTTTTATTTCCCAGGAGGACGGACCAGATGTGTTTGTACATTACACAGCCATCCAGGGTGACGGTTTCAAGTCCTTGGAAGAGGGCCAAACCGTTGAGTTTGACATTACAGAAGGTCCTAAAGGGCCTCAGGCATCCAATGTGAGAGCATAGGTTGTATCTGTCAGGTGAGACTTTTACAGGCAGGTCTTTTTGGCCTGCCTTTTTTGTTGGAAAATTCCATGATTTCACTGATCAGACAACAACAAAGGAGAGATACATATTATGAAACTATACATAGGCAACCTGGCCTATAATGTTGCAGAAGAAGACGTAAGAACCATGCTCGAAGAGTATGGTAGCCTGGAATCCTTCGACTGGATTACCGACCGTTATACTGGAAAGTCCAGGGGGTTCTGTTTTGCCGAGATGGATAACAGCTCTGCCGATAAGGCCATCAAGGCCCTGAACGGAAAGGAATTTCATGGCAGGATCCTTAAGATCAATCAGGCACGACAGGGCAAAAAGGACAGAAGAAAGAAACGCTACTGGTAACGTAGCGCCAGGCAAGAAAAAGCCTGACACATATCTGTCTTGCCCTTGAGTAAAAATGGGGTAATAGTTGAGACCGCCTTTTTAAAGGCGGTTTTTTTATTGACGATTTCAATGGGCAACCGTTTTGTTTTCATGTTGACAGTCAAGAATCTGAGCTTGCAAGCGGGTGACAGGCACATCCTTAATGGGGTGAGCTTCAGTCTCAAAAAAGGTCAGAGGGTCGGCCTTGTTGGAAGAAACGGTCAAGGCAAGTCCACGCTGTTACAGGTAATCTGTGGCAAGAGGGAAGATGCAGACGGCACGGTTAAGACCAGCCGTGATTTCTCAGTAGCCTACCTTCCACAAGAGGTGGTTTCAGCCAAAAATATGACGATGTCGGTTTTTGAAGAGGCAAAGAGGGCCTTTGACCATGTATTTAGGTTAAAGAGACGTGTTGAGGAGCTTGAAAAGAAACTTTCTTCCTCATCGACGATACATCCAAGCCATGAGGCCATGCTTGCCGAACATGACAGGTTGAGTCAGAAGCTTGAGCAGGCAGATTTTTACCGAATTAAAGGCCGCATAGAGGCGATTCTTTTTGGACTAGGCTTTAGGAAAGACCAGCTTCATCGTACCGTTTCCTCTCTTAGTGGCGGCTGGATCATGCGCCTTGAACTTGCAAAGTTACTTCTTTCAAGGCCGGATCTAATCCTTCTTGACGAACCGACCAACCATCTTGACCTGCCAAGCCTGGCCTGGCTTGAGGAATTCCTTGCAGCCCAGGATTCAGGATGCCTTATCGTCTCCCATGACAGGACGTTTCTGGATAAGACGGTTCAAGAGATATGGGAGCTTGAAAACGGCAGGCTCACCTTTTATCAAGGCAATTATTCCTTTTATGAAGAACAAAGGGGAAAGCGGCTAAGGCAAAAGGAGGCGGCCTGGAAGAACCAGCAAAAGAAGATAGATGAGCTGAATCAGTTCATACAAAGATTCAGGGCAAAGGCCACCAAGGCAAGGCAGGTACAAAGCCGCATAAAACAGCTCCAGAAGATGGAGCTTGTGGATGCACCCCAAAGGGCTCCCGAATGTACCTTCTGCCTTCCGGATCCACCAAGGGCAGGCAAGATTGTTCTTGAAGTACAGGACCTCTCCAAAAGATACGGGGAAAAGGTCCTTTTTGAAAGGCTATCTTTCATGCTTAAGCGTGGGAGCAAACTGGCAGTGGTGGGGCCAAATGGGGCAGGAAAGTCCACACTCTTAAAGCTTCTTGCAGGAAGGCTCGAGGCTGAAAACGGCAAGATAATCCTTGGGCACAAGGTAACAAGGGCCTATTTTGCCCAGCATCAGGTGCAACAGCTCCAGTATGAAAAGAGCGTTTTGTCAAATATCATCTGCGCCTGTCCAGGGGTTTCAGAGACAAGATTGCGAACCATTTTGGGAATCTTCATGTTTAGAGGGGAGGATGTTTCGAAAAAGGTCTCTGTCCTTTCAGGTGGGGAAAAAAGCAGGCTTGCCCTTGCTATAATCATGGCAAAGGAAGCAAACTTGCTGCTTCTTGATGAGCCCACAAATCACCTTGATATGGATGCCCAAGAGGCAGTCAGAGATGCCCTGCAGGCCTACAAAGGTTCTGTGGTTGTGGTTTCACACAACCGCTACTTCCTGGATGGATTTGTGGATCAGGTTCTTGAAATCGAGGAAGGAAAGATCTCCCTCTTTCCCGGAAACGTCTCACAATTTCTTGAAACCAAGAAGGCTATCCTGCAGGAAGGTGCCCAGGATGAAAGAAGACCAAAGCAAGGAGCCAAGGAAAACTTTTCAAATTCAAAAAGGCGGTTAACAAGGCGGCAGAAAAAGCGCCTTGTTGCACAGATTCGCCAGGAGAAGAGCAGGGCCCTTATGCCTTTTAGGCAGAAGGCCCAAAAGCTTGAGGACAAGATCCTACTGCTTGAAAATGAAAGGGATTCCATAGAGAGACAACTTTCGGATGCTTCCACCTACACGGATACAGACAAGGCAGCCACCTTGAACAGGCGTTATAAAGTCATAAGGGAAGAGCTTGAAGACCTGTATCTTGGTTGGGAAGAGGCATGCACGAGGCTTGATGAAATGGAACAGGCCTTTGACAAAAAGATTCTGGAGATAGAAGAAGATGTTAGATGCACCTGAAATAGTGCTTGGCATTGAGACCTCTTGTGATGAGACAGCAGCTGCCGTGTTAAAAAATGGAAGGGAACTTTTAAGTAATATAATTGCCTCCCAGGTTGACATCCATGCAGAATTTGGGGGCATAGTGCCTGAGATAGCAAGCAGAAAGCATGTTGAGGCCATCGACTTTGTTGTAAAACGTGCGTTAAAAGAGGCTGGCATCACCCTTGAAAAGGTCTCTGGGATTGCAGTCACCCAGGGGCCAGGCCTTGTTGGATCCCTGGTGGTGGGCCTTTCCTATGCAAAGGCCTGTGCCTTTTCTTCAGAAAAGCCCATAACAGGTGTAAATCATATCCACGCCCATCTCATGGCCTGTTTTTTGCCAAATGGACAAATTCCTCGGTTTCCCTTTGTTGGACTGGTCGTTTCAGGCGGACACACAAGCCTTTACCGGGTGGATGATTATTTCCACGTGGAACTTCTTGGAGCCACAAGGGATGATGCGGCAGGCGAGGCATTTGACAAGGTGGCAAAGATCCTTGGCCTCCCCTATCCAGGAGGTCCTATTATCAGCCGCCTTGCAGAAAAAGGGCGAAGGGATGCCTTTTCGTTTCCAAGGGCATGGCTTCCCGAAACCCCCTATGACTTTAGCTTCAGCGGGCTCAAGACAGCGGTTCTTCAAACTGTTGGAAAGCTGACATCAGCAGGCCAAAAAATACCGGTGGAGGACGTTTGTGCATCCTTTGAAGAGGCAGTGGTTGAGGTGCTAACTGAAAAGACCATCAAGGCAGCAGTGGCACAAGAGGTGGGCTGGGTGGTGGCTGCCGGTGGGGTGGCTTCCAACTTGAGGCTAAGACATGCCCTTAGGGAGGCGTGTATGGAAAAAGGGCTTGGATTTGTTGTCCCACCGCCTGTCTTTTGCACAGACAACGCTGCTATGGTGGCCTTGGCTGGTTTTCATCAACTAAGCCAAAACATGTTACTTGCTCCGGATGCAGACGTATATTCCAGAATTGTCGCCTGAGGGTGGACAAGAAAAAGGTTGCCTTTTGGCCTGATGCAAGTATTGTGACCGTGGCTTGAGTGTCATCGTATTCCTGACCTTCCTGACTGATAATTCCAAACAAGAACAATTCAGCAGAACAGACCGGTTGGCGAGCGCGATGTATTGATGCCGACTGGTGGCAGGCCCTGCCTTGTATCAAGGGCAATTCCTGTCTTTGACAGGGCCTTGCATTTTATTTGCAGCAATCTGCTGCACAAAGGAAGGAAACCATTATGTCATTTGAAAAATTTCAACTTGATACTCCAATACTAAAGGCCATCAAAAAGTGCGGGTACAAGAAGCCAACGGCTATCCAGGAAAGGGCAATCCCCATCATCCTTTCCGGAAGGGATCTCATTGCATCGGCAAATACTGGAACAGGCAAGACAGCCGCATTCATGCTTCCCATTCTGCAAAGACTCTGCAGAAAGAAGGTAGAGAAAAAGGGGTTTGCAAGGGTGCTTGTCTTGAGTCCTACAAGGGAACTTGCAGAGCAGGTTGCCGAGGCAGCAAGGCAATATGGAAGATTCATGGCCTTTAAGACTGCGGTTGTGCTTGGAGGAGTTTCATACAGGCCCCAGCTTAGGGCCCTTTCAGGGAAAGTGGACCTTGTGGTTGGGACCCCGGGAAGGCTGCTCGATCATCTTAATCGTGGCACGCTTGATCTATCAAAACTGGAGGTACTGGTTCTCGATGAGGCAGACAGGATGCTTGATATGGGGTTTAAAAGGGACGTGGACCAGATAATCAGGGCGACACCACAGACGAGGCAGTCCCTCCTTTTTACCGCCACCATGGATAAGGCCACAACTGCACTTGCAAAAAGCATGATGAAAGAGCCAGATGTGGTGGACGTGTCAGAAGGCAGGGTCACTGTGGACTCCATAGAGCAACATCTCTATCTTGCAGACAGTTTTTCGCACAAGAAAAGACTTCTTATGCATCTTGCAAAGAATGAAAAGATAACCAGGGCAGTGGTTTTTTCTGCAACCAAAAGGGGGGCTGAAAGTCTTGCAAGGGACCTTAGAAAAAAGGGATGTAAGGCCAAGGCCCTTCATGGAGACATGAGTCAGGCAGCAAGAAGCAGGACCATGGCCAGCATGAGGCAGGGAAAGGTTAGGCTTCTAATAGCAACGGATGTAGCCGCTCGCGGCCTCGATGTTTCAGATATAAGTCATGTCATAAACTTTGATCTTCCAAATGGCGCACAGGACTACGTTCACAGGATCGGCCGCACTGGCAGGGCTGGGGCCAGTGGAGTGGCGATTTCCTTTGCATGTGGAAGCAAAGATGCTGCCCAGTTAAAGAGCATTGAAAGATTCATTGGGAAAAAGATAGCGAGAAAGACCGTTGAGGGCCTTGAACCCAAGCTTCCTCTTTCAAAGCCACTCAAAACGACCCGCTCTTTTGGGCCTCGACGTAAGAAAAAGAGATTTTCATTTGGGCTAAAAAAGGCGGACGGAAAAAGAGAAAGGGGAGGAAAGGTCCGAATTATCAGATAGATGGATTGAAAGCGAAGGACGGCAATCCATGGTCTGGAAGCCGTCCTTGACCCAAAACTTTTGCTGTCAAAGGGAGGTCCGGTACTCCAAGGCCCTTTTTAAGGTCATCTGGTCGGCGTATTTCAGATCCGTACCCATTGGGATACCGCATGCTATCCTTGTTATCTTAACTCCGGTTGCCCGTAGGGCGTCTGACAGGTAGCTTGCCGTCACCTCTCCTGCAACTGTGCTGCTGGTGGCAATAATTATCTCCTTTAGCCCTTCCTTCCTTACCCTCTCAAGAAGTTCTTTTATCCGAAGCTCGTCCGGGCCAATTCCCTCCCTTGGGGCAAGCACCCCCTGGAGCACGTGATACAGTCCCTTGAATGAGCCCGTCTTTTCAATGGCCACAAGATCACCAGGCTCCTCCACCACGCACACCACATCCTGGTTCCTTTCTACCATGCTACAAATCTTGCATGGATCTTCCTGGGAGAAGGTGAAACATCTGGAACAGATGCCGATCTTTTCGTGTAGTTCCTGGATGGAGGCGCCAAGCTCCTTTGCCACAGATGGAGGCCAGCGAAGGATCTGAAGGGCCATTCGAGTGGCACTTTTTTCCCCTATGCCAGGAAAGCGCATAAGATTTTTTATAAGCCTTTCAAGGGCTGGGGGAATGGCCTGGATCACTGGTCTAATCTAAAAAAGGCCAGGCATCTTGAGCCCGCCAGTAATTTTTGCCATCTCGCTTTCAACCATCTCCTTAGATCTTGCAAGGGCCTCGTTGACCGCTGCCACCACAAGATCCTGCAACATTTCAACGTCATCCGGATCCACCACCTCTTTTTCAATGGTTAGAGAGACGATCTCCGGTTTCCCACTGGCAACGGCCTTTACCATACCACCTCCAACAGTCACCTCTACGGTCCTTTTTGCAAGCTCTTCCTGGGTCTTTGCTATCTTGTTCTGCAGGATCTGGGCCTGGCGCATCATCTCTTTCATATTAGGATTCATGGCATCAACTCCTTGTCTTTTTATTGTTTCTTCTGTTGTAAAGGGTAACATTGCTTATCCTTGCCTGGAAGATGTTAATGGCTTCCTGGACAAGGGGGTTGTTAATGAGCTCCTGCCTGGAATTTTTTTGCCTGTTTGAAGAGGCCCCATTCTTTCCCTTTTGGGGCTTAAAAGTACAGCCCTTTTCATCCATGACAAACTTGATATTAACAGGATGATTGAAATAGGTGGAGGCAAGACCTGCTATCTGACTTGACTTTTCTTGTGAGCAAAGCATCTCTCCACGCACATCTTCTGCGCAAAGCCCCCTTATCTGGCCATTTTCTAAGCATTCGACCTTGAGGCAAGCATCAAGAACACTTCCAAGGCCTGGGCTTTTCCCCTTGACAAACTCCACAAATTCAGGCCACCTCTTGACCACCTCTTCAGCTGAGGTTTGTGAATCCTCTTTGGAAGGAGCCGCTTCAGAAACAGTGTCTTCATCAGCCGGTTCTTTCCCAAGGTGCGAGTCTGTCTTTTGTTCCTTGTTTTTGTTAATCCGAGCAGACTTGCCCCTTTGATCGTCTGTTTCCTCATAAATTCGAAGCAGCTTACCAATGCCTTCAAGGAGCTCATCCATGCTGGCAAAGTCTGTAATGCTGCAAATTCTCATGGCAAGGATCTCCAGGTTGATTCTTGGGGTAAGGCTCCTGTAAAGGTCATCAAGGCCAGATGCCAGGATTTCCATGGCCTGGATAACGATTGAAAAGGGTATCTCGGAGAAGCTCTCAGCAAGCCTGCTGATTCGCTCCTTGGAAAATCGGGTAATAGTGATTCCTGTTTTTGGGTCAACCTTTTTGATGACTGCCAGATCTCTAAGGAAGTGGAGCAGGTCCTTGGCGAGTCTTTGAAGGTCGATTCCCATTTCGTAAACATCATGGATAAGGGCAAGGGCCTTCTCCGTATCGGATCTTAGAAGTGCCTCTGCAAGCGCTTCTATGGTGGAAAGCCCAGCGACCCCAAGGGCCTGGCAGACCTCCTGATAATCCCTGGCGCCATAGGCAACCACCTGATCCAAGAGGCTGAGGCTGTCTCTTACGCTTCCTTGGGCCTGGTATGCCAAAAGGGAGGTTGCATCATGGGAAAGGCCGAGGTTTTCCTTGGCAACGATCCTGTCGAGATGCTCGGTAAGCACTGACTCGGAAAGGCGTCTGAATTCGTAGTGCTGGCACCTTGAGTGGATGGTCTCTGGAATCTTTCTCGGCTCTGTGGTGGCAAAGATGAAGTAGGCATGGGCGGGAGGCTCTTCCAGTGTCTTTAAAAGGGCGTTGAAGGCCTCGTTTGTGAGCATGTGGACCTCGTCTATTATGTATATGCGAAAGCGGCACAGAACAGGCTGAAACCGGATCTCGTCTCTTAGCTGTCTGATCTCGTCTATGCCCCTGTTCGATGCCCCATCTATCTCGTTTACGTCCACACAGCTTCCAGATGTGATTTCTTTACAGATCTGACAACTGTTGCAAGGGTTCGGGGCAGGGCCTTGGGTGCAGTTTAGCGCCTTGGCCACAATACGGGCAACAGACGTCTTTCCAACGCCACGCGGGCCACTAAAAAGCAGCGCATGGGCCACCTTGTTTGAAGAAAGGGCATTTTGGAGGGTCCTTGTTATGTGGCCTTGCCCAATGACCTCATCGAAGCTTTGAGGTCTCCATTTTCGGGCCAGTACGAGATAAGACATGATTATGGATTGCGCTGCAGATTAAAAGATGATAGCCAGGCACCCCTGCGGCACACGAAGGGTCCCACTACCGTTGCTTCCTTCCGGACCTGGCGGGGTTCGCGGGATTTCGTTGCGCAGGACCCGGCTATCAAAGGGTTTTCTGCTCGTGGCGGAGAGGGAGGGATTCGAACCCTCGGTGCGCTGTTAACGCACACACGATTTCCAATCGTGCCCCTTCGGCCGCTCGGGCACCTCTCCACAGGTTCACCAAAAATAGGTTCACTTTTATACACTTTTAAGTCCCAAACAGTCAATAAAATAAATAAATGGCGGAGAGGGTGGGATTCGAACCCACGGTACGCCTTTTGGGCGTACAGACGATTTCGAGTCGCCCCCGTTATGACCGCTTCGGTACCTCTCCGAAACCATCCTTGAAAAGCTTGCATTCAAAAAGATAGCAAATGAGACCCTTTAAGGCAAGAAAACCGCTTTTCTCAAAAACTTGATAAGGCCCTATGCCGAAACCCTGACACCGGCATAAAAAGGGAGTTTACGCCTTTTTCTTAAAAGGAGCTGCCTCTTCCTTAAAGCCCTCTTCTATAAAGGCAAGGGCCTGTTTCCTGTTTGACACCACACCTTCTACCTGTGCCTCTTTAACCGCCTTCAAAACTTGGCCTACAAGGGGACCTGGGCCAATGCCAAGTATTTCCATCACATCGTTACCTTTTACAAGGGGAGGACTTTCTTCCACGGGTTTAAGGCTTTTTAAATAAAAGTGGTGAATCCTGTTAAAGAGTTTGGCTATTTCGTCATCAAGGCCCTCTGGTTTCATGGGGCCACAGCCTGCCATGGAATCTGCCATGGAAAGAAGGAAAAGAGCCGGATAATCCTCACCAATCTCATCAAGCAGTCTTCTCATGGCCCTTTTTGAAGGTCCTGACCTTCTAAGATCGTTAAGAAGGTGAAATGGTCTCATGTGTAAGCGAACAAGGTTAGCGACAAATTTGGTCTTCTGGCGCGACCAGCGAAGACGTCTTGACACAGCCTTTACCATCCTTGCCCCTTCCTTGTCGTGTTCGTAGAAGGTGACCCTGCCATTTTCCTTCATGCCCTTTTTAGATGGCTTCCCAAAATCGTGCATGAATGCAGCCCATTTGAGCCAGGAAATCTCCTGACTTTTTGCAAGGAGCCACTGCCTGAAGGGGCCACAGTCTGGAAACTTTATGCATGGATCTTCCACAAGGGCGTCCATGGAGCTTACTGTCTCAATTAGATGGCCAAGGACATCGAGGTGATGAAATCCAGGCTGTTCCACTCCCTCCATTGTCTCTGTTTCGGGGATTATGGCCATTAAAAGGCCACATGCCTTAAGATCCATGAGAGACTTTCCAGCCCTGGACGATGCCATGATCTTGTCAAGTTCAGTGCTGATCCTTTCAGGGGCGCTGCGGCAGATTCCATCCGCCATGCCTTTTATCCATTCAAGGGTCTTGGGTTCTATGTCAAAGCCGAGTATTGCCTTGAACCTGAAGGCCCGCAACATCCTTAGGGGATCTTGAGAAAGATTTGAAAGAGATATGGCCCTGATGGTCCGCTTCTCCAGATCCTTCCTGCCTTCAAACGGATCAACAAGATGTGGAAGCACGGCGTCTTTTGGGCAGACAACCCCTCGTTGGGTGTAAAAAAGGTGTGGCAGCACCAGATCCAACGGGATCGCCATGGCATTTATGGTAAAATCCCTGTAGGAGAGATCTTCCTCTATGTTTGTGGCATCTCCTCTGTACTGGCTAAAATCAAAGGACGTCTCTTTTACCACAACCCTTGCCACATGGAAACCCTCATCAAGCATCACAAAGCTTCCGGATGAGACATTAGCGAGGTATCTTGCAGCGGAAATGCCCTCTTCGGACATGACTAAATCTATGTCCTTTACAGCCTTATCAAGCAACCAGTCCCTTACAGGCCCTCCAGCAACGTAGATTGCACTTTTGGCCATGCGTTTGGACAGTTTTTTTAGAAGCTCCACGGGATTCAAAAGGCGCCCTCCTATTTGAAAAAGAGGTATGCAGCAAGGGCCACAAGGACAAAGGCAAAAATCCTTCTGAAATGGGCGGTAGAGACCTGTTCCAGAAGCTGGGCCCCTATCTGAGTGCCAAGAATGCCACCAAGTCCGAGGACGACTCCTGTTTTGAAGTCAACATTGTCCAGCCTGCCGTGGGCGAACAGGGCCGAGGCACTTATTATCAAAATGGCCATGAAGCTTGTGCCAACCGCCCTTTGGGCAGAGTAGCCAAGCAGGAGGAGAAGGGGGACCACAAGAAAACCGCCTCCAAGGCCAGTAAAGGACGCTCCGATTCCAGTTCCTGCTCCTATGGTAAACAAGGTCAACCAGCTCATAAACAAAGTCCTTTAACATCTCGATATTTATATTGCAAAAGCAAATTGCCGGCTTTATATTTGCTGCAAAAATAAACCATGGAGTTAGAAGATATGCAGTGTACTACCAACAGGCCAGGTGCTGAATGCAAATTTATGGGAAAGAAGGGGTGCACCTTCATTGGTGGCGCCTGTTTCCAGATAGTGGAAAAATGCGAAGGTTGCAACAAGATAGTAGAGACAGAAGCGGGCCGTTTTTGTGCTGTCTTTCCTCATCCTGAAATGAAATGGAAAAGAGGGGTTTGCAACTTTGCAAGTCACGTAAAGCCTGAGATACAGCAAGATGCCTCAGGTAAGGCCATAAATCCGCTGAAGGCAGCAAAGAGGGCATCAAGGGGTCGCTAAAAGGTCCATCCACTTTTGTTGAAAAAGGAGGGGCTTAGCCCCTCCTTTCTTATTTCATAAAGAGTTTCGTCACATCAACCCTCTTTTTTATTAGCCCCTGCTGAAACATAACATCTTCAGTCTGTGCCCACGCATTTTGGTCTATGTAACCAATTTCTCTTTGGCCATGATCGGTCACAAGTTCCCTGGTCGCCTCCAACTGTTTCGAGATGGATGATGGTGATATGGTTTTTTCATATCTTTCCAGTATGGATACCATCTCTTTCCTGTTTTCTGGCATTAGGGCCTGATGCCATGCCTCCAGAATGCATTTTGTAAAAAGTTTAACTGTCTCAGGATGTCTTTTTGCAAACCTCTTGGTAGTGATTAGGGAGTTTGCAACAAAGCTTATTCCATAGTCCGCCGGATTCAGAAAGCCCGGCTTGTCTCCCATTTCCTTCATCTTTTCAGAAAGTGTGATGCCCTGGGTGTTTCGGTAACAGGGCCAAAGATCGACCTCGCCCTTCCAAAAGGGGGTGTAATCATAGGTGATTGCATAGATATTCAACGACTCAGGTTCAAGGCCAAGGCTTTTTACCAGAGCCATAAATATTGCCTCGTCATTACCACCATAGGTGATGCCAACGGTCAGATGGGGCAGCTTTTGTTTTAGTGCCCCTTTATCCAGGCCTTCAAGATCCACCCTGGACTTCATGTATATCCATTGAAGAGGGTTGATCTGAAAGATCTGGGCGAGCACTAAAACGTCTGCCCCACGAGAGACAGCCCTTAATACCTGGTCGGCTGAGGCGACGCCAAACTGGACCCTGCCAAGTTCAAGTTCTTCTATGGCGTCCTGTTCGGCCCCACCTTCCTTGACGGTGACCTTTAGACCATAGTTTGCAAATAGTCCTTTTTCCTTGGCCCATAGGTCTCCGGCCGTACTCGCATTAAATAGCCACTTTAGCCGATAACTAACAGGCGTAGAAGATTGGGCTGTCTCCTCGTTTTTTGTCGGGCTGCCGCATCCTGCAGCAAGCAGCGTAAAGAGACAAAAAAGGGCCAGAAGGCCAATGCGTTTTCTCTTCCGCAACACTAATCTTACAACTTGTGGTCCATTAGGGCCTGGTATTCATTTTTTTAAATCCCCTTGGAATCTCAAACACAGTGGGATTCAGGCTTTGTTCCCTGACAGAAGTAACCTCCTGGTAGCTGCCCTGTCTGTTCATATTCACGTTATTTGGATATTGAATCTGTTTGACTATTTCGCCTTTTTTCTGAAGTTTTTGCTCAAGCTCCATGAGTTTTGTCAGGTTTGAGTTGCCAAACACATTCATTTGACTTGATATCTTTGACATGGCCTTTTCAAATTTTTCTATTTTGTCCTTATCCATTTCCCTGAGCATCTGGTTTCTCAATTTTTCAGATACCCAGTATTCCGCAACTTTCTTTCCGCCCTGGGTGATCACATAGTGGTGTGCCGGATAGCCGGCTATAACCTGGCTATCTCCAAGCTTTTTGAGGTTTATGGAGGTGCCACCTGGCTGATTCATGCCCATCATTTTCTCGATCATTGCCCTTTGCTCTGGTGAGATGCCCTTAAGGTGCGCCTTGAGTTTGTCCATACCCGCCTGCATCTGGCCAAGCATGGCATCGAGGGTTGTAAGGCTGTACTGCTTTTTCTTGGGGTTGACTATGGCCATGGTCCCCTTTTCAAGATCAACAATTGTATAGTCACCATTACTGCTTACAGTTTTCACCTTGTTGTCCTGATAGTAGGTGATCATCTTTGATATCTTACCCTTGGAAGGTGATGTCCCCTGGGTATGGATTCGTTCGATGACAAGCCCTGCAAGGGCCTGGCTTGATATAAACACGAACGAACACAGGGTTAAAACCGTAAAAAAAGAAAGGCGTCTTGCTGTCGTTACCATAATCTACTCCTCCATTGTCTTTTTGATCTTAGAAAAATCGAGTTTTTTTGCAAAATCATACAAGACATCTTTTGACTTAATGTTGTTGCCATTAACTGTAATTAGCATCCTGTTTAGAAGCACTATCTGTATCTTCCCAGAATGTTCCTGGGGGTTCCACTCCTCTATCCCTTTCTCCCCGTTTATTGCAACAAGCCTGCCAGAGCCCATGAGCATAGGATTTGACAGTATCATCATTACACTTGAAAGAAGGGGTGAGTCTGTGATCATCTCTATCCTGACTTCCTGTCCATCGGGAGAATTATATGTACGGGATACGGTAATTCCACCTCCCATAATCTGGCCTGCTGCCCTTGAACCTTCCACTTCTCCTGCACTCCATCCAGAAGGAGGCTCAGGCAAAAGGGCCTTGAACTTATCAAGTTGCTTGTCCTGAATAAGGCCTATGGCAAAATTTAGCTCTGTCACTGCCTTATAATACTTGCCCTGGCTGTAAAGGCTTTTTGCCTTCTCCAGGCTGTCTATTACGTTGTCGGCAAAGGCAGAACTTGTGAAGAGTGTAACTGTTGCTATTAACAATAAAAAACGCATGATTTCCCTGTTCCCTCCTTTTTATTTGAATCAAATAGTGCTATATAAAAAGTTTTCTTTCTGCCTTATTGGGCAAGGAATGATTGCACTTAGGTAAAAGTAACATGAATAACGACTCCGGCACAAGAATGGGCTTTGATTGTATTGCCAACACCTATGCGCGTTTTCCCATCACCATCCAAAGGGGCCAAGGGGTATTTGTTTGGGATGAGCAGGGGAAAAAATATGTGGATTTTACTTCTGGGATTGCAGTTTGCAGCCTTGGCCACTGTCATCCGCAGATCGTAGAGGCGGTAAAGACCCAGGCAGACAGGCTCTTTCATATATCAAACTTATACTGGACAGAGCCTCAGGCCAAGCTTGCACGGCTCCTATGTGAAAACTCCTTTGGAGAAAAGGTGTTCTTCTGCAACTCCGGGGCAGAGGCAGTAGAGGCTGCCATAAAACTTGCCAGAAAATTTGGCCATGAAACCAGAGGGCCGGATTGCTACGAAATAATATGCCTTAGGGGCTCTTTTCATGGAAGAACCCTTGCTGCCATAACAGCCACTGGCCAGCCGGTGTATCAGCGAGGCTTTGAACCCCTTGTGGACGGTTTCACCCACGTTCCGCCAAACAACATTCATGCACTGGAACTTGCAGCAGGGGAGCGCACTGCTGCAATCCTTCTTGAACCAATTCTTGGAGAAGGCGGGGTTATCCCGTTGGAAACGGCCTTTTTGCAAGCGGCACGGGACATCGCAGACAGAATAGGGGCACTTGTAATATTCGATGAAATCCAGACGGGCATGGGGCGAACAGGAAACCTCTTTGCCCACGAGCATGCTGGGGTCACGCCAGATGTCATGTGTCTTGCTAAGGCCCTTGCAAACGGGCTTCCAATAGGGGCAACGGTAGCAAAGGATGAGGTCATGGCCCATCTTGGCCCAGGCACCCATGCTTCAACATTTGGAGGCAATCCCTTATGCTGTGCCGCTGCCATAAGGGTAATGGAGATTCTCACCGAGACGGATATCCTTGAACGGGTCAGGCAACAGGGAAGCTATCTCAAGAAGCGGCTCGAGGAGCTTTCACGATGGTGGCCGGATATCAGGGAAGTACGCGGACGCGGGCTTATGGTGGCGGTTGAGTTCCAAAGACCCTTTCCAGATCTTGCAAGTCACCTGATCGAAAAGGGCATCTTGGCAATTGTGCCGCAGGGAAGACTTCTTCGTCTCCTTCCGCCATTTTTGATAGAAAAAGAGCATATAGATATGTTGCTAACAGCCCTTGATGAATTCAGGCAAAGGAGTTCATGATCACAAAAAGATTTACGATGGAGTAACTATGGGAAAAAGACCAAAACATTATCTTCAGGTAGCTGATCTTTCAAGGGAAGAGCTCCTGGCCCTTCTTGACAGGGCACTCGAGCTGAAAAAGATGCAAAAAAGCAAGGTGGAATATATGCCTGCCAGGGGCAAGGTCCTCGGAATGCTTTTCGAAAAGGCATCCACCCGCACCCGCATATCCTTTGAGGCAGCCATGTACCAGCTCGGTGGCAGCGTTTCCTTCATGGCAAGACGGGATCTCCAACTTGAGCGGGGAGAACCTTTGAAGGATACGGCCAGGGTGCTTTCAAGATATCTCGACTGCCTCGTTGTCAGAACCTTTGGACAACACATAGTGGAAGAGCTCGCCAGGTGGTCAGACATACCTGTTATAAACGGCCTTACCGATTCCCATCACCCGTGCCAGATACTTTCTGACGTCATGACCGTGATGGAGGTAAAGGGAAAGGACCTATCCGGTCTAAAGGTGGCATGGATTGGCGACGGCAACAACATGGCCCAGTCATGGATTCAGGCGGCTTCACGAATCGGCTTTCCCCTCTATCTTGCCTGCCCTGCCGGTTACCGTCCAGACGAAAATATACTTGAAAGGGCCCGTGAAGAGGCCACCTTCCCAATAGAGGTAGTTGAAGATCCCATGGAGGCGGTGCGCGATGCAGATGTAATAAACACGGATGTTTGGGCGAGCATGGGCCAGGAAGATGAGGCAATGGAAAGAAAAAAGGTTTTTGCACCCTACCAGGTAAACAGGGAATTACTTCGTCATGCCAAAAGGGATTGTATTGTACTTCACTGTCTTCCCGCCCACAGAGAGGAGGAAATAACAGAAGAGGTTCTTGAAGGGGAACATTCTGTGGTATGGGATCAGGCAGAGAACAAGATGCATATACACAAGGCAGTGCTTGAGTGGGCACTTGGGATAAGGGACTGAAGGTGAAACAAGATGGCTTTGAGGGATGTTAACAAGATAGTGCTTGCCTACTCAGGCGGGCTTGACACCTCTGTGATACTGAAGTGGCTTCAGGTCAATTATGATTGCCCAGTAGTGGCCTATGCGGCAGACATCGGACAGGACGAAGACTGGGAGGCAGTCAGACAAAAGGCCATAGATACGGGAGCAAGTTCGGTTTACATACAGGATCTGAAGGAGGAGTTTGCAAGGGATTTTTGCTTTCCCATGTTCAGGGCAAACGCCATTTACGAGGGTGTCTATCTTCTTGGCACTTCTATTGCCCGGCCGCTAATTGCAAAGGAGCAGATTGCAATAGCAAGAAAGGAAGGGGCCGATGCAGTAAGCCACGGGGCCACAGGAAAGGGTAACGATCAGGTGCGTTTTGAGTTGACCTACATGGCCCTTGAGCCCTCCATAAAAATTATCGCCCCATGGAGACTGTGGGATCTTAACTCAAGGAGCAAACTGATAGATTTTGCAAATGAGCATGGCATCCCTGTACCGGTTACGAAAAAAAAGCCCTACAGCATGGATGCAAATATGCTTCACATCAGCTACGAAGGCGGGATACTGGAAGATCCCTGGTCAGAACCGCCTGAGGATATGTTCACATGGACAAAGGCTCCGGAAGATGCCCCGGACAAGCCCACATATATTGAGATAGGTTTTGAGAAAGGTGATCCGGTGACCCTTGATGGCGCACCACTTACTCCAGCAAAGATGCTTTCAGCCCTTAATGAGATAGGGGCAGAAAACGGTGTCGGCAGGGTGGATCTTGTTGAAAACCGTTTCGTTGGCATGAAATCAAGGGGCGTTTATGAAACTCCAGGGGGCACCATCATTCGCACAGCCCATATGGCCCTTGAGTCCATTACCTTGGACAGGGAGGTCATGCATATTAGAGAGGGGCTTATCCCAAAGTATTCGGAGCTGGTCTATTACGGCTTCTGGTATTCTCCTGAAAGGCAGATGCTCCAAACCATGATAGATGAGACACAGGAGAAGGTGACGGGCACCGTGCGCCTTAAGATTTACAAAGGAAACTGCATCGTAACAGGCAGAAAGTCTCCCTACAGCCTGTATCAGCCAGAGTTTGCCACCTTTGAGGAAGACGAGGTGTACAGCCAGAAGGATGCGGAAGGATTCATCAGGCTGCAAGGCCTAAGACTCAGGATAAGGTCTATGCTCCAGGCACAAAAGGACAAGAAGTGAAATGAGAGAAGACAGAAACCTTGTGGAAGGCAGTTCTGAAAGACGCGGGTTTTTGAGGGTTCCCTTTGAAACGGAACTTGAGATTACAAGCCGTGAAGATGGCACCACTGTAAGATCCACCAGTTCCAAGGATATCAGCCTGAAGGGCATTTACTGTCTTACAGAGGAGCCCTTTCCAAAGGATACCCCATGTTCAATCAGGCTTCATGTCAGCGGTACCAGATCAAAGCTGTGGTTGGAACTCGAAGGCCACGTTGTCAGAACGGATGATACAGGCATGGCCCTTTCCTTTGATGCCATGGAACTTGACGTATTTATTCATCTAAAAAACATCTTATATTACAATTCAGGAGAACCTGAGCGAATCGATGAAGAAATCATGAGATTCAATGAAAATGAGACTTAAAGTGATTACAGGAGAAAAGATGAAAAGAAGACAGGTTTATTATTATTCGAATATGACCCCATTTGCTGCCATAGGATTTGCTCTTTTGGCCCTTGGGGCATTCTTTCTAACACTTCCAATACTTATTGCCGCTTTTACAGTCTTTGCAGCAGTGGGTGCATACATGTCTTGGCGCATCACAAAGGCGATCAAAAAGGCTGAAGAAGAGATGTTAAAACAGCAGGAGCAGATGAGACAGGCGCAAGGTCAAGGCCAAGATCATCTGATAATAGACATAACTCCAGATTCTGAAGACAAAAACCTTCTCGAAGATGGGAGATCTTGATCCGGTTGTGAAGAAGGTGGGGCTTGAGCTAAGGCCCCCAGAGCTCGGAGACAATAGGAGCCCTGAAAAAAGGGTCCGTGATGCCCTTGCCGGGAAGATCAAGGATGTGCCAGTTCATCTTCCCTTGAAGATTTCAAGGCTTCTTCCAACACTCCTTCCCGATGCAGGCTACAATGTATCTGTTGTGCTTTCATTTGATGGCTGCGGCTGGCGGATTTGCAGATGCACAGGGGCAAATGAACAAAAAAGAGTGCTTGGCCTTGCCGTGGATCTTGGCTCTACCTCTGTAGTTTTTTATCTCCTCGATCTCGAAACTGGCAATACCTTAAAGACCCTTTCACAGGAAAATCCCCAGAGGGTTCACGGCGAAGACATATTGGAAAGGATAATATTTGCCCAAAGGGGTGGCCTTGGCGAGCTTCAAAGGCAGGTTGTTGATCTTTTCAATGAAAGTGCAATTAGCCTTTGCAGGCAGGTTGGGGCAGAGGTAACGGACATTTTTTTCATGACCGTTGCCGGAAACACCACCATGTGCCATTTTCTTCTTGGACTCGATCCAAGCCACATCTGCAAGGAACCTTATATACCAGCGGCGAACAGGTTCGATTTTCTTAGTCCTGAAGATCTTGGTCTAAAGATGAATCCTCATGGCTGCATTTATGTGCTTCCAAACGTGGGAAGCTATTTTGGCGGGGATCTCATAGCGGGGATTCTTGCATCTATGATGGCAGAAAAGGAGGAGATTTCTTTATTGGTGGATGTTGGCACCAATGCAGAGGTGGTCCTTGGAAACAAGGACTGGCTGGTTGCCTGTGCCGGTGCTGCAGGCCCGGCACTTGAAGGCGGCATACTTTCCTGCGGCATGAGGGCGCAGCCCGGGGCCATAGAGCGGGTAGAGATCTCCCCGGAGGATCTGTCGGTTCGTTACAAGACCATAGAAGACAGGCCGCCAAAGGGGCTTTGCGGCTCTGGCATAATCGATCTTCTTGCAGCCATGTTCGAGGCAGGGCTTGTGGATCAAACAGGAAAGCTCATGATCCAGAAGGACCCTACTCGTATGAGGCAGATAAACAACGAGTGGGCCTACATCGTTGCGACCGAGTCCGAGACTGCGCATGGTGAGCCTGTTTATATAACCCAGAGCGACATCAAGAATCTCATTCGTTCCAAGGGTGCAATGTACACCATTCTAAACGTGGTGATTCAAAGCGTTGGCATAACCTTTGACGACATAGACAACTTCTACGTTGCCGGGGCCTTTGGCAATTACATTGATCCTGAAAAGGCCATCACCATAGGTATGCTGCCGGACATACCCCTTGATAGGTTCAAGCCCCTTGGCAACTCGGCAGGCATGGGGGCAAAGAGGGTGCTGCTTCAAAAGGATTCCTTTGCCAGAATAGAGGATATTTGTGAACGGATAACCTATCTTGAGATGAACGTAAGGGGAGACTTCATGAATCAGCTCACCGGGGCACTGTTTCTTCCCCATACCGACCTTACCAGGTTCCCAAACGTGGCTAAGAGACTGAATCTTAGATAAAAAACTGCACGACACAGCGGAGAATACTGTATATGGATCTGTTATTCATCGGAATGGGCGGCTTTTTCGGGGCCATTTCCAGATACCTTGCAGCATCTTTTGTTCATCGTTTCTTTGGTGTTGACTTCCCCTTTGGGACACTTTTTGTAAACGTGGTTGGAAGCTTTGTCCTTTGCCTGTTCTTACCCCTTAGTCTTGAGGCCTATCAAATCTCGCCTGAGCTCAGGGCTGCCGTAACGGTTGGATTTTGCGGCGCATTTACCACATTTTCCACCTTCAGTTTTGAAACTCTGTCCCTCCTGCAGGATGGATACAATACCGCTGCTTTTTTGAACGTCTTTGGCAACATTTTTTTGTGTTTACTGGCCGGCTGGCTCGGTTTCATGGTCAGCCGGCTAATGGGATGAAAAGGAGCCGACATGCCTACCAAACGTCTTGAAGGTGATCAGATGTGTATGCGCATCTACATTGGCGAAAAGGACAAGTACCAGGGAAGGCCTTTGTACAAGGCCATTTTGGACTACCTGAAAAAAAGCGACATTGCAGGGGCCACCGTTTACAGGGCAATGGCAGGTTATGGCCCAAACAGCTACTTCAGGACAGTGAACATCCTGTCACTTTCGGTGGACCTTCCAGTGGTGGTGGAGGTGGTGGATGACCCTATAAAGATCGAAAAGGTGCTTCTTGGCCTTGATAAGATGATTCCGGCAGGAATGATTACCCTTCAGGAAGTGCATGTGCTCACGTACAAAACTGAAAAGGGGTAGTTTTGTTTTATGAACCATTCAAAGGGTAGTTTTTCATTCCTAGTCTGTATGGATGAGGGACTTTCGAGAAAGCTTTTCGTCTTTGGAGTTTGTCTTTGCCTCATAGGCATTCTTGGCATCATGGCACCCAAGCTTCTTGCAGTTGCAGTATCCCTTGTCATAGCCCTTATGCTCATTCTGACAGGGATTGTCCTTGGCCTGATGGCCTATCTTACACATCAAAGGGAAAAGGTGGCCTGGCTTAAGGCCCTTACACCCCTTGTACTTGGCCTGTTTATTGCCATTAAGCCCTTTGCCCTGATCGTTGTCCTTGGATTAGCCATTTTCGTTTATTTCATATTGGATGGAGTCTCCTCCATTACCTTAGCCCTTGAACTAAAGCCATTTGGGGGCTGGCGTCTTCTTTTTGCAAAAGGCGTCTTGTGTCTTGCCCTTTCTGCCATATTCATACTTTTTTGGCCATACAGTACCCATTGGTATCTTGGCTGGATGGTTGGGATAAGCCTTTTCCTTGACGGTCTCTTTCTTATTCTGCTATCAGGCAAGGGACAGGGATGGTTCTAAATTGCTAATGGGAATGTTAAATCAGCCTGATCCGCCTTGCAAACACAGAACAAGAGGCATGTCATGAAAAATATTTATGGTGTGATTATGGCGTGCACAGCCTTGCCTTAAGTTCCTGTAGGCTTACATAATCGTAGATGTCATCAAAGGGCCTGTTTGATCCAACACCATTATTATCTGCGAGATACAGGTCCCCGGTGCAGCCATAATCGAGAATCGCAACACGACCTGAGGCAGGTGCGCTTATCTGGCGGTTGTAGTCCGGCCCCTTAGACAGTATTACGAATGCCACATCTTGTTTGAGCGAGCCCGAAGAGCATGCCCCCCCTCCAGCGGCCCTGTAGATTATGATGCCCAAGGATGTTGAATTTGCACTGCAAACACTTGATGAAGAAAGGCCTGGAGCAGTAATGAGAATCAACTGTTCATCCCAGGGATCCACGTTGTGGGAGATGGCAGATATGTTGGCTGGAAGCCTGCCGCTATTTATCATGGCATAGCCTATAATTTCGTCTCTGGCCCGTTGCACGGTCTGTCTGCCATCTTCAAGTTTGTCCTTCTTTATAAGCCCTACCATAAGGGGTGCAAGGGTACCTAATATGAGCCCTACTATTACAAGGACAATCGCTATCTCGACAAGTGTAAACCCTCTACTTTTATTTGCAGAGCTCACTGTGTGCCTCCATGTCTGAGACAAGCACATAGATATCATCTCCGTGTGATAAGTCTAACCGGCCTGAAGACCAGGAATAATCAAAACTCTTGTTCGGCCCAGCGCTTATAACCAACCATGAAATGGCCCCACTTGTTTGTCCAGGCCCGGTAAAGACGCTAATGGTGCCAGGTGTTGCCCTTGTGCAGTTTACATCCATTGCCGAGGAGCGAGAGACAAAACGAAGTGGGGTTCCCCACGGATCCAACTTTGTGCAACTGTGTGAAAAGTAGCCGGAGGTTGGAACCTTCCTTGCCATAATGGCATAATGCCATAGGCAACCGTTTGCATCATCCAAGATGTTTTTTGCAGCAGCGACTTGTCTGCCTTGGATTAGAACAGTCCACGCAGTGGCTGCCACTGTGAGGATGCTCCCTGCAATTAAAAGGAATATCGCAAGTTCAAGAAAGGTGAAGCCAAGATTCTTATGCAAAGGTTTCTCAAAGATCAATGGTGTGTTCCCTTATGGGCTGGTGGCGATCTTTAAAGCGGCGTCACTTTCTAAGTAGAGATCTACCTGTTTAAGATTGAATTTCAGATCCCTATCCTGGGGTGAGGTCCTGAGTGCATCCTGCAGTATTTTTCGTGCCTCTTGATAGCGGCCGATTTCCATAAGTATTGCCGCAAGGTTATTGGCAACAAGGGGGTTATGACTGGTATTCCATACCTTTTTGTAAAGGCTTAGGGCCTGCTCATATCTGCCGCTCTTTCGTAAAGCTTCAGCTCGGTAAAGGAGTTTTTTCTGTCTTGAGTTGAGAACCATGGGATTTGGGGAAAAGGGATTTTTTATGGGCCTTGGCTCAGATGGCGGCATCTTTTGGACTGTTACTGCAATTTTTTGTTCCTGCCCTTTTGGCCTAATATTGATTAAAGACTTTGGACCACCCAACGTACCTGAAACCATCTTTAGGCCATCCTTTGTTTCTACGGGTTTCCTTTTCTGAGCGTGGTGTATGCCATTACCTTTTTGTACCAGTTGCTCTGGCTGTCTGAGCAAAACGTAAGGCGAAGAATCGACAACTTTTTTTTCGCCGCCATTATTTTTGGGTCTTATTTCTTTTTGCAAGGAAGCAATGCGTTTTTGCCCTTTTTTGCCCAAGCCTTTTACTGCAAGCTTCTTGGAAACAAAAAGGGTGCCTATTCCCACTGATATGGCAAAGAGCAGTATCAGACATGCAGCCAAAAAGACTTTTTTGGCATCCTGGCCTTGTGGCTCATTTTTAGACTTTTCCAAATGGCCTGCAAAAGGTGAGTCCACCATTTGCTGACTGCCATTTGTCTCAAGTGTGCTTATGGCTTCAAACAGTTTGCTCATTTTTTGTCACATCGATCCTAAGTATTATGACAAGTTCAACCTTTCTTTTCGAATCCTGTTTAAAACTGAAGGGCAGACTCAGGAAACCCGGGAGTCTTGAAAGAATGGGAAGGCCAGTGGTGTTTCGTCCACTTCTTTCCTCTATGAGCCCTCCCAGGATCACAAGGTCTCCTGAATGGGCCCGAACCGTTGTGGAAGCCTCTCTAAGGTTTACAACAGGAAAGGTGTAAAGGTTCCCGTCTGTAAGCTCTCTTTGCTCAAGGGATATTATGTCACTTTTTATTGGTACCATGTTCAGGGTAACATTGTCCTTGTCATCGATTATGGGGGTGACGCCAAGTAATATCCCGTTGAATATGGAGGCTATTTCAGCATTTGGGGTCTCACTTCTAAATCCCTGTTGCTGATCCACCATGATCTCAAATTTCCTCAGATAAGACACAGACTGCCCAACACTTATCATGGCAGGCTGGCCATTTAACACCTTTAGCCTGGGATTTGACAGGGTGCGGACCTTACCAAATTGTTCCAGTGCTCTTGTGACTACAGATAGATCGTAATAGGGATTGGTCAGTGTGATGCCATACATGGTGGATTCCCTAAGGGCACCTTCAAGCAGTTGGCTGTTTAGCTGAAAAGATGTGCCCTTGGGATGTAACTGTTTGTCACTGGCGTTTATGGTAAGACGCCGCCAGTCGATCCCAAGCTCTGAGCTTTCGTCTAGGGCCACCTCGATGATGCGGGCCTCTATAAGCACCTGACGCTGGTATTTTTCCTTGAGCCTGTTGATATACGCCTCTATGCGCTGCACCATTTTTGGGGGGCCCTGAACAAGGAGTGTACCAGTGTTCCTGTTTAGGAAGTATTTGCCCTTTCCCTCAAGATATTCCTTCACTGAGGCATCTATTTCTTTGTAGATATCCAGGGCACCAGGGGCGGTCTCTCCTGATATCTCAAAGCTGCCAGTAAGAGGGGTTGCAATCTCCCCTTCCCCTTGAGAGGTGATTCCTTGTCCGCCGTTTCCTCCGCCGCCACTGCCAGATTGACCGCCGAGCACGTCTCCGCCGACGGTTACCTTTGCCTTGTGAGTTGATGCAATAAAATCCAGGTTGAGTATTTTCTCAACATAACCAAGGACGTAAACAGTGCCATCCCGTTCTTCCCAGCCAAGATTGGCGGCCCTGCAGACTGCATCGAGCACGTCTCGTACTGGCTGTTCCACAAATTCTGCCGTAAGCTTCCTGCCCTGGGACAGAATGCCAACCGCAGAGTCGTCTATGACAAGATTCATCCCTGCCGCATGGGCAAGGGCCTGGAAAATGGCCCTGTAATCTTCCTGAATAAAGGAAAGGGTCACAAGCTGCATATCAAGGGGGGAAAGTTCCTTGAACCTTGGCACTGGTTTCTTTATTTGCCTTGATTCGTTGACGACTTTGTGCTTAGGCGTGCTTGGAATCGTGCTTCTGTGCGTGAAAGTGGTTGCTGATTTTTTTGGAGATGAAACTGACTTATTGTCAAGTGCAGTCTCAGACAAATGGGATGCGCAACCACTTAGTAGCATGGATAAAAAGCCTGCCCACAATAAAAGCAACACCGTTTGCTTTTTCATCATAAGGATCATCCGTTTTGAGCAAGGAAAAGCCATTGGCCTCTACCTCTTCTTTCAACAAGAACCTTGTCTTCTTCTATGATTTTTACCTGAAAATCAGGGCCTCTGTCCCCTTCAAAGTACAGTTTCCCATTTACTTTGCACATCCTGTGCCTTTTGTTGATGATAATCATGCTTAACTGAAGCTCAGGCAGTACTTCCTGCCCATCTACACTGACATTTGGTACCAAGAAAGGGTCCCTCACCTCGGCGTATATGGGCGAGGATGAAGAAGGGTCTTCGGAGAGCAAGCCTTCGAGGGGGAATAGGGTCACACTTTCCAAAAGTTGAGAGTCCAACCTGATGGACGGAGGACTTAATCTATGCTGGCCTGTTGCAAGATAGATACTAAGAATGGTACCAGCCACGAGAAAAAGAGTGGGAGCCAGCTTGACAAGCAGGTTCTTTAGTGTATCTGCGTTTGTGGATAGAGACATAAAAGCTTACCTCTTATGGCAAAACCTGGCCGGCCATCTGCCTGAACTTCAGGTGACGGCCCTTGTTTTTCGCCCTTTCCCTTGGAGTGATCCCTTACAGTCTCAAAATCGGTTAGCACAAATATGCCCTCCCTGTGATACTTCTGTTGGATCTCCTTGTTAAGAAGCGACAAACGACGAAGAAGTTTTGAAAATTCAAGGGGTTCGAAATGAAGCGAAACCGATTCCCACTGGTACCTGGCCCTGGTGTCACTGCCTTCTGGCAGGACAAGACTTCTTACCCGTTCAAATTTGGCTATCTGTTTTTCTACCCTTTCAAGCCTTTGACTAACTCCTTCGAGTTCTTGGCAACCCTTCTCAATAGCCCTTTTTTGAAGGAACAAAGAGACATTCCAATATAGGGCAAGACAAAATGTCATGGCTATGAAGCCCTGTAAAAACATGACAAGGCCCTTGTTTTTCAGGGGGAGCAGCCTATTCATCCCTGTCCTCCCCTAAGCACAAAGCGGCACTCAAGGCGGCCAAGGCTATTTGCTTCCTTGTATTCGAGGCTTATGTCAGAAAGGGAAAAGTCGTTACCAAGCATTTGCGCCGCCTTTTCCAGTCTGGCCTTCACCTGCTGAAAGGTGCCTATGCTTGTAAGCTTAAGACTCACAACAAGGGGCATCTGGAAAAATTGAGCCGGCTGGGCTACATCTTTTTCCTGGGCGGGCAACTGCCCGGTAAAGCTTTCTGGTGGCGGGACCTCGGATGCCTCGTGTGCCTTCGCCTCATGTAACTCTTCCCGCTTTGCCTTAAGCTCCTCTATGGCCACAGCATCGGGAATCCGCCCCGAGATCTTATAAAGAAGGTCATCAAGGGAAGGCTCCTTTGAAACTGCCTGTTTTACCTTAAGGATCCCTGCTACGCGCTCAAGCACCTTTGCATCTGGCATCTTCTTGGAAATGCGGT
>JALSQG010000183.1 GCA_026985565.1 Deltaproteobacteria bacterium
AAGGGCCTTACAGTCTCTTCTATATCTTCGAGAGGGCTGCCGCCCTTTGGAAAAACAGATTTTATGAGGGTCTTAAGTCTGTTTCTGAGGGCTTCAGAATCCGCAATCTCGCCTCTGTCAACATCCTGGCGGAGCCTGTCGATTATGTTTTCTACTGTTGCAACGCCCATATCGGCCATCACGAGGATCTCTTCTATTTCCTCGAGAATTTCAGGACTTATCTCCTGTTTACCAAGAAAAAGCCCATCTAATTGCCTTATGAACCCTTTTCTTGAGCGTGCTATCTTTTCTTTCAGGGTCTTGAACATAAAAAATCGACCTTCCTATTTTTTTGCGTTGTCCTGTTTGTGAAAGTTTATGGTTGACAGATATAAACATACTCGTATTTAATAGCAATAGCTTGTAATCAAAGAAACTATTAAAAATTTGGCTCTGTTCTGAGGGGGGCTTGTGAACAAATCAGATTTGATAGATGTCTTGGCAGAACGGCTCAACATTCATAGGCAGTTGAGCGAGTTCATAGTCAATTCCATATTTGACGGCATGACAGAGGCCCTTGTCAGGGGAGAAGGCATTGAAATAAGGGGGTTTGGATCCTTTTCCATTAGGGAGTACAAGTCGTATGTGGGACGAAATCCAAAGACAGGCCAGAAAATAAAAGTCAAACCCAAGAAACTGCCCTTTTTCAAGGTGGGAAAGGATCTTAAAGAACGGGTAATGTCTAAGGCTCAGTCCTAAGGAAGCCTATCCCGCCTCAGTCACCTTCACTCCTGATAGGATAAGTGCTGCAGCCGTAACTCCAACCTTGTCTGTTAAACCACAAGAAGGACTTTTGCCCTTCAAGATCGCCTCCCTTGCACCAAAAATGGTTGCAAGCCTTTGGCATTCCCTTGCACCTTTTAAAAACTGCTCTGTCACGTCCCTGCCCTCATCAACAGTCAGCACCCGGGCACTACCTTCAAGGACTTTGAATCCGTCTCCGCCACAAAGGTAGGCGGCACTTCTCGGTGTCGGCAGCCCTCCAAGCTGTTCTGGACAAACAGGTAATAGGCGTCTGAAACTTGCCATTTCAATGATCTTATCATCAGGCCTTGAAAGCCCATCATACCTGCAACATATGCCGAGGAGGCAGCCACTAACAAGAATCAAAACAGACCTTCTCCTTCGAATATAACCGAAGGCTCATCTGGGCTGCGCTCTTCCACACGTCCAATAAGAAATGGCTCTTCGTTCAGGGCCTTTAATTGAAGCATGATGTCCTGGGTCTGGAAGGCGGGCACAAAAAGTATTAGCCCAATGCCGCAGTTGAATGTCCTTAGCATCTCTTCTTCTGGTACGTTTCCCTCCTTCATAATGAATTTGAATACAGGATGAACATACCAGCTTCCCTTTTTTATGATTGCCTTGCACTTTTTTGGCAAAACCCTTGGAATGTTGTCCTGAAAACCGCCGCCGGTTACGTGGACAATGCCGTGGATCTTAAAGCTCTTAAGTAGATTAAGAATCTTCTTTACATAGATACGGGTTGGAGTAAGAAGGATCTCGCCAACACTTT
>JALSQG010000184.1 GCA_026985565.1 Deltaproteobacteria bacterium
GCTCGTTCATGCCCGCCCCGTTTCTTTCATCTCCTTGATATTCAATCCCTCCAGGCGATAGCGGCGGCGAAAGGCCTTGACTTGTGCGATGATTTCTTCAGGAGAACCTTTAGGTTGGGGTGAAACAGGTTGCAACATGGCAACAGGAGTATTGTGGCGGGTGATAATGACTCGCTCGCCGCGGGCCACGCGTTCCATAAGCTGCGAAAAATGAGTCTTTGCTTCATATGAGCCGACGGTGGTCATATTCATGCCTCCCGAACAGATAGACTAGTCTAAGACCAGTTTATCATGACGTCACACTAACAGCAATGGGAGCCGTCTCGCCATCTGCTTCAGGGAGGAGATCTCCTTGTAGGCACGTTTTTACTGGTGGTGGACAGCGAATACTGCAGAAAATATGGAAACGCCTGCAAGGGAACCTATGGGGTAATCCGGGTGACAGATCACGGAAATGGCATGGACCAGGAGACTGTTTCTTGCCGCCACCTTTCTTCTGGCCATACTGCTTGGACAGGCCATGACTGCCCTTGAGGTGATCTGGATACTCCGGCTCAGGATGCGCCCTGAGGAATATGTATCTGAAAGACCAGGTAGAGCCATCAGGGAAATCGTGAAGCTTGCTGAAAAGATGCCCCTGTCTTTTACCTGGCCTTTACAGTGTTACTGTTAAGGTCTGTCCTTGCGGTATAAATCGCGGTCTTTGCAGCCCTAGCCACATCAACCCTCTTTATCTCTATCTACTTCACCTGCCTTGGAACGAACCTTATTACCCTTGATCCACAAATTTCCCACCTTGATTTTTGGCCGCTTCCATGTGCAACCAGCTGAAAATGACTTCCATCCCCAGGCAAGCCATCTCATCAGGCTAAAGCTGAGCCACAGGGCCCAAAGGAGCATAATGCACCTGTACACCCAAAGGGGCAGGGAGATAAGCCACCCAACCGGCATCACATCAGCCCTGTCATGATACCAGGAAAGGTGGCCTGGATATGAACCATTTCCTGCTATCTGCATGTCCGGATATCCCAAAAGCCCTTGCTGCACAGAATACACCAGGGCGGATAGAGCAGTGAACGTAAAGATCACAAGGGCTGCCTGGATCAAATTGAAAATATATGCAGGCATGGCCTCTATCCGATCCCGGTAAGTCTCCCTTAGATACAGGGCTATGAGCCATAAAGTGACTATAAAGGCAGAGGAAATGGACACGGGCATCATCCCTGCTCCAAGAATCATCCAGCCCATAGTGGATAGAGGAATGCCCTTTATCCTTCCAAGTCCAAGGGCGCAAAAAAATGCTACAGCCAGCACTCCCCAGAAGAGCACGGCTGGCCCAAGTCTTGGCCCGCCAACAAAGAGCACCCATCGGTTTTGGGGATAATCCAGGTTGATAAACAGGTTGTTCATAGCAAGTCCAAGCTCCACTGGTGTGGTGCTGAATTTGGCTGCAATGCCCTTTTCTTCCCGCCAGGAAAGCCCTGCCTCGATAGTTCCAGGATGTAAGGGGATAGCCACCTTACGGGCGTTGGGATCAAAGGAAAGGGGCTTTCCGTCAACCAGGAACTCCTGAAGCCTTGCTCCTTGGGGCAATTTGAGTTCATGATATCCTCCAAGACTTGAAAGCAGATGCAACTTAAGCCTTGTTTCTGTTGAGCGCTTTCCGGGCCGCTGGGACATGGTGCATGAATCAACTGTAAGGGTGTGCCCCTTTTTGGCCCTGGGTCTTGATAAAGAAATCTTCAACTCTTCACCTGGCCAGGGCTTCCACAGGGACTGGTAGAGTCTGGCTTCCATTTTCTCATTTTTTAGGGAAAGCGGAGGCAGCCCGGTTAGTGAAAACCGCCACATTGTGCCTATCTTCAGGCTCCATACCTCAACAATTGCCGGGTCATGGCAGGCCTTTAGCACGAGAAGATCTGACAGGTCTAAGGCCGATGTCCATGAAAGCTCCTTGCTGCCCTGAGGCATGTTTATGACAGCAACCGATCTTGCCTGAACCTGTCTGGTCTTGACACGGCTTGATGTAACATGCTCACCTGGCAGTAAAGGATATTCTAAAAGGATCGGGCCTGAAAAGGCAGAAGCCCTTATAACCCTCGTATATATCTTCCATTTGCGGCCAAGTACAAACCGGCGCTCAATCCTTACAAAGGCCGGGATCTGATTGGTGGAAATAAGATCCCTTCCCATAGGGCTGAGGCTTTTATCTGTCTCTTTCTTGGTATCTGCACGAAGGAGCCTTATCTGGCCTGAACCATTACCCATGGCATCGATGCCTGATATGGACCACTCAGGGCCTGCCTTCACAGAGACATTATGCAAGGTGCCATCTATAGGAAAAATCAACTCTTTTCCACTGGAAAGGGGACCTGAAAGTAGCAGATCCGAGACCCCTTCAGGCACCTGGGCCGCCAGACTGCCATCAGAAAGTCTCTTTATTGCCACATACCCCTTGGATATGGTGGCCTGGGCTTTAGCGCCTTTTTGAAAGTGGGCAGATTCTTGCTCAAGCTTGGCCTCTTCTGGCTGCCAAAAGTCGCAGTTGACAGGGAGTTTTAGATATGACAAGGCCTTTGAAGCCACCCTGATTCTGACCAAAACCTGGCGAGATGTGACATCAATGGCCATGGACTCTATATGGGCGCAATTTGGGGCACATTTTGGCGGTCTAATAAGCCTTGCCTCAAGTTCCTCAAGTATGTCTGGGCCGGGCACATTCCCTTCAAAACTTGTTGCCACCTGGGGCCGAACATTTGTGGTTAAGGGCGCAGCAGACGCATCCTTTTCAAGCATAGAACAGAAGGAGATCATGGCCGCTGGCAGCAACAAGGCAAGCATCTTTTTTGACTGACCACAGCAACCGCTTTGCCTTTTTGGCAAAAGCCCTGTTACGGCAAGCAAAAGAAGCATGCAGAGGGGCAGTTTTAAAAGCCTGATTGCAGTCTCCCACATGGGAGAAAGATAGAAGATCCGGATGGCCTGACCCTGACGTACAGGCCCTGACCAGGAGATTGTCACCGGTCGTGAGTGCCAAAGTGGAATACCAGGGCCGGTCTGCACTTTTGCATCTGGGTCAACCAGGAGTTCCTCCATCTCTTTGGAGGCAGTGCTTGAAATGAAACCACCATTTTTTCCGGGTCTGGCCATCTTTTCATACAAGGAATAGTCCATCCTGGATCTCACATGGTCCCTTGACCTTCCTGGGGCCTTCTGTTTCAACTGCTCATTGACTGGTTCGGGCTGCGGCATGTCAACGTTGGCATATACCTGTCCAAATCCAAGCTGTGGGTAGATTGCAGTGCGAGCCTGATCTGCAAGATAGGGTACAAGGACGACAAGAATCGCCACACCTGAAAGGAGCTGAAAAAGACGAATCCGTCTTTTGGCCCTTTCCGACTTCACCACCATGAGAAGTGCTGCTGCTGCCACAGGATTTATCCATAACCAGCCAGGGGCGCTATGGTCTTGCACTGTTATGACCATTACAAAAAGGGCAACCATGGCCCAGCTCCATCCAAATACCTTGAGCACAGCCATAGACACCACAAGGACCATGAAAAGATCAAGCAGGCTCCAGCCATCAAGCCATGTACCCTTAGTGATGTCAGCACCAGATACGGCTAGGACGCGCCACCCTGGTGGCAGAAACAGGGATGTCTTTACAGAGTCGAAGTCTTCTTTCCAGCCTGTTACGCCAATGGTGGATATCCCGGTACCGGAGATGAGACCTTCTGCCACCATGTCGAGGTCCCTGTATCGCACTTCCACCCCGGCCCCGCGTCCGTCATTGGCAACGGTTATAAGCTCCTGTCGGCCGTTTACTGCCACCTTGCCAAGGCTAAAGGGCGGAAGAAGATCCATGCGCCACCTTCTGTGCATCTGGCCTTTGATGTGATCCTGAAATGTATATTCCTTGCCGGAGAAGTTGAGCCACAGCCTTCTCTGAAGGTTTAGCCTGTTAGGGGCTGGATTTGGATCTCCCCTTCTTATGACCTTGAATGAAAGGCCCTGCCCTTCCTTTACAAGGTATAAGGGATAGGTGCGCCACTTTGTTGGGGCATCGCTCTGGCTCGGGTCAATGGAAAGTGCCCCTGATATTTCAACCTGGCGAAGGGCCGTATCAGGCTTGAAGGCCCAGATCTCCTTGGACCCAAGCCGCGGATCGCGCGGCCAAAGCTTCAGCTTGTCAACAGGGCCTTCAGATCTTGCCCTGAACCTTAGCTGCCAAAGCCCTGGACGTACCTGCAGAACCAGATGGCGACCACTAAATCCGGCGGCCATTGGAAAATCTATCTGCACAGGCAGGAATCCTGGCGGAATCACATCCTTTAAAACCAGCTGGCGTGGGGTGCCAGAAACAGAAAGCCTCAGGAGGCCCTCCATGAAAAATGGCACGTCATCTTCCAGCAGCCTGAATGTTTCAATCTTAATGGTCTCTTTCCTTTTGGGAGCAGTTGCTTTTGAGCTTGAAGAGGCATGAAGAAAGAGTAACCATTTCTTGCTGTCCACCTTAGGGTTTTCTACGTTTTTTCCATCTATATTAAGGGTGACAAGGGCTGTGCCCTCAGGGATGGGAATGGTGTTTCGGCCTGAAAGGGCAGGAAGTTTTCCTGAAACTATGTGGTAGCCAGATGGTAGTCTGGCTATCGGCTTACCTGCATCAGAAAATACAGGTATGCTGTGTCCGTCTGCCTCTAAAGAATTGGGCCAGAATCTGTCATTGCCAGGAAGCCTTACGTCACCTTCCTTAAAGAGATATACCTTTTGTTTGAACCTGGCCCCATTCTTATCCACATCCAATTTGATTGATATGGGCCAAAGACACTGGCGCATGGGGGACAAGGGGCCAACTGGGCAAGAAAGGTCTTCATGCCCATAGAGGACCCACTTTTTCCAAGGCTCAAGCTCAGGCGGAACATATATCTTGCTTCCAAAGGCTAAAGGTAGCAAGGGCGGAAGGATAAATAGGGAAAAGGTAGCCGCCGCTGCAAGAATAAACAGGCAGGAAACTCTATTCATGAATACCCCCAAACTTAAAATATGTGGACAACAAATAGATAACCCACCAAGGCCCATGACTTTTTGCCGGATTCTTGAAACAGGCCCAATTTGTAAGCAAACCGGCAGGCAGGCAAAGCATGAAGCCTTGTAGATCTTTGGCATATACTATCTTGGTCGGTCCAGAATGGACCCATCTTTAGTCAATACCAGAGATACCCTTTTTGTTCATCCTTTTGCAGCAAGGTTGGTTTGAGTAATGGGGGGCACTATCTTTCCTACAATATCGTAGTCAAAGGCCTGGGTGATCTTGACCCTTTCTATGGAGCCTTCTGTGGAATTTCCCTGGTTGATGTAAGTAATGCCATCTATCTCAGGTGCCTGAAAACGGCTTCTTGCGCACAATAGAAGCTCAGATTCCTCACAGTAACCCTGAATGAGAACATCTATCTCTTTTCCTATAAAGTCCCTGTTTATGGCTCGGGAGATACCCTTTTGGATCTCCATAAGCTCCTCTTTTCTTGCTATGGCAACCTCTTTTGCCACCTTGTCTTTGAACAGACGGGAATACGCCTCTTGCTCGTCGGAATAGACAAAGCAGCCAAGGTGGTGAAAGCGCCACCTCTTGATGAAATCCACAAGGGTTCTGTAGTCTTTATCTTCTTCGCCGGGAAACCCAACCATAACAGTTGTCCGCAAGGAGGCATCTGGAAGAAAGGACCTTATTGTTTCAAGTTTCCTGTTGAGCTTTGCACCATTTCCTGGCCTTCCCATTCTTTTAAGTACCCTGTCGCTGGTATGCTGAATGGGGACATCGAGATAATTGCAGATCCTATCCTCTTTGGCTACAAGCTCCAACAGTTCCTGGTCTATGCCCTCTGGATATAAGTACATGAGGCGAAGCCACCTACAATCAGTCTCTTTAAGTATCAACCTTATGAGGGCAGGAAGGTCTATTCCCTCATATTGGTAGGCGGTAAGATCCTGGGCAACCAGGGTTATTTCTACGGCCCCAAGGCTAACGGCTTCATTTATCTCCTTTACAATGTCTTTTGGGCTTCTGCATCTAAGGCCACCCCTGATTTTGGGGATAAGACAGTAGGTGCATCTGTTTGAACAGCCATCGGAGATCTTGACAAATACCTGCCACGGTTTTCCTGTTACAAGCCTTTTGTGGGACGGGACCAAGGGGGCAGTTTTGCGGCATAAGAGGCCAAGGATCTCTGATGCTATTCTGTCTGGTTCCACGTGGAAAATAAATCTGTCAACTTCTGGAATAAGTTTTTCAAGTTGTAGGCCGTATCTTAGTGGCATGCAGCCAAAGACCACAAGGTGCTGGCCCTTACCCTTTTCTTGGCAAAGCTCGAGGATGCGGTCTATGGATTCTTGAACTGCATCTTCTATAAATGCACAGGTATTTACAAGGAAAATACTGGCGTTTTTGTGGTCTTTTTCAAAGGAGATATCAGGCAGCGCCTCTTTAAGAACGGCAAGGATCCTTTCTGTATCAGCCAGGTTTTTAGGGCATCCAAGGCTTGTTACGTGGATCTTAAGGGATTCAGCCATGGATTTTGTCTGAAGCGGATTCCTTTATGGCCTTTATTCGGTTTTCTTCATCAAGGAGAATTAGCCTTGCCTTGTGATCTGCCATTTCCTCTTCTGAATAGATGGCATAGGTAACGACTATTATCAGGTCACCCTTGCATGCTTTTCTTGCAGCAGCGCCATTTACACAGACCGTGCCGCTTCCCCTCTTGCCTTTAATTACGTAGGTGTCAAAGCGTTCGCCATTGCTGATGTTGTAAACCATTACCTTTTCATTCGGCAGGATGTCTGCTGCCTCCATGAGCTCTGCATCAAGGGTGAGGCTTCCTTCATACTGAAGTTCTGTCTCGGTAACAGTCGCCCGGTGGATCTTTGATTTTAGCATGTGTCTAAACATGGTTTATGAGTATTTCTCCAACTAATTCCTAATGACCATGTTGTCAATGAGTCTGGTCTTACCTACGAATACTGCAAGCGCAATAAGCAGGGGGCCTTTGAGTTCATCTTTTGGTACCAGCGTGTCCGGATCACCAATAAAAACGTAGTCTATCTTTGTAAAGGGATGGTTCAGAATGTATTCTTCAATCACCCTTTCAAGTTCTTTTGGGCCTTTC
>JALSQG010000185.1:0-5000 GCA_026985565.1 Deltaproteobacteria bacterium
AATGAAGGTTTGACCGGATCAGGTGGGTTGGCATCCTGTAGCACGATCTGTTCAACTACAATCCCTGTCTGATATTGGTTGCAAAGTTCCTGGAGCTTTTTCTTTACCTGGTCAGCAATCTCCTGTCTGCCAACAGTCAGAACCTCAGTTACCGTTTTGTCCCCAACAACTTCACGCATGATGGCCTCGTTCATATCCCTGAAGGTCTGCCGAGGGTCCTTTATCTTGAAAAGGTAAAAGTATGGATTTCTTATTCGGTACTGGGTAATCCACTCAACAACAGCAACGTTCAGGTCTCCAGTGAGCATAAGGGACTCATGCTCGAAGTTTTTCTGAGAATAGATGGTACGGACACCAGGGACCTTTGTCCTGAATCCAAACTCCTCCTTTAACTGTCTTTGAACCGGTATCTTGATTACCTGCTCTATGGGGTAGGGAAACTTGAAGTGGAGGCCAGGCTGGGTTTCCTTCTGGAACTTTCCAAATCTGAGAATAAGTCCCACCTCTTCAGGTTCGACCGTGTACCAACAGTTCCATGCAATTACGCCCAAAAGAAAGAGTATCACCAAGGGAAATGCGGCTCTGAACCGCTGTTTTATCTCTTGGGTGTCTGGTCTTTCAAAGTTCACCGGTTTCTTCATGTCCATTTATGCACCATCCTTTTTGTATGAAGGTAGTAGGAAGATAATAGGGTATTGGCGGAATATCCATGAAAAAGCAAGTGGTCTGAACATAGGGCAAGGGATTGTCATGATTTTTTTTTGGCCCTTGGATGACAGCTGCCAAATATCTGTTTCAGTCTCGTTATGTCCAGATTTGTATAAACCTGGGTTGTCGATATGGAGGCATGGCCGAGGAGTTTTTGGATGGAGCGAAGATCTGCCCCTGCCTCAAGAAGATGGGTGGCCATGGAATGTCTGAACATGTGGGGGGTGACAGCTCCAGGAAGAGGCAGCTTCCATCCACTTTGTGAGATTATCCTTTGAACGGTTCTTGGACTAAGCCGCCCACCTCTATTGTTTAGGAAAAAGGCCTTTTCATTATTTTTATTCAATCTTTCCAACAAGGCTCCCCGTTCTCTACTGTAACATAAAAGGGCCTCTTTTGCCTTTTGGCCAAAGGGGACAATCCGCTCCTTTCTGCCTTTTCCTCTCACTTTCACCATTTCCGGAGAAAGTACAATATCATCCAAGTCTAATCCGGTTAACTCGCTTACCCTGATCCCTGTGCTGTATAAAAGCTCCATGATGGCCTTGTTTCTTGCGGTAAGAAAATCATTGCCATCTTGACTGTCCAGGATGGTTTCCATCTCCCTTTGCGTAAGGCTTTTGGGAAGAGGCCTTGATTTGAGCGGAAACAGAACCGGCTCGGCCGGATTGAAAGAGACTTGCCCAGATCGGATGCAAAACTTATAAAAGCTACGTACAGCAGAAAGCTTTCTTGCTACAGTTGTGCGTTTAAGCCCCTTCTTGTTTAATGACATGAGCCATCGTCTTATATCCTTTGCGCTTACTTTGTCTATGTCTTTTCCTGTTTTTTTAAGAAAGTTATCAAATTGTGCAAGGTCCCTCCTGTATGAGGAGATGGTGTTTGGAGAACAGTTTTTTTCCGATGACAAAAAGGTGAGAAATTTAGTAAGCAGCTCTGAAAAGGTCATATATCTTGCAGACTTTTGACGATAATATTAAAAAAGCCCTTTCGGTTTATAATTTGCATAACTTTCCTCATCCAAGATGATACAAAGTAACGGGTATTAGATAAAGAAAAAGATTTCATGAAAAAAGCCCTGTTAATGGACGAGAAGGAAGCAACCTTGGCCCTCATGATGATAAGGGGGCTTGGTCCAAAAAGGTTCTTCAAACTAAAGGATTTCTATGGCTCTGCCTTAAATGTATGGCAAAAGGCAACAAGAGATATCCTATTAAGTCTTGTCCCAGATAGTGTTTCTATGGGCATACAAAACGGGCCGGATGTTGCACGGCTCAGGGATTTAAGGAGAAAAATAAAAGAGAACAACTTCTGGCTTCTATTTTATAATGATCCAGAATATCCACAGCTTCTTCTAAACATTTCAGATCCCCCTGTTGTACTTTTTGGCGTAGGGCAAAAAGAAGCCATCAGCAAAGAGGCTGTGGCCATAGTCGGTTCCAGAAAGGCGTCAACCTATGGTAGAAAAGTGTGCAGAAAGATAGCAGAAGCCCTTTCTGCCCATGGGATCAGCGTAGTCTCAGGGCTGGCCATCGGGATAGATGCATGTGCGCACCAGGCGGCGCTTGATGCCGGAGGGCAAACGGTAGCTGTAAAGGGATGCGGTCTCGATGTTGAATATCCGTTGAGGAATGTGTCCCTTTCAAGGAAAATAGCAGAAAGAGGTGCGGTCATAAGTGAATTTTTCCCTGGCACAGTTGCAGAGCCAGGAAACTTTCCTGCAAGAAACAGAATCATAAGTGGCTTGAGCCTTGGAGTGGTGGTGATCGAGGCAGGCCTTAGAAGCGGCTCGCTCATTACGGCTTACCTTGCCTTGGAGCAGGGAAGGGAAGTCATGGCCATTCCTGGCAGCGTTTTTTCTTATGGAAGCAGGGGATGCCACAGGCTCATAAAAGAGGGTGCACAGCTTGTAGAGTCTCCTCAGGATGTGATGGACGCCCTCAATATGCCATGGTTGCAACAAAAGGGGCAACCAGGTTCAAGCCTTGATGAAGGGTTTTCAGAGCAAGATTTGTCATCAGATGCCGCCATAGTTGTTGACAAACTGGAGGCCTACCCTCAACATATTGACGAAATATCAATAAGGTGCAACATGCCGGTTGCTGCAGTAGCCTCCATACTTCTTGAGCTTGAGATGAAGGATTTGGTGGCAAGTCACGGAAGCGGCATGTACAGCCTGAATGAAAAGTAACGAGAACGGGATATGAAAAAAGGACTTGTAATAGTTGAATCTCCAACCAAGGTCAGGACACTTAAGAGATACCTTGGTTCAGACTACGAAGTAATGGCCTCTGTCGGGCATGTAAAGGATCTTCCGCCTAAAAGGCTTGGGGTCGACAAGGAAAGGGATTTCAGGCCCGAGTATGTGGTTATAAGAGGAAAAGGTAAGATACTTAAACAGCTAAGGTCTGCTGCATCAAAGGTAAACGATATCTATCTTGCCCCAGACCCAGACCGTGAGGGTGAGGCAATAGCCTGGCACATTGCAGAGGAGTTGAAGAAGGGGAAAAATGGTAACAAACGTAATTTTCACAGGGTGCTTTTCAATGAGCTGACAAGACGGGCCATTCTTGAGGCACTGAAGTCCCCGACCACCCTCAACAAGAACCGTTTTGAATCACAGCAGGCAAGACGAATCCTTGACAGGCTGGTCGGATATGAGCTTTCGCCTCTTTTGTGGGAAAAGGTGCGCCAAGGTCTTTCTGCCGGTAGGGTCCAGTCTGTGGCAGTTCGTCTGGTGTGTGACAGAGAAAGGGAAATACAGAAGTTTGTCCCAGAAGAGTATTGGTCTGTAACTGCAAAACTGAAGGCCAAAGAACCTCCACCTTTTGAGGCAAAGGTACTAAAGGCCCACGGCAAAAAGCTCAAAATTCAAAACGAAGAACAGGCAAAGGCAGTTGTAAAAGGGCTTAAAAATGGAGTTTTTCAGGTAGAGAAAGTAAAAAGGGTAGAGAGGAAGAAGAATCCGCCCCCTCCCTTTATAACAAGTACGCTGCAACAGGCTGCTGCAAGACAGCTCGGGTTCTCTGCAAAAAAGACAATGATGCTTGCCCAGCGTCTATATGAGGGTATTGAGTTGGGCAAAGAGGGGCCTGTTGGTCTTATCACGTATATGCGAACAGACTCGGTGAGGCTGTCAGATGAGGCTATCAAGCAGGCGAGGGAATTTATAGGTTCAAATTATGGGAAAAAATACCTTCCAGCAAGGCCACGTATGTACAAAAAAGGCAAGCTGACTCAAGACGCCCATGAGGCAATAAGGCCCACCTCGGTAAAAAGAACGCCAGAAAGCCTTGCCCCTCATTTGGAGCCCGATCTGCTAAGGCTATATTCCCTAATATGGAAGCGGTTTGTGGCATGTCAGATGGCCCCTGCCCTATATGATCAAACAACAGTGGATATTAAGGCAGGGGATTACGTGCTGAGGGCAACCGGCAGCATCCTTAAGTTTGAAGGATTCATGAAGGTCTATGGTAAGGAGTCTGGGACTTCTGAAGATGAAGACAAACTTCTGCCTCCTCTTGACTCTGGAGCCATTCTTGAACTTCTTTCTCTTGAGCCCAAGCAGCATTTTACCCAGCCTCCTCCAAGATACAGTGAGGCCAGTCTCATAAAGGCCCTGGAGGAAAAGGGGATCGGGCGCCCCAGCACGTATGCTGCCATTTTGTCAACAATTCAGGACAAAAATTACGTGAAACTGGAAAACAGAAGATTTGTACCAACGGAGCTTGGGTTTCTGGTAACGGATCTACTGACCAGTCATTTCCCGGAGATCTTGGATACCGCCTTTACTGCCGAGATGGAACAGGGACTTGATAAGGTGGAAGAAGGCTCGGTGTCCTGGGTGGAACTTTTGCGCCGCTTTTATGATACCTTCTCATCAAGGTTAAGTGCAGCCAGGGAAAACATGGAATCTGTGAAGGCAAAAGGTGTTGCAACGGATATAAGGTGCGAAAGATGTGGCTCAAACATGGTTATACGCTATGGACGTACAGGGGAGTTTCTTGCCTGTTCATCCTATCCAAAGTGTAAGAATACCAAAAATTTTAGGCGCAGGGATGACGGTTCAATAGAGATAGTGGAAAATGAGGAAAGAGAGACGGGTTTTAGGTGCAGAGAATGCGGTGCCAAAATGTTAATCAAAAAGGGGCGTTACGGGGAGTTTCTTGCCTGTTCATCCTATCCAGAATGTAAATTCACCATGCCGATACCAACAGGGGTAAAGTGCCCCAAATCTGGATGTAGTGGCGAGCTGGTACAAAAAAGTTCAAGGCGAGGAAAGACCTTTTACG
>JALSQG010000186.1 GCA_026985565.1 Deltaproteobacteria bacterium
TTAGACTGGAGGCACCTTGCATCAAGGTCTCAAGATCCTTTTTCACATGCCAGCAGAATTTTCCAGTTCCTGCCATTACCTTGTTGGCCATCTTGTGAAGAAGGCCAAGCTCATCATTAGCCTGATATGGGGATGCCTTCAAGAATCTACCATGGGCAAGTTCCTGCATATAATCAAGAAGCCAGAAAAGGGGCCTGGTGATAAGACCTATGGATACGTTTGTGATAACGGCAGATACAAGGGCAATGAGAGTAAAGCCAACCACAAGTTTCCAGATGGCGGAATTTAGTGCCTGCCAGCTCTCCATATTGTCGAGTCTAATAACTACAGATGCCTTTCCTTTGTCTCCAAAGAAGTGGAGAGGAAGGCTCGCAGTAGCCTCTTTCCCGTTTGACTCAACTGCCAATTCGTTGTTGCCAGTGGTCAAGGTATCTAAAAGTGAAGAAGAGGCATTATCAAAATCCTCTGTGGCACCACCTAGCACATGGCCTGCCGATTCTGTTGTGCCCTTTAAGCCTAAGTCCTTGGCCAGCGCCTTATCAATAAACCAAGCAATAGATATCTCGTCGGATTCCCCTTTTATCTTGGAAAAGACCTGCATCATTGGGATGTCAAATTCCAGAACACCTGAAAACATTCCATTATATGTTACAGGAGCAAGACATCTTAATAGGAGTCCGTCTTTCCCAGGCTCTATCCCGGATATCTCCTTGCGAGAAGAGATGGCGCGTACAAGTGTGGGACGGTTTTTGATGGGATTGGTTCCTATCTTCATGGCTGGATTTGTTGAAAAAATCACCGATCCCTTGGAATCATACACTGTGAAAAAACCGGATAGTGCCTTGGATTTCGAAAGCGTGTTGACCAAAGGAGATATAGATTCTTTCAGTATGTTTTTGTCCTTAAGGGCCACTGCGAACTGGAAGTTGTTTAGACCTGCAAGGCTGTTGACCATGAGCTTGCCAGGCGCAGTGGCGTCACTGATTTCAACCGGAAGCCGTGCCCCAAGGACCTTTATTTCTTTTTCGAGCCTGTTTTTTTCCTCCTTGACAAGGGTCTGATGCAGAAGAAAGGACAGGCTTATGGCAAATATGGTGAGTATGGAAACAAACGGGAGGATTATCTTGGTCTTGCACGAAAGGTTATTGATTTTTCTAAGAACAGCCATTTGGTGCCCCTTTAAAACGAGTTAGAAGTAAAGGAATAGGCATGGTTCAATCTTCTGCTAAAAAAGAGCCATGTTTTTTAGTTAACAGGCATTGATACGCTTATTGCCCCTCTAAGCTGGCCAAGTTTGTAGCCTTCCTTCTTGTGCCCAGATATATCCATTTCGCCCTTTGGCTCTCCGTGACATTTAAGGCAGGCCTGACGAATGTAGATGGGCTTTAGATAACGGTAGTTTCCGTTGACCGTCTCACCGTAACCTTTTCCCATGGGGTAGTCTGGATTTTCAAACATCTTGAGAATCTTTCTTTCAAAGGCATCTGGTTGGTTGTAGGCATTTCTGTATTTGAAGGTTGTCTGCTTTATGGC
>JALSQG010000187.1 GCA_026985565.1 Deltaproteobacteria bacterium
GTAACTCTTTCCAACTGCCGCAAGGGCCATGAAGGCCAGATTTGATATGGCCTGCAAGATGCCAAAGAACATGAGGGATTGAAAAAGACCCATGCGAGTCATAAGCGCTCCTCCAGTCATGGCCCCCAATATTGTTGCCAAAAGCCCAAGTCCCTTGTTGATTGTGCCGACGTCTGTTGGGGTAAAGCCAGCACCCCTTATAAGAAATGCAGTTGTAAGAGTGCCTGCAAAGGCATCACCCAGCTTGTAAAGCACGATGAGCAAAAGCATGGGGATGATTGCCTTCCTAAAAAAAAGATCTTTTAGAGGGGCCATTACGGCCTTGGCAAGGCCAATGGAGCAATCGGATCCTGTTTCAGGCTCAGGGGCAAGAAGGGTGAAAATGGCTACCGTTGCCATAAGTGCTGCCATTGAAAGGTAGGTGTTTTTCCAGCCGATATGATCTGAAAGGATGAGGGCAAGGGCTCCTGAGACAAGCATGGCCACCCTGTAACCCGTGACAGTTAGTCCGACCCCCAGGCCCCTTTCCCGTTCTTCCAAGATGTCTGTCCTGTAGGCATCTATCACGATATCCTGGGAGGCAGAGAAAAAGGCAAGTAGAAATGCGGCACAGGCAAGGGTTGCTGTCTCTTTTTGGGGGTTCAGTAGTGCCATTGTTGCACAGAGGGCTGCAAGAAACATCTGGCACAAAAATATCCAGCCTCGCCTTCTTCCGAGAAAAGGCAGACATATACCATCCATCAGGGGAGACCAGACAAACTTGAAGGTATAAGGCAGCGCAACCATTGAAAAAAGGCCTATGGTACGAATGTCAACCCCTGCTGTTGTAAGCCATGCCTGAAGGGTTCCGCCAGAAAGCGCAAGGGGCAGGCCCGAGGCAAAACCCATTGGAAACATCATCAAAAGTGCACGTCTAAGCTTTAGATTTCCAAACTTCATAAATGTTTTTATTATGGCTCCATGTGGTGTTGGCTCATTAATGAAAAAAGGGTGATTTCATGGTCCAAGTAAAGCGCATTTATCTTTTCTGGGCCACAATTTTCCTCGTTTATCTCCTTACCATCTTTATGGGGCTTTGGCTTGGAAGATATCCCATAGGCCTTGGAGAGCTTTTCCAGCTCATAATGGAAGGCCCTTTTTCAAAAGCAGGTGGCGTTTCGGCAGTAATTGTCTTTAAGATAAGACTTTCAAGACTGATTCTTGCAACCTTGGTGGGCATTGCCCTTTCAAGTTCTGGAGTGGTGTTTCAGGGGCTTTTGAGAAACCCCCTTGCAGATCCGTTCACTCTTGGCATCTCAACTGGTGCTGCCTTTGGAGCAACCGTTGCCATGATATTTGGCCTTGGTGTCGGCTGGAGCCTCGGCGGCCTTGGGCTTCTGCCTGTAATCTGCATGGCCGGAGCCCTCGGTGCCTTGGTGGTGGTGATGCGTCTTTCAAGGACAGATGGAGGGGTACTCATGCCTGCGAGGATGATTCTTGCAGGAATAGTGGTAAGCACCTTTCTTTCTGCCCTCATAAGCCTTTTCAAGAGCCTTGATGAGGAAAGCCTTTCCGCCATAGTCTTCTGGATGCTTGGAAGCTTTTCAGGAAGGGGCTGGGTACATGCAGCCTTTGCCGCTCCCTATGTGCTGATTGCCCTTGCAGTATTTCTTGCCTATTCAAAGGAGCTTGACATAATGACCCTTGGAGAAAGTGAGGCGTACCATTTAGGCGTTGATGTTGGACGAACAAGGCGTATTCTTCTTGTGGCAGCATGCCTTTCCACATCGGCAGCCGTGGCCGTAAGTGGTGTGATCGGATTCATCGGCCTTGTTGTGCCTCACCTTGTCAGGATGATCCAGGGGCCAAACCACAAAAACCTTCTCATAGGCTCTGCCCTCCTTGGGGCGTGCCTCATGGTTCTTTCAGACATTGCGGCACAAAATCTCCTGCCAGGTGGAGAGGAGCTTCCGGTAGGGGTAATAACAACCCTTATTGGCGGCCCGTTCTTCTGCTACATACTTTCCCTTAAAAAAAGGGAATTTTTTTGAAAATGCCTTTGCCATCAGCGCCTCTTAAGGAAAAAATCTTTCAAAAGGCGACCACAGGTTTCCTCCATGATCCCGCTGGCAACCAAAATCCGGTGATTAAGATTGGAAATGTTGTTTATGTCAATTACAGAGCCAAAGGCCCCGGATTTCGGGTCTTTTGCCCCAAAAAAAAGATATTTCACCCTTGCCCACACCAGGGCACCGGCACACATGATGCACGGCTCAAGGGTTACGAAAAGTGCCGTATTTGTTAGCCGGTAGTTTAAAATCTTTTTTGCGGCCCGTCTTATTGCAACGATCTCTGCATGGCCTGTTGGATCGCTGGTGGAGATGGGGCAGTTGTGGGCCTTAGAAAGTATTTCTCCTTCTTCCGTTACAAGGACTGCGCCAACTGGCACCTCTCCTTCTTTTTCCGCCTCCCTCGCCTCCTCTATGGCAAGTTCCATAAATGAGTGGATCTTGTCTTTGGGAAAGGGATTTGTCATGTTAGCCTTTTTTAAGGGTCCTTTTCATGGTTGCAAGCAGCCCTGATTCTGAAAAACTGAAATAACTTGATGGCCCTGCCACAATGATATGATCCAGGAGCCTTATGCCAACCATTTCGCATGCCCTTAAAAGGGTATTTGTAAGGCCCTTGTCTGCTTTTGAAGGGGTGATAGACCCAGAAGGATGATTGTGGACAAGGATGAGACCTGTGGCGTTTTTCAAAAGGGCCTGCCGCAGCACCTCTCGTGGATAGACCACTGATGAATCGGCAGTGCCTGAAAAGAGCTCATCCACTGCAATCACACCGTTTGCAGTATCGAGAAATATTGCAGCAAAGTATTCCCTGTCCTTGAAGGAAAGCCAGTGGCAGAGGTAATCCACCACATCTTTTGCACAGCCGATTCGTGTCTTTTCCTCAAGACGCTGCTTGAGAAAACGTCTTGCCACTTCATGGATAAATTTTAGGGCAAAGACATTGTTTGGTCCAATGCCCTTTATGGCAGAAAGCCCCTTTGTGTCTGCCTCAAGGACCCTGGCAAGGGAGCCAAATTTCTTGTATGCAGCCCTTGCAGGTTCCTTACAGTCCTTCCTTGGCGTGCCAAGGGCAAGGAGCATCTCTATTATTTCCTCGTCTGTAAACGAATCTATGCCATATTTGAGGAATCTGTCACGAAGCCTCTGACGATGTCCTTCTGCCATGTTGTTTTCACTTTGGTATCCCGACGCTTGCCAGGTATATGACCGTCTCTTCCTCGCCATCAAGGCCAAACAGGTGATTGACCTCATCGTCGAAAAATGCCCCAATGGGGCAAGCACCAAGGCCAAGGGACTGTGCTGCAAGAAGCACGTTCTGGCAAATGTGGGCTGCATCGAGAAAGATGTATCTTATGCCCCTTGATCCGTATTTGGCCATGGTCCTTCTTGGTATGGCAGACCATACGAAGACCACCTGGGCTCGCCAGCACATGGGCTGGCCCATGGCCCGCTCTCCAAGCTCCCTTCCGTAGTCTCCTTCTGCAAGAAGGGAAAGATGGTAAAATGGTACGTTGAAGTGGTAGAGCCCTGGAGGAGCCCCATCAACGCTGTTTATGCAAAGATAGGTCTCTATGGGGTATAGCGCCCCGGCACTTGGTGCTGTTCGAAGAAGATAGTTTCCAATCCTTCCGGTTATGCCCTGGCCAGCCCAGATGAGGGCAGAAAGCGTCTCCAAATCCATCTGCCCGTCCCTGTATTTCCTTACAGACCGTCTTTCCCTAAGGGCCTTCCACAGGGAAGCATCAGGAGGCGCCACCTTTGGAAGCTCGATTACCGGAGCCCCTTCATACTGTTTCTGTTTGAAGGGCTCTGCAGGGGCAATCTCTTCCCGTCTTTTTTCAAAGATTTCTTCCCTGCTGTGTTTTGTGGCCTTAAGATATTGAACTCCTAAGCTCGTGGCATAGTCTGACATCTTTGGCCTCCTGTCATGAAAGGAGCTGGCTTCTTGTAAAGATGGAGACAAGGTTGAAGCCATGTTGCGAAAGGAGCTCCCTGCCCCCTTCTTCCCTGTCAACAAGGGCAAAAACGCCGCCAACCTTGTAACCTTCGATCTGGGTGCGCTCTATTGCCTTTATGAGCGTGCCTCCTGTGGTAACAACGTCTTCCACAAGGGCCACAAAGCTTCCTGCCTGGATATTTGACTTTCCCTCTATCCATGAACCCGTCCCGTGCCCCTTTGGCTCCTTGCGGATTATAAATGCTGGTATGGGGGCCCCTTGGAGAAAGCTCACCACAGATACGGCTGTAACAAGTGGATCTGCTCCAAGGGTCATGCCGCCCACTGCCTTGAGATCACCTTCCTTTTTTATAAGCTCAAAAAGAAGCTTTCCACAAAGGTATGCACCTTCTGCCGAAAGGGTGGTCTGCTTACAGTCTATATAAAAATCACTCTTTTTCCCGGATGTGAGGGTGAAGCTCCCTTCCCGGTATGACTTTTCAAGAAGTATCTCTTTCAGCCTTTTCCTTTCATCCATGCCGCCTCTCCAAAGATTATTCGCCAAAAACCCTTTTGAATATGGTGTCAACGTGTTTCAGGTGGTAGTTTATGTCAAAGATTTCCTCTATTTCCTCCCTGCTTAGATACTTTTCCAACTCCTCATCTTCAAGGAGCCTTTCCTTAAAGGTGCCCATGCCTTTCCACACCTCCATTGCCCTTCTCTGGACTATTTTGTAGGCCTCCTCCCTGCTGACTCCTTTTTGCGTAAGGGTAAGAAGTACCTGCTGGGAAAAGATAAGCCCTTTTAACAGGTTCAGGTTTTTCTTCATGTTTTCAGGATAGACCACGAGCTTTGATAGAAGCCCGTTTAGCCTTGCCAGCATGAAGTCTGCAGTGATAAATCCATCAGGGCATATAAACCTTTCAACAGAAGAATGGCTTATGTCCCTTTCATGCCAAAGGGGAATATTTTCAAGGGCTGGCACACAGTAGGCCCTGACCATCCGGGCAAGACCGCACAGGTTCTCAGAAAGTATGGGGTTTCTCTTGTGAGGCATGGCAGATGAGCCCTTCTGCCCTTTTCTAAAGTATTCTTCTGCCTCCAGGACCTCTGTTCTTTGAAGGTGGCGGATCTCTGTTGCTATCTTCTCTACGGTGCCAGCAACTATGGCAAGACAAGTAAAGACCTCTGCGTACCTGTCTCTTTGGACTATCTGGTTGGATACAGGCGCAGGCTTAAGGCCAAGTTTTTCGCACACGTATTCCTCCACCCTTGGATCCACGTGGGCAAAGGTTCCCACAGCACCAGAGATCTTTCCATAGGAGATGATCTCCTTTGCCGCATCAAGGCGTCTTAGGTTCCGTTTCATTTCATCGTACCAGATGGCAAGCTTTAACCCAAAGGTGATGGGCTCTGCATGGATGCCGTGGGAGCGGCCGATCATCACGGTGTTTTTGTGCTCCATGGCCCTCTTTTTGATGGTCTCAAGAAGTTCTTTTACGTCTTCAATTATGATCTCCATTGCCTGCTTCATGCGAAGGGCCATGGCCGTATCAAGCATGTCTGATGATGTAAGCCCCCAGTGGAGATATCTTGCAGAGGGGCCAACATATTCGGCAACGTTTGTAAGAAAGGCTATGACATCGTGTCTTGTCTCCTTTTCTATCTCAAGTATCCTTTCCTCATTGAAATTTGCCTTCTTTCTTATCTCCTCTGCTGCCTCCCTTGGAATTACTCCAAGTTCGGCCCATGCCTCAGCAGCAAGTATCTCCACCTTAAGCCAGCTCTTGTACTTGTTCTCCTCTGTCCATATCTCTTTCATCTTTGGCCGTGAATATCTTTCAAGCATGATCCGGTTCTCCTTTATAACTTTTCAAATTACCTCAAAGGCCTTTGATAGGGCCTCTGCTACCTGTTCCTGCTCCCTTTCCTCGATAAATGCATGCATGGGAAGGCTTAACACCTGACGGGCAGCAAGCTCTGCCCTGTTAAATGCCTCCCTTTTAAAGATGCGGCCCTCAAGGGGCTTCATTTTTGGCAGAATTTCGGGATAATGGACGGCAGTGGGAACACCCTGTTCTTTTAGAAACCGCGCTACCTCATCCCTTCCCCCACTAAGGATCCTTATGGTGTACTGGGCAAAGACACTTTGGCTATCCTGTAAGATCCTTGGCAGCTTGATGAGCCCTTGATCTTCAAGTGTCTGAAGCAGCATCGAGTATCTTTTGGCTGCATCTTGGCGCAACTCTATCTCTTTTTTGAAATGACGAAGCTTGACCCTTAGAACTGCCGCCTGTATCTCATCGAGCCTTGCATTTAGCCCAATGTATTTGTGCTGGTATCTGCCAGTATCACCGTGGACACGAAGCGCCCTTATCCTTTCAAATAAAGGCTCACTCTTCGTAAATACCATTCCCCCATCGCCAAAGCATCCAAGGGGCTTTGAAGGGAAAAAGGATGTTGCAGCAAGGGGCGTGAGATTCCCTGACATCTTGTCTTTAAAACTTGCCCCAAGGGACTGGCAGGCATCCTCTATGACAAAAAGCCCCCTCTTTTCACATATACGGTTTATGCGCTGAAAATCGGCACATTGACCATAGAGGCTTACGGCGATTACACCGCAAACATCCCTTCCATCCGAAAGGAGCCCATCCAGCACATCTTCAAGAAGCCCCGGATCAAGGTTGAAGGTATCAGGGTCTATGTCACAAAATGCAGGCTCTGCTCCAAGGAGCAAGATGGCCTCAACGGTTGCAAAAAAACTGAAAGGGGTTGTGACCACCACTTTGCCAGGGCCTACTCCAAGGGCCATAAGACAAAGGATAAGGGCATCTGTGCCAGAGCTGACCCCAATGGCATAAGGGGCACCGGTAAAGAGGCCAAGCTCCTTTTCAAGGGACTTCACCTGGTCTCCAAGCACAAACCTTCCAGACTCAACCACATCCTTTATAGCACCATCTATCTCTCCTTTGTAAAGGTGGTACTGCCTCTTAAGGTCAATGAAATTCAACTCTTTGCTCCTGCCATAAGCCTTGCCGCCTCTTTACCAAGACTTTTTGCCGCTTCTTCCACATCCTCTTCCTTAGTGTGAATTCCAAGGCTCATCCTCACCATTCCAAGGGCAACACGTTTTTCAACTCCCATGGCAGAAAGCACATGGGAGATACTTACGCTCCTGTCATGGCATGCCGCACCGGTGGAGGCAAGAACAGAAGGCACTGCTGAAAGAAGCTCACCTCCTGAAATACCTGGGAAGGATACCGAAAGGGTATTTGGCAGGCATTTTTGGGCAGGGACGAATCTTACAATGCCATCAACATACGAAGAGAGCCTGTCAAAGAGAAGCTCCCTAAGCCTTGCCTGCCTTTCCATCTCTTGAAAGATAAGCTCTTTCATGATACTGGCTGCCATGCCAAGTGCGCATGCCCCTGGGACAGGTTCTGTTCCAGGTCTTCTTCCCCCTTCCTGCCCGGCCCCGAACATGATGTTTTCTATCTCTGTGCCCTCTCTTACATAAAGGGCCCCGATCCCCTTTGGGGCATATAGTTTGTGGCCTGCTATGGTCATAAGGTCAACTTGGAGAGTTGAGACGTCAACGGGAATCTTTCCTACTGCCTGGGCTGCATCCACATGGAAGATGATGCCCTTTTGCCTGCATGTCTTTCCTATTTCAGAAACCGGCTGCAAGGCCCCTGTTTCGTTGTTTGCAAGCATGACTGAGCAAAAGGTGGTATCAGACCTTATGAAGGTGGCAAGCTTTTTGGCATCCACAACCCCTGTCTTGTCTGGGCCAACAAAATCAACTTCAAATCCCTGCTCCATCAGATGAACAAAGGGGTTTAAGACAGAAGGATGCTCAATGCGTGTGGTAATAAGGTGCCTGCCCTTTTGGGCAGATCTCATCGCACAGCCTATTATGGCCATGTTGTTAGACTCGGTGCCGCCACTTGTGAAGACTATCTCTGATGGCTTACAGTTTATGAGGGAAGATAGCCTTTTTCTTGCTGTCTCAAGCTCCCTTTTTGCCTTTTGGCCAAGCATGTGGCTGCTGCTTGGATTTCCCCAGGCGTTTTTCATGACCCTATCCATCTCGAGACGTACTTCATGAAGAACCGGGGTTGTGGCATTGTAATCGAGATAAATGTATTCAGGCATGTGGATTGCTTTTATCTTCTGAAAATTTTATTTTTACCCGAAAGGGTATGTAGGAAGATTAATAAACAATCTTCAATCTTTAAAGAAAGACCTTTTACAAATGAGAAAATACACTGCCATCCAGGCTAATGAAGCCGCATCAGACATTGCCCTTTTCAGGGTTAAGTGGCTGTTTGTCATGGTATCTTTTGCCCTTTTTGTGCTGAACCTTAACGGATGCGGTCCAAAGAGGGTGCATGTGCGGGGTAAATACGCAAAAGGAACCTACAGGCCTTACAGGGTCGGAGGGAAGACCTACTACCCTTTGCCATCATCCAAGGGCTTTGTAGAAACAGGGTATGCATCTTGGTATGGGCCCAATTTCCACGGAAGACGAACAGCAAACGGGGAAAGGTACAACATGTACTCCATGACGGCTGCCCACAAGATACTCCCCATGAACACCTATGTAAGGGTGGAAAATCTTGACAATAACCGTTCTGTGGTGGTGAGAATAAACGACAGGGGGCCTTTTGTAAGGAACAGGGTGATAGATCTCAGTTATGCTGCCGCAAGGAAACTTGGCATCATTGGCCCGGGAACGGCAAAGGTAAGGCTTGTGGCCCTCGGAGAAGTTGGGGCCATAAGAGACGGAGTTGTCACCTTCAAGAAGACCCCTGATTTTATGCATGGAGACTTCTATGTGCAGGTGGGTGCATTCGTTGACAGTCAAAATGCATTTCGCCTTAGAAGGCGCCTTATGCCCCTTTACAAAGACGTTACTGTTGTAAAGGGTTACACAAACGGCAAAAGTTACTACAAGGTCAGGATAGATGCCCCGAATGACTACAGAAAGGCAAAGAAATTCGAGCACAGGATAGAATGTTCAGGTTTTCCCCAGGCCTTTTTGGTGGCAAGATGATCTTGAGTCACTATAATGAGATGAAGTAAAAACTCTGTTGTGTTAGATTGACTAAGAGATATTTTTAAATGGTAATGGAGGAATCGGATTTGCAGGCAAACCAAAGGGATCTCATGGAAAAAAGACGCCAGTCTGGTTTTACCCTTATAGAGCTTCTTGTGGTCGTAATCATAATAGGTCTTTTGGCCTCTCTTGTCGCACCAAAGTTTTTTGGAAAACTTGGCTCCAGCAGGCAGAAGACTGCAAAGGCGCAGATTGAGCTTCTTGGCCAGGCCCTTGATGAATTCAGACTTGACAATGGACGTTACCCAACAACTGAAGAAGGCCTTGAGGCCCTTAGGAAAAAGCCAGAAGGTCTTCCAAACTGGTCGGGCCCATATCTTCCAAAACCCGTACCCAAGGATCCTTGGGGCCGTGACTACGTGTACAGATCTCCTGGTGAACATGGCGATTATGACCTTTTCAGCTATGGACGTGACGGCCAGGAGGGCGGAGAAGGCGAAGACGCAGATGTTGTAAGCTGGAAGTGACCATGCCTCTTGAGCAGATTACAAACAAGATAGGCCCCATGCTTAGGGGCATCTTACCTCGAAGTGCAAACAGCAAGGAAATTGACAAAGCAGGTGAAGATCGGTCTGAAAATGGAGCCAATCAAACCCCCGAACCTGCCAGATTTACCCAGTTTCGCCATGTCGAGGCAAAGGACTTTCCTGAAAAACCCCCCATGGTAAACGGGCTTAACCCCCAGCAAATGCAGCAGTGGAAGGTGCTTCCATTAGAGGCAACGGACAGTGCCGTTGTCGTGGCAATGGCAGACCCTACTGACATCTATCTCCTTGAGCTTCTCGAAGACATCTATCAGCGAAAGGTTGAGCCTGTAGTTGCTCCAGAGGAGGACATACTTTCTGCAATATACAGGTGGTTCGAGGCAGACTCAGACATGGAGGCAGAGGACGAAGAGGCTGATTCCTCCGTGGCAGAAGGACTTTGGGACGATCCTGAGCAGTTAAGGGACCTTGCAACAGAGGCACCTGTGGTCAGGCTGGTCAATCACGTGATCAATCAGGCCCTTGAGATTAAGGCATCTGACATACACTTTGAGCCTTTCAGGGAGCATCTGAAGATTCGTTACCGTATAGACGGGGTGCTTCATGACGTGGAGACGGTTTCCAAAAAGCTCCAGCCGGCAATCACGTCCCGCCTGAAGCTCATGGCAAAGATGAACATCGCCGAGATGCGCCTTCCCCAGGACGGCAGGATAAAGGTAAAGGACGGCAGGCGTGAGATTGATATCAGGGTCTCTTCCCTGCCAACGATCTTTGGGGAAAGCATTGTGCTACGGCTCCTTAACAGGGATGAAGTAAAGCTTGAGCTTGAGTCCCTGGGGATAGCACCGGACATACTGTCAAAGTTCGACAGGCTTATAAGAAAACCCTATGGAATGATCCTTGTTACAGGCCCTACAGGAAGCGGAAAGACGACCACCCTCTATAGCGTCATGAACAGGATCAACTCTCCTGACAAAAAGATCGTCACTGTGGAAGACCCGGTAGAATACCAGCTTGAGGGCATCAACCAGATACAGGTCAAATCGAGCATAGGACTTACCTTTGCATCAGCCCTTCGTACCATACTGCGGCAAGACCCGGATGTAATACTTATTGGAGAGATAAGGGATGCAGAAACTGCAGAAATTGCAGTGCAATCTGCGCTGACCGGGCATCTGGTTTTCTCAACACTACACACGAACGATGCAGCAAGTGCCATCACAAGGCTTGAAGAGATGGGCATAGAGCCGTATCTCATATCATCCTGCGTGCTTGCCGTCATGGCACAAAGGCTTGTAAGAAAGATATGCAAAAATTGTAAGACCGAGTATGAGATCTCTCCCGAGGCAATCCCGGAGACGGCGAGTGCCCTTGGGGTTAATGAGGATGATGTGCCTGTCAGAAGCTGGCGAGGCGTAGGATGCCCGGCATGTGCAAATACCGGCTATTCTGGCCGAACTGGCATCTACGAGCTTCTTGAGGTAAAAGAGGGCATCCCTGCCCTGATACTCAATGGAGAAAACTCAAGTGCCATAAGCAAAAAGGCCCAGGAGTACGGCATGCGCACACTAAGACAAGATGGCCTCATGAAGGTGCGCCAGGGCCAGACCACCCTTGAAGAGGTAATGAGAGTTACCAATTAATGCCTGAGTTTGCATTTGAAGCAATAGATTCAAAGGGCAAGAGAATTTCTGGAACCAGAGAGGCTTCAAGCCGGGACGAGGTGGTCTCTTCCCTTATTTCCAAAGGCCTTCAACCAATTAACGTTAAAAGGCTCCATTCCTTCCAGGCATTTTTTGAAAACGGCAGAAAAAAGATCAGTCTTGATGATGTGCTCTACTTCACCGGTGAGCTTGCAGACCTTCTGGAGGCAGGGGTGCCCCTTGAAAGGAGTCTTCTCATTCTTGCCGATGCAACTGACAAGGAGGAGGTGAGAAATCTCGTAAGGGAAATAAAGGAGGCCATTCACGGTGGGAAAACCCTTTCAGAGGCACTTTCCCAACACAAGGATGTCTTTGACAGCCTTTACATCAATATGGTCAAGGTTGGAGAGCTTGGAGGCGTGCTTCCTAAGGTCCTTCGAAGGCTTGGTGGCTTCCTTGAAAGATCCCGGCAGATAAGAAAATTCATCATTTCTTCATCCATCTATCCGTCCATACTGGCATTTGTAGGCCTTGTATCAGTGCTGATTCTTGTCACCTTCGTTGTTCCAAAGTTTGGCCAGATATTTCAAGACATTAATCAGCCAATGCCCACAATGACACGCTTTATTTTGAATGCAAGCCTCTTCCTAAGGAACTGGTGGTGGCTTCTTGTCTTTGGTACCCTTTTCTTCGTAGTTGCCTTCAAATATTACATCAAAAAGCCGGAAGGCAGACTGTGGTGGGATGCCCTTAAGCTCAAGATGCCTCTTGTGGGGCCTTTTGTGCAAAAAATAGAGCTTGGTAGATTTGCACGAACCCTTGGAACGCTTCTTGAGAGCGGGGTTCCCATACTAAAAGGCATAAGCCTTTCAAGTGAAGTGGTTGGAAACTCCATAATAAGGGCAGCAGTAAGGGAGCTTTATTCAGGTATCCGGCAGGGCAGGAGCCTTAGCAGTCTTATGAAGAGAACAAGTGTCTTCCCGCCACTGATGATACATCTTGTCTCCGTTGGTGAGGAAACCGGCGGGCTGTCAAGGATGCTTCTGAAGGTGGCAGATGACTTTGACGAACAGGTGCAGTCAGACACCAAGCTTTTTCTCTCCATGCTTGAGCCAATCACCATAGTGGTCATGGGAATTGTGATTGGGGGAATCATTTTCTCCATGCTTATGGCCATATTCGGTATAAACGATGTCACGTTTTAGCCCCCTTGGCCCACGGCCGGGCTTTACCCTTGTGGAACTCCTGATAGTACTCATACTCATGGGGCTTTTAGGATCCATGGTGGCGGTTTCTGTATCAAGCGGCCTTCTAAAGTCCAAGGAGAGAAGATTCGTGGAAGACTTTGTGGCCTCCATGAAGCGGGCAAGAAATTCTGCCATCGGAAAGGGAAGAGGAGTCAATTTCATCATCGATGGCCAAAAGCGTGCCTTTGGCATAAATGGCAGAAAGCTTAAGGAGATCCCAAAGGCCATCGAGATATCGGCAGAAGGCATAGTTGAGCTAAGGGATGGTCAATACGCCGTCACGTTCTACCCTGATGGAAGCTCAAGCGGTGGAAAGATAGACCTTAGCTGGGATAGTGGCAGAAAAGATGAGTTTCAGATAGGCATGATATGGGCAAGGATAAGTCATGAGGTGGTTAATCCCTGAAGCCATGATAAGAGGCCCACTCTGTTGTGAAAAAGGCTTCACCCTCATGGAGGTACTTGTTGCAACTGCCATAACAGGCATTGCAATAGGGGTCTCAATGGCCATATTCGCCCAGGGCCACTCACAGGCATTCAGGGGAAAACAGGTCTCCACCGCTTCCCAGATCGCCATTCAGCTTCTGGATGAATGGAAGGCCAAAAAAAAATATCCAGCATCAGAAAGTGGAGAGGTTGAAAATGTGCCTGGCTGGTCCTACGAGGTGATGTCAGCCCCTGTTTCCACAACCATAACCCTGCCAGACGGGGGCGTGAAAGAGATCGACACGGATGAGCTTACACAGATAACACTTAAGGTTTTGCCCCCTGACAGGAAAAGGGCCTTTGTGCTCACCTTTTGGGTTCCTTCAAAGGAGGTGGAAGGATCGTGAGGGGCAGTGGCGGTTTCACCTTGCTTGAGGTCCTTGTCTCTATGACGCTTATTGCCGTACTTGTTGTGATCCTGTCCATGGCCCTTCGCTCCGGCATAAATGCTTACAGCCGGGCTCGGGAATTCAACAAGGATTTTTTCCCGCGTGCTGCCTTGGAGGGCCTTTTGTTCAGACAGCTTGAGGCCGTTGTGACTCCAGGAAGGGGAGAGCTTTCAGGCTATTTCATGTTTGATGGTGAAGGGGACAAAATCGCCTTTGTTACCACTTACGGACCACAAGGTGTGGGAAGGGGAGGAATCCTGAAGGTGGTTTATTGGCTGAACGAGTCTGAAGAAAAACTCTATTATGCCCAGAAGATCTTGGTAAGCAGAAATGAGGCGAGAGAGGATCTTCCGGATCGTTTCTATGACCTTTCAGAAAAGGAGCTCAATGAAAATGGATGGCTTGTGGCAACTTTGTCTGGCGTAAAAGGACTCAACTTTGCTTACAGGCATTCTGCGGTGACAGATGAGTCATCACCGGATAAATGGCCAGAGGAATACAAGAAAGGGCGTTCTTTGCCTATTGAAGTGGCAATGAGCGTCGATTTTACAAAAAATGGGGAAAAGAATCAGGAAGAAAGACAGTGGTACATTATCCCAGTAGGCGTAAGATAGGAAACCTGCCGTGAATGGACAAAAAGGGGCAGTTCTGATAATGGTTCTTTGGGTAATAGCCCTCCTTTCAATGATAGGAGGGTACTTTACCCTTGAGACCACCCTCAGGCGCAACCTCAGTTTCAGCCAGTGGAACATGTTGAGGGCCAAGTTGGCCATAGAATCTGTTTTGAATCTTGTCACGCCCCACATAAGACCCTTTGGCCAGGAAGAGAATGAGACAGAGGAAAAAGAATTCATTGTTCCAGACGGATCCATCTACAAGATAAAAATTGGGGGTGAAACACTTTCCTTTTCCATTGAGGATGAAAGGGGAAAGCTTGACATCAACAAGGCCAGTGATGAGGAGTTGGAGGATTTTTTTCAGGGGCTTCTTGGCAAAACACAGGGGACCATGGTTTCTGATTCCATCCTTGACTGGAGAGACAATGACGACGATTCCAGGCCGGACGGTGCAGAAAAGGATTTCTATGAGGATCTTTCACCGCCTTATACGCCGGCAAACAGCAGATTTTTACTGCTTGAGCAATTGTTGCTGGTAAAGGGTGTGGATCCTGATATATACTGGGGTCCAATAAAGTGGGTAGAAAGCGATTCCAAAGACGACAAGGCCTCATGGCAAGGGGGGCTTCAGGATCTTGTTACAATTTACAATGGCAGTCAGGAGATGATAGAGGATATAGCTGCACAGCCTCTCATTGACATATTGGGAAAAGAATATTTTAAAGATGCCCAAGGTCTTGGCACCTTGAGGTTCAAGACCTGTGCTTATCAGTCATGTTATCAGATTTTTTTTAAGAAGGTTGGCAGTGCAAAGACGGGTTTCACCCTGGTTCACTGGCAACAGATGCCAAGATTCCAATAAGGGGAAAATAATTGCTAAGTGAAATAGTAGGCATTTTCCTTGGAGAACAACAGTTACATTATGCCTTTTTGAAAAGGGAGCTTAACAAGTGGTCCAGGATACAGGCCCCCTTTTTCTCAGACATGAGCGGCAGAACCAGTGTGGAACGCCTTGGCAGTCTGCTTGGGCAGTTGAAACCGCAGCGAGGCAGGCGTATATGCATTGGTCTTCCAAGAAACAGGTACTACCTGAGGGATCTTAAATTCACAGGGCTAAGTCTCGAAGAGGCAGAAAGTGCAGTTCGTCTTTCCATCTCTTCCCATGTGCATCTTCCTTTGGAAGAGGTCTATTTCGACTGCTGGCCCTATGAGAAAAACGGGCACAGCCATGTACTTGTCGCCTATGCAAAGCGCGGGCTCATAGATTCCATATTTGAGCAGGTGGAGCGCACTGGTCACAAAAAGTCCCTTTACTGCATATCCCCATCTGGTCTTGGCTCAGACATTCTTTTAAGAAGGGGCACGGATGTTTCGTTCCCATGTCTTAGCCTGCAGGAAGAGGATGGACAGGTAGTTCTAAACGTACACGGAAGGGATTCATGGCAAGGCTGTCATGTTGTGAAACAGGACGGGAAAGGGCTTTCTGATTTTTTGCCTCGCCTTGGCTTTTTGCCAGGACAGACGGAGGCCTTTATTTTTGGTTCCTTGGCTGATGGGGTTTTACCTTCTGAACTTGAACTGAAAGATCCTTGTACTGATAGCGGCATTTCATCTTTTTGCGCACAAGGTGACTGGAATCTTGGGCTTTCTGCCGCTGCCCTTGGCACTTCAGCCTTTCCCCAGTTCGCCTTTCAGGAAAAGCCCCGGAAAAAGCCCCTCAGGCTCAGGATCAATGCGATTCAGATGGTTCTTTTTGCTGCGCTTGCACTCCTGGTCCTTGTCTCTGGCACAAGATTTTATCATTTAATGAAGGTCTCAAGGACGTATCATCGTAACGAGGCGGCCATAAAGGAACTTGAAGGCAGATTTGCTCCTTTACGGGCAAAGCTTGAAAAACTGCAGGCCTTGAAGGGCTTGGAACAGGATATGCTTGATTTCCTGCACGAACGGCCTTCACTCCTTGAGGTATTCAAGGAGCTTGCAGAGAAGACTCCCACAGATGCATGGATAAAGTATTTCACTTTCAAAAACAACGTGTTGAAGGTTTCAGCAGAGGGAGGGTCTGCAGTGAGCACCATGGAGGCTTGGCGAAAAAGCCCGCTTTTTGTAAGCGTAAAGCTTGCATCTCCTGTGACTAAGGATAGGCAGGGCAGGGAACGTTATACGGTTGAACTTAGGGTAAGGCCGCATCCACAAAGTGGCAGGCAGTAAGGGAATTATGAAAGGAAGCCTAATTACAAACAGGAATCAGTCAGCCCTTGTCCGTTACGGGGTTATTGTCATAGTGCTTATCCTCTGGTATGCCCTGATCTATAGCCCGATCACGGCCAGGATTGAATCCATGCAGGCATCTTCTGAAGGGCAGGAGTTGAGGATACAGAGACTAAAGTCGAGAATCAAGAAACTAAGCACCATAGACAAGGATCTTGCAAAGGAGAAGAAAAGGCTTGGGGAGCTTAAAAAGAGGCTGATTCCTGGTGCGACACTTCAGCTTGTTGCCACCAACATGCAGAACGATTTTCTGCAAAAGGCAAAAAAAGCCGGAGTAGAGGTACTTGTTTACAGAAGCGGCAGCCCAAGGAGATGGAGAGACTATCGGCTGGCAGTGGCCATATTCAATCTGAAGTGCGATCTTTCTCACTTTCTTGATCTTCTGGATGCCATCTACAGGGAAAACAGGTTTCAGCGCATAAACAATGTAAACTTTTCCACCATTAGGGGAAGAAAATCAGAACTTAGGATTAACATGGAAATAGAAGGGCTTTTTCTGGGGGAGAAAGCAAAACTATGAGCATGTCAAAAAGATTCTTCACACTCGGTCTATTACTTTTTGTATCTTGTTTTTTACTTCAAGGTGTTGTTCAGGGCAGTGACAAAAACGGGAAGGATGGCCAGGGGGTCAATCTGGAGTACAATTCTCCCTACAAGAATGCTAAGCCGGGAGAGCGCAGAAAGATCGAGATCTCCCTTGACAACATGGATATCTATCCTGTCCTTGATCAGATCCTTGGCCAGATCCTTGGTCTCAATTTCGTTGTGGAGCCCACCATAAAAGGGACCATTTCTGTTCACATAAGGGGCAACTATACGAAAAAAGAGCTTCTGGATCTTGTAAACTCGGTGCTTCAAATGCAGGGCCTGGCAGTGGTCCCAGGAGGGCATGGCCTGTACAAGGTGGTTAGAAAGGCCAATAGTCCCAAGATGGGCGTTGTGGTTACCACAAAGAAAAAGGCAAAAAGGCCAGGAGATGTTATAAGGGTCATTCAGCTTCAGTATCTTTCTGCAAGTCATGCTGCCTCAAACCTGAGAAACCTTGTAAGCCCAGGGGCGGTCATAATCCCGGTGCCAAGCAGCAACAGCATAATCCTGGCAGATACTGCAGAAAACGTCCTTAAGGTCTCAAAGATACTTTCCATACTTGATGAAAGCATTTTCAAGAATGTGTACTGGCGCATGTTCACCCTGGAAAATGCAGATATCGAGGACCTGTCAAAGGACCTTCAGAGTATCTTTTCTGCAAACGTGCTTTATAAGCGCCCAGGCATAGATCAGACAGGTCTAAAGATAATACCCCTTAAGACACTTAACGCCCTTCTTGTGGTAACAAGATGGAAGAACGTCTTGGATCAGGTCGCCCGATGGGTAAAGGAGCTTGATCAGGGGCAGTTGGATCGAGGCAGCAAGGTGTATGTGTATTTTGTACAAAACGGCCAGGCCAAGGAGCTTGCCGGCATCCTAAAGGAGCTTTATGGCGAAGGATCAGCATCAAAATCAAAGAAAAAGGTGATAGTTAAGAGGCAGACCAGGACCAAAAAGACCAGGCTTGGTGGCACAACCGGCGAGCTTTCAGGCGAAGTCAAGATCATAGCAGATGAAACAAACAATTCCCTCATTTTCAAAGCCCGTCCCAAGGACTATGCCATAATCAAAGAGGTTCTTAAAAAACTGGACATCATTCCGCGCCAGGTCCTGATAGAGGTTCTTATAGCGGAAGTGTCCCTGACAAATGACGTAAAATATGGCGTAGAGTGGTTCATAGAAAACAAGGGCATAAAAATAGGCGGCTCTCCCTACAATGCAAACATGATGCTTGATGCAGGAAAGGCCCTTGCCCAGGACACAGGCCTCGGAAAGGGTTTCCCAGGCTTTACCTATGCCCTATATGACGGAGATGCAAGCCTTAGGGCACTTATCAATCTACTTGCAGAAAATACAGATGTGGACATTCTTTCTGCCCCTAACATACTGGCTGCAGACAATCAGGAAGCAAGAATTGAGATAGGTGAGGATGTCCCAACCCTTTCAGAGTCAACCATTTCATCAGGAGGCGTAAAGACCCAGGGGGTACAGTATCGAAAGACAGGCATAATACTTCAGGTAAAGCCATACATAAATGATAGCGGTCTTGTGCGTATGGAGGTGACCCAGGAGGTCAGCAAGGTCAACGATCAGACCACCGCGGGTATCACTTCCCCAAGGATAACAAACAGAAAGGCCACCACCTACATAATAGCAAGAGACGGCCAGCACATACTCATGGGAGGCCTCATGAGCACCCAATACACGGTGACCCACAGCGGGATCCCGATACTTAAAGACATTCCCGTCCTGGGTTATGTCTTTGGCTCAAAGGGCACCAAGAAGGAGAAGAAGGAACTGATCTTCATCCTCACACCTCATGTGATAAAGACAAGGGCCGAGGCGGACAAGATTACCAGGGAATTTGCCACCAAGGTCCACAGCCTAAAACAAATGTTGGAGGCAAGGGACATCCTCAAGAAACAGGATCAAGAGGACAACTCTAAGGAAGACGATTTCCAGGATTATTGATGAAAACTGTATCTTTCTCTAATAGTTTGACATTTGCCAGTTTGATCTGTCTTATTGCCATATTGTTCCTTGTCATTAAGCCTTTTCCCTGCAAAGCCCTTGATGCCAAGTACAATGTGATCCTTGAAAAAAACCCTTTTGATCCTGAAAGGGGGGCAGGACAAAATGCCAAAGAAGATGAACAGGGGGCAAGCCCTGCAAGCGAATTCAAGGAAAAATACGCCATTTACGGTGTCGTAATAGCAGGAAAGAGCAGTTACGCCTATATAAAACCTCTTTCAAGGAAACGTTTCAGGAACCAGGATGAAGATACCCTGAGAAAGGTGACGGAAGGAGATCTTGTAGATGGCTGGAAGGTTACCAAGATACAGAGCGAGGGGGTCTCCTTTGAAAGTGGAAGGGACAGGGTCTTTTTGAAGGTATTTGGCTCCACCAAAAAGGAACGTTCCTCAAACAAACCGGTGGCCATTGCCACTCCAAGGCCAAGACCTGTCAGGAGTGGCGGCCGTACAAATAGTGCCTCCCACAACAGACATGCCAAGCCTGAGGTCTTTGTCTTGCCAGATAACAAGAGTGGTAAGGAGGTCAAAAACCCCTTTCTGAAGGCACTTCTCGATGCCAGGAAAAAGAGGGAGCAGCAAAAGAACAACAAGCATCGTTAAAAGGTTGGTCCGTAAAAAAACTGCCGATTCTTGCCCCCATCTTTACCTGCTGCTATCATGGCACCCATGACTTTTTTTGAAAATTCTCACTATGTGCCAATATACTGTGACCTACGGGATAAAAAGGTCGTTGTTGCAGGCGGCGGCCAAGTTGCTGAAAGAAAGGTTCGTGCCTTGCTAACTTCAGGGGCAAAGATTGTTATCATTAGTCCAGATGTCACAGATGGCCTCAGACAGATCATAAGGCAAAAGAAAGTGCAACATCTGAAGCGGCCTTTTGAGCAGGGAGACTTAGAAAATGCCTGGCTTGTTATTGCAGCAACAGATGACAGGAACGTTCAAGAGCTTGTCTTCCAAGAGGCTCAAGAACAACGGTGTTTTTGCAATGTGGTGGATGAGCCTGATAGATGCTCTTTCATAGTTCCATCCCAGGTTAAAAGGGGCGCACTTTCCATTTCCATCTCAACTGGTGGACAAAGCCCTGCCCTTTCTAAGGCGCTAAGAAAAAAACTTGAGGAGCAGTTTGGAAATGAGTGGGCACTATATGTTGAGATAATTGGAAAATTAAGGAGATTCATTCTCGAAAATATTCCCCCAGAAGACGTTTCTGCAAAACTAAAAAGGCTTGTTTGCATGGAATGCCTTGAGTGGATAAGAAATAAAGAGTGGGAAAAACTGTGCTTGTGGGCAACTGATATATGTGGCCATGCCGGTGAACAGATTGTTAGGGAAGTGATATCCTGATGGACAGATTTATCTTTCAGCTTGCTTTTTTTACATACATAGCTGCTACGGCAGGGTTTCTGGTTAATGTCATTACCCTCAGGAAAGATGTCGAGCGGATTGCCACTCGTATTCTCTTGGCAGGCCTTGCTCTTCATACGGTTTCCATTCTTCTTCGCTGGTTACACGGTCAGCATGCACCCCTTGTTAGCTTTTATGACGTCTTTTCCTTCCTTGCATGGTCCATCTGTGCTGCATTTTTGCTCTTTCAGGCAGGTCACAAGCTCAAGGCCCTTGGTGCATTTGTTAGCCCTGTAATAACTGTTTTCATGATCCTGTCTCTCATGCATCCAAGCCAGATTCTGCCTCTGCCACCAGCCCTTCAGAGTTACTGGCTCCCCATCCATGCATCCATAAGCATTGTGTCCTATGCACTTTTGACCCTCTCCTTTTGCATATCTATCATGTATCTAATCCAGGAAAACCAGATAAAGAAGAAACAGCTTGGGGCCATATTCAAAAGGCTTCCTTCTTTGCAGGTCCTTGACAAGATGGCTGAAAAATGCCTCAAGATAGGATTCCCCCTTCTTACCATTGGCATTATCACAGGATCCATCTGGGCAGAGCAGGCCTGGGGATCGTATTGGAGCTGGGATCCAAAAGAGACATGGTCTTTGATAACGTGGTTTCTATATGCAGCGCTTTTGCATCAAAGGCTCACCGTTGGCTGGAGAGGGCGAAAGAGCGCTTACATGACCATAATAGGCTATCTTACCCTTCTCTTCACCTTTATTGGCGTTACATATCTATTACCAGGAGCCCATTCCTATGCCACGTAAGATGGCCGGAGCAAAAGACATCGTTCTCCTTGGAGTGAATCACAAAACCGCTCCGGTGGAGGTGAGAGAAAAGCTTGCCCTTTCCCAGGTGGAAAGGCCTGTTAGTTTTGTTTTTGAAAGCCTTCCGTCCTGTCAAGAAGTAGTTTTCCTTTCCACATGCAACAGGGTTGAGATCATAGCAGCATCCATGGATACAGAGATGGCAAGGGATGAGATCATGGAATTTTGGACAAAATGCTCATCTCTTGAGCCATCAATCATTGAGGGCTGCTCCTATGAACATAGAGGGACTTCGGCCATCAGGCATGTCTTCCGGGTTGCGGCCAGTCTTGATTCCATGGTGGTTGGAGAGCCCCAGATCCTTGGCCAGCTAAAAGATGCCTATCGTATGGCCTTGGAAGAAGGATGCTCTGGCCAGCTCCTCAACAAGCTCATGCCAAAGGCATTTTCTGTTGCCAAGAGGATTAGGACCGAGACGAGGATAGCAAATCAGGCGGTTTCCATCAGCTATGCAGCTGTGGCCCTTGCCAAGAAGATATTTGGAGAACTTACGGGAAAAAGGGCCATGCTTATAGGCGCAGGTGAGATGGCAGAGCTTGCTGCCCAGCATCTTAAAGCCAACGGTGTTGAGGAGTTAGTTGTTGCAAATCGAACACTTTCAAGGGCATTAGAGCTTTCAAAGGCCCTTGGAGGAAAGGCCATTTCCCTGAATGAACTGGATGACGCCCTTATTGAGGCAGATATTGTGATAAGTTCCACAGGGGCCCCTGGGACAATCATAGAAAAAGAGCAGATAAGGAAGATTATGCGCCCAAGACGCCACAGACTCCTGTTCTTTATTGACATTGCCGTACCAAGGGATATTGACCCTGGGGTAAACGACATAGACAACGTCTATCTGTTTGACATAGACGAACTGAAGGAAGTGGTTGAGGAAAACAAGGCCGAGAGGCAGAAGGAGGCAGTCAAGGCTGAAAGGATAATAGAGGCTGAGGTCATAAAATTCCAGTCGTGGCTAAGGTCTTTGGATGTAGTCCCTGTGATCAAGGGGCTTCAGGAAAAGGCAGAAGGCATCAGAAAGAAGGAACTTGCAAAAAGCCTTAAACATCTAAAACATCTTGATGAAAAGGATATAAAGGCAGTGGAGAAACTTACACAGTCCCTTGTAAGCAAGCTCCTTCATGACCCGATAATATGTCTCAAAAAGGGCGCAGATGGCCAGGATCGCCAACAACTTCTCGATACACTGACAAGGCTATTTCGTATTGATGCAGTAGGACAAACCGTCAGCCTTGAAGACTACATGGAAAGTAAGGCAAAGGAGTCCAAAAAGACCTCTTCACAAAATGGTTAGGTCCGCTTCTGCGGAAACTACACTCCACTTTTGTCCAATTGCCCGTCTCTTAAGTGAATGTCTCTTTGAGGAAATGGAATCTCAACTCCCCTTTCCTTAAAGTCTCTGTCTATGGCCATTAACAACTGATGAGTTACCCGCCCCTTGAGTCCTGGTTCGTTTACCCAGCAAAGTAACTCAAAGTCTATGGATGAATCTCCAAAGCGTCTGATCCTTGCCCTCGGCCTTGGGCTTCTTGCGACATCTGGATCCTTTAGGGCAATGTCCACCAGGAGCTCAGAAACCATCTTAAGGTCGGTACCATAGGCCACACCCACTGGCACCCTTATGCGAAACCTTGGAACAGGGGCGCTTTCATTGATTATTTTGGCATTTGCCATGATCGAGTTTGGGATGGTTATAAGGACATCATCCCGCGTTTTTATCCTTGTGGATCTTATTCCAATATCAACTACCTCTCCCCTTTCTCCCGAATCGAGGATGATGTAATCCCCTACCTTGTACGACTTGTCCATGAATATGGAGATGCCTCCAAAAAAGTTTGCCAGGCTGTCTTTGGCAGCCAAGGCAACGGCAATTCCTGCAATTCCTGCAGAGGCAAAAAGGGGAGTAAGGCTTACGTTCCACACCATGAGGATGGCTATGATGCCAGCCACCATGATAAGGATGCGCAGCATGTTGCGGAAAAGCAGAAACACCTCCCTGCCGATCTTGGCCCTTTCAGAAAGGAGATGGGGCGCTTTGAATCTGAACGTGGCAATGAAATGTGCAGTAGGAAGCCACCACACCAGGATTATCATGGTCTTGATGGTATTTGTGACAATGAAATCCCAAGGAGAGGGCAAATGTGTACTGACTGCCACATGCAAAGGGCCCAAAAACATAATAGTCAGGACTACGGGCCTGTGAATGAATGCAATCAGCTGGTCATCAAATGCAATTTGGGTTAAGGATGCAAGCCTTTTAAGCGCCTTGTCTATGAAAAGCCCTGCGATCTTCGCCAATATGATGTAGCCAAGTATGATGACCATTGCATCAACATAGGCCTCATCAAGAAAATGAAGGTGTTTGTGCAGGAAAAGCAGTGGCTTTTCAAGGTATATTTGTATCTGCTGGTTGACATGTTCCATGGGAGCTATTATAAAGGGTCGCCAGTCTGATATGAATAATAATTTGTTGATTTATGGAGGATTAATGGCAAATCATAAATCCGCACTCAAACGGGTTCGCCAGAACAGGAAGCGCAGACTCAGAAACAAGATGCGCAAGACCAGGATAAAAAACCTTACAAAGGCCGTTGAGGCAGCAATTGCCGAAAAGGCGCCAGAGCTTGCCATGGAAAAATTGAAACAGGCACAAAGCTACATAGACAAGATAGGGCACAAAAGGGGAACATTACACAGACGCGCAGCCTCCAGAAAGATTTCTCGCCTTTTTAAAAAGGTGAACAGCATGTTAAAGGCAACAGGTTCTTAAAAAATAACAGATATGGCATGGCAGGCCGCCGTGCCTTTTAAGGCTACAACCATGAAAGCGAAACCAGACATTGTGAAAAAGGTGTTGGCTGGTTTCGTTTTTTTGTTTTTGCTGGCTTCATGCGCCCACGAAACAAGGTTTGTGACACCCAAGGTGGAGCTCATGAACCTAAACGTCAAGGACGTCACCTTCTCCCACATCAACTATACGGCCAACATCCGACTATACAATCCGAATCTTGAAGCCCTGCATGTAAATTTTATGGATTACACCCTTTATGTAAACGGTATAAAGCTCATAGACGGTGCAGAACAGGTGGACAAAAAAGTTGGTCCTCATGAGGAGGCGGTTGTTCCAGTAAGGCTTTCAGGATCTGTTTTGAATGTCATAAGATTAGTTTCGTCAATGCAAAATGCACATCAGGTGGATTTTGAAATGAAAGGGATCGTCTCTGGAAACGACAACGCAGGCAGGGCCTTCTCCCTACCCTTTAAAGAAAAGGGAAAACTTGATCTTTCCTCCCTTAATCCCGGACTTCCCTTGAGATAAAAATTGGCTAGGCCATAGAGTCGATGCTCTCCATTAAAAGGCTCATCTCTGGGGGAATAATTACAAACTATTATTGCACGTCACACTGCCGCCACTGCCTTTACCGCTCAGGTCCCAGGTGGCCTCATGACTACATGGATGAAAAAGGAGCACGCATCTCATTTAAGGTTTGCAAACGCCTTGGATGCCACTTGCTGCATATTGGGGGTGGAGAGCCTTTTTTGAACGTAAAGGGGCTTTCCAAGGTATTAACCGTTGCAAACCATATGGATGTAGCCATTGAATATGTAGAGACAAACTCTTCATGGTTTAAGGGGCATGAGATAGCCTGTGACATGCTTTCCAAAATAAAGGAACTTGGCGTAAACACCCTGCTCATTTCTTCAAGCCCCTTTCATTTGGAACATATCCCCTTTGGAAAGGTAAAAGGCGTGGTTGCAGCATGCAAAGAAGTAGGAATCAAGCCTTTTATTTGGACAGAGGATTTTTTCAGAATGTTCCAGGAGCTTGATCCGTCAAAACGATACAGCCTTGATGAATTAATGGCACAAATCGGTGAAAAAAACCTTGACGCAGCTATCAAAAGATATTGGATCCACCCTGGAGGCAGGGCACTAAACACCTTTTTCAAAAAGGGAATGAGTCTACAAAATATCTTGGCATCAAATCCTGGTGGCTGCAAAGAGCTTATTGACACCACCCATTTCCATATTGATCTTTATGGAAATTATGTACCTGGTCTGTGCGCAGGCCTTGCAATAAAAGTGGATGATCTTGGGCGTCCCTTGGATCCATCGAAATATGTAGTGATCTCTACTCTGTTCAAGCATGGCATAAGGGGCCTTTTTTCCTTTGCCCAAAAAGAATGTGGCTTTGAACCAAAGGCCGTAGAGTATGGCTCAAAATGTT
>JALSQG010000188.1 GCA_026985565.1 Deltaproteobacteria bacterium
GGAAGAGGCAAGAACAAATCGTAAGGTAAGGATGCTATCTTTTGGTTTGTGGAAACCTTCCATGATCTTTTACTCATCGCATCATATAATGCGCATAAAGACAAAACATAGGAATCGGCTTGAAACTGCACTTTTGGCAAAAGGCCCTTGTTTTGTTTTTACCCGTAAAAAGGTTTTAAGGCTTGTTGGAAATATTAGGACTTTCAGGACAATATGCGAACGGGATGGATACTTGCTTGGGGGCAACCAGGAGGCACTGGTACTGATGAATCGCTTCGATTCTCCTTAAACATTTTGCTGGTGGTTTAGGCAGAAGGCTACCTTTACACAGGTTTAGATGGCCTCTTTCTTGGTGTGATGAAGATGCATCTCCATCTTTCTCCATTTCCACATGAATCGTGCCCTCAGATTCTCCGGTACAAAATCAGTCATCATCCTGGTCATCTGGCTTACCTTGGGATAAAGAAAGGAATTTTTCAGAAGGGGGCTGCTATCAGGAAGTGTCAGGGTGAGGATGAAGATGATGATGGCGGAGATGGCAAGGGCCTTTACGAAACCAAAAAGGCCTCCGAGTAGCCTGTCTAAAATTGATAGGTGAAGGGCATGAAACAGTCCCCTAAATAGTATTCCGGCAATAGAGAAGGCAAGATAGATTGCAAGAAAGAGCAGAAAAAATGAAGCAAGGCCTCGCCACATTTCTGTCTTTATTAAAAAAGACATCTTTTGAGCCAAAGGCTGATAGTAGTTTGCCGCTACCCAGAAGCCAACTAGGGCACCGGCAAGCCCTGCAATTGTCCGACTAAAGCCTGTTATTAAGCCTCGTACAATGATAACCACGAATATTAGGCCAAGTACCAGATCCAGCCAGTTGATGTTAGGAAGCATGTGCATGAAATTCATGGCAGGTAATAAATCAGACGAGCCCCTTTCTTGCAAGGAATCTGAGCTCTTTTTCTGCCCTCTTTGTCAGCTGGTAATAGGTATGGTTCATATGTTTTGGCTTTTTCATGCCCCTTTTGAAAAGGAAGGTCCCTTGCACCCTTTGAAGCCATCCATATTTTTCAAGGCTTGAAAGCATTTTCATTGTTTGGCCAAGTTCCAGATTAATCCTTCTTGACAAAAACTTTGCACAGTCAGGACCATTTTCCCAAATATCAAGCACGGTTTGCTGCTCTTTTTTTGAGAGGTTTTTCCACAGTTGCATTGGCCTTTCATTGCCTGCAGAGTCTGTTTGCCTTCATGGAAGCCTTGTTTAGCTCCCTTTCAAGAAGGATTCTGGCTTGTTCAAGCTCTATCCCTTTTGTCTTGTCCGGAACATAAAGGGGTGGGCCATAGACAACTGCCACCTTAGAAAATGGCATGGGGAGCATTAACCTGTCCCAACTGTTGAAATAGTAAGCAGGCCGAGCCGAAATGCCAACCGGTACTATCGGACAGCCTGTGTTTCGCGCAAGCACGACAGCACCAATCTGCGCAATGCATGGAGGTCCTTTGGAGCCATCTGCCACAATGCCCGCGTGTATCCTCTTTTCACCAAGCATCTTGGCCATTTTTTTTATTGCTGCAAGGCCACCCTTTAGCTTAGAGCCCCGTACCGGATATTGCCCCCATATTCTAAGGGCCCTGGCCACCCATTCTCCGTCCTTGCTGCCGCTAACCATAATTGCTGCAGGATGTTTGCGGAAATGGTACAGGCAATATATGAGACTGCAGTGCCAAAGGGCAACGATCACCTGTCCCTGGCCCAAAAGTCTTTTTGAATCGTCATGGCCATAAAAGACAGTTCTACACGAAGAAAGCCAAAGCTCAACCATCTTTAATGAAAGTCTTAACACGGTACTTTCTGACTTTTCTTCACCCATCAACGATTCTCCGTGCATGAAATCCTTGCAAATGGTGTTATGATGGCATTTTTTAAAGTGCCATCTATAGTCATCTCTGTCCCTGGCCATATGACCACGTTTTCAATAATGCCCCTGCCCCTTATTCTTGCCCCCGTGCCTATGATTGCGTTACTTTCAATTTCCACTTCCCCATCTACCTCGGCCGAGTTAATCAGACTTTTTTTACCAATCCTTTCAAGAAGATGGAAGTTTGCCTTTAAATATTCTGCTGGAGTTCCTATATCGTACCAAGACCAGTCATTGTCGCTACCACCCTCAACAACTTCCTCAGCAAGACATCCTTCAATGGAAAGCCCATTTTTGATAAGCATTTCCACATAAGGCACTAAGGGAAATGGCCCATCTGGAGCATTCATGAAACATCCTGGTCTGAATATGGAAATGCCAGTGTAAGCAAGGCAGTCCTTTCCACTGGCGCTAAGACTTTGGATCTTCGGACCGTTTAATTTCACCTTATTAAATCTATCCATATCATGAAGGCACAACAGGGCGTCACAGCCTCTTCTTAAAAAAATCTCATAAAATTTTGAGATACTCACGTTGGAGACTATATCTGAATTGTAAACAAGTAGTGGATGTGAAAAACCAAAGGTTTCAAAGAAGTTTTTTATGGCGCCTCCAGTATCCAGCAAGACGTCTTCGTAAAGGAGGGTCGTTGAGTGGGCCACCTGACAATTTTTCTGCCATTTTTCAATTTCTCTGGTTAGGTGGTGACAGTTTATAGCGATTTGACATATCCCTGAGTTTTTGATCTTTTTTACAAGGTGCTCAAGGGCAGGGATATCCAGGAGGGGGAAAAGCGGCTTAGGAACGAATCTTGTAAGGGGCAAAAGCCTTGTGCCTTTGCCAGCTGCCAGAATAAGGCAGCAACAGTCAGGACCCATGGCAAGGGAATTTTCAGGAGGCTGTAGGTTTCTCCCTTGGCCCTTCTTCGATTTCTGTCTTTTTTTGTTCAGTTGACTCCTTTTGCAGGTCTTCTTCCACCTCGTTCAGGCCTTTCTTGAATGCCCTGAGTCCCTTTCCAAGGCCTGCGCCTATCTCAGGTAGCTTTTTGCCCCCGAAAAGAAAAAGTGCAATGACCAGAATTACCAACAGTTCCTGTGTGCCTAATCCAAACATATTGTCCTCCTTGGGCTGCTTTTAACTTGACCCATAGCTGTGCAACCCTGATAGCAAAAAGTTTACACCGAAATAGGTGAAAATGACAGAAACAAAACCGATGATGGATAGATAGGCGATCTTTTTCCCAGCCCATCCCCTTACGAATCTTGCATGGAGGGCCGTGGCGTATACGAACCATGTAATAAGAGACCAGGTTTCTTTAGGATCCCAGCTCCAGTAAGTGCCCCATGCCTGATTTGCCCATACTGCGCCTGTAATTATGCCAACTGTAAGCCAGAGAAAACCAAATATGATGGTCTGATGCATCAGTTCGTCCAGGGCCCTCCTGGATGGCAGAGCCTCCAACAGGTACGATGACGACGGTCCGTCTCCACGAATAAGGTACATGATGCCAAAACCACAGGCAACGGCAAAGGAGGCATAGCCGAGAAAGCAAGTAATTACGTGTGCCAACAGCCAGTTGCTTTGAAGTGCGGGGATAAGAGGCTGTATGGAGTCTTGAACGTTCGGGCTAAAGGATGCATAAGCCATTGCCAGACAGGCAAACGGTGTGGCAAATGCCCCAATGACCCGGTTTTTTGTCTTGAACTCCACTACAAGATAGACAAGGATCGTTACCCATGCAAAGAAAACCAGGGATTCATACAAATTTGACAAGGGGGCATGTCCATAACCCATCTGGTAGGATTCATGCCAGCGCATGCCAATCCCAACCGTTTGCATAATGAATCCCAAGGCGGTTACCACAGTACCCAAGATTCCTACCTTCTCCAAACGAAAGATCCAGTAGAGCAGATAGATTGCTGTGGCGCCAAGATATACAAAGGTAGTGAGGCTAAGAATGTATGAACTGCTCATATGCGTTACTGTTCTCCTATCTGTTTGGTGATGCCATCTTTTATTTTTTCGAACTCCCTTTCAAAGGAGACCTTGTTTTTGTTGGTTTGACCGGCAAGAATTATATGGAGATCCTTGTCTTTTTCTCCTATCCAAAGCCAAATCCGTCTGTGACCGACCCAGAAAACGATTCCAAAACCTAACACCATCAACGCACAGCCAAGCCAAACCAACCAAACCCCAGGATCTTTCTTTACCTGAAGCCCTGTCATGTATTTTTCCTTTGCCGAGACAAGGGATATACGATAGGTGTTCTTGCCAATGTTAAGTTCTCTGTCATTTCCCATAAGAAGCCATACGGCATCTCCATTGCTGCCTGATGGGTCTCCCACATAAACCCTGGCTGCCGGGGCCCCGTGCACGTTTGGAAGATATTTTAATATGCCAATAAGTATACCCTTTTCAGGCCAAAGGCCCCTGTCAAAGGCAGACAGATCAAATATTTTTTGCTCCCCATCACTTGAGACCATTTTTACCTTCAAGTCCGGGACTGACTGGTATGAAGACTGATAGAAGGTGATCCCCTTGTATGTTAGAGGGGAATTTACCACAATAGATTTGTGTAGCACCTCTTTACCCTTCTCAAGTATGCTAAGGTCCGACTTGAAAAGCTTTGGGGCGCCATTTGGATAAAAGTCTACTTTGAAATGGTTGCATTTTATATCAAAGCCAAGGGGGATCTTCTTCACGTTACCGTGTGAATCCATTTGGATGGCATGGTCGGTCTTCTCCCCTTCTAAGAGCATGACTCGTCCCTTAAAGCCCGTAAATGTACCAAATATCGCCCCTGCGAATATAACAAGGACACTTATGTGTATCAGATAGACCCCCCAGTAGTTCCATCTGCCTTTTTCAGACAGCAGTAACTGGCCACCATCAACGTCTTGCCTGGATCTTGGTTTGCCAGCAAGGGCAGAAAATACGGAGACTATCTCTTGCCTGAGATGACCAGGGTTTGTCTTTTCTCTTGCCTGCCACTTTGTCCTTAGGGGACGTCTTAGTAGATCATCTTTTGCCAAGTCGAGATAGTCACGGCTGTAAAGCCTTAGTGTGTAAGGAAGCCTTTTTATTGTGCACACTATCAGGTTTATGCTGAAAAGGCCCATTAACCCCAAGTACCACCACGCATGGTATGTATCGTACAAATGAAGGTTCTTGATTATTTTGAAGTAAAAGGGACCATAGTTTTCTAAATAGAACTGGAGACTTTCGCCTTGAGGCAATACTGTTCCGATGATGGATGTGATGGCTAAAATGATAAAAAGAAATATTGCTAACTTAACAGACGAAAAAAATCGTACCACTATATTGGCTTTGGAATCATTGGCTTTGCTCTTCATGGGTTTAATCTCTGGAATTTAGAAAAAGATGGATGGAAACAGAGGGAAAATGTTCACTCTTTCTTTTCAGAATCTTCGTTTGGGCCGTCTTTATCTTCATTGTCTTTTAGGGACCTTTTAAAGTTGCTTATGCCTTTTCCAAGGCCTTCTCCTATCTGGGGCAGCTTTCCTGCACCAAAAATTATGAGAATAATAAAAAGTATTACCAAAAGCTCCGGCAATCCCAGCCCAAACATATATTCTCCCCATAGGGCAGACAGAGAGTCTGCTTGATGTCTTTTGCTTTGAAGAACTCAAGTGGCCAATTTAATGCCCCAAGTCCGCACTGTCAATGAGACCTTTCACAAGGTGTTTCCCATGGGCAAAATGAACAGATGGAGTCTGTGCCTTGATGAACTCGGCTGTCCATTTTAATTTGGAGATCATGGACTTACAGGGTTGCAAAGTGGCAGTGATGGATCTTGGCTCCCAGACCTTCAGGGTGGTTGGGGCAGAAGTTTCAGGAGAAGAGGCAAGGGTGCTTTTTTCTTTAAGAAGAAATGTACGAATTGGCGCTCTTGTGGCCCCAAAAGGCATTTTTTCCCAAAAGGCCATGGAAGAGGCCTTAAAAGCCATTTATGATTTTCGGTCCATATTACAAAAATATGACATCACCAAAATAAAGGCCATTGGCACTGCCGCCTTCAGGCGTGCCTCAAATTCTTACCAGTTTGTTCAAAAAATGAAAGACCTTGGCATTCAGATGGAAATCATCGATCCTGATAAAGAGACAGCCCTTGCCGTAAAGGGGGCATACCTTAGCATACCAGCTGTTTCAGGACCTTGGATAATGTTGGATTCTGGTGGTGGAAGTACGGAGGTAGCCCTATGTGAAAAGGATAGGGTTATCGAGGCTAAAAGTCTTGATATAGGTGCTGTAAGCCTCCTGGAGGCCTGCAAGCATAGTGGCGAAAACTTGAGACAATGTCTCAGAGATCGTGCAGCAGATGCAATTGAAGAAGGGCTATGCAACCTGAAAGGGATTTTTTCAGGTATTGGGCAGGCAGTGGCAACTGGAGGCACGGCTACCACCATTGCCGCAGTGAGCTTAGGCCTTTTGCAGTACGACCCTGCAAGGGTCCGAGGGTTTGATATCAACGGGGATGCCCTTAAAGATATGTATGATAAGATGGTTGAAATGGATGTTTCCAAAAGGAAAGAAATTCCCGGCCTTGAAAGTGAAAGAGCCGATATTTTCCCTGCAGGCATTGCAATTTTGCTTGAGCTAATTAGATATTTAGGATTAAGGAAATTAATCATAAGCGATGGCGGTATTCTGCTTGGGCTTCTTGCCGCCTTCATAGAAAAGGAGTGTGACTTTTATGTTGAACCATCCAGTGCCAGAGGCCTATACCTTTGACGATCTTCTTCTTGTGCCTGCTTTTTCAGAGGTGTTGCCAGCAGATGTGGATATTTCAGCGCCACTTACAGCCTCCATCCGTCTCAATATTCCTATCTTGAGTGCGGCTATGGATACGGTTACGGAGGCAGACACTGCCATAAGTCTGGCAAGGGAAGGAGGCATAGGTGTCATTCACAAGAATATGTCCATCCGGCGGCAGGTCAAGGAGATAGAAAAGGTAAAGAAGTCTGAAAGCGGCATGATAATTGATCCTGTAACGGTTACTCCAGAGCACAAACTTTGGCAGGTACAGGAGATAATGAAAGAGTTCAGGATCTCTGGCGTACCTGTTGTGAAAGGAAAAAAGCTTGTTGG
>JALSQG010000189.1 GCA_026985565.1 Deltaproteobacteria bacterium
TGAAATTACCCTTATCTTCCCCAGCCCGAAAAAGGTCTGCTTTCCCAAATGAACCACTTCGCAGTATTTTAAAAAGGACAGAAACCGACCTAGATCATCCCCCTTGTAGGTCACTGTTCCTACTGGCCCTCCTATCATCATCTTGCTCTTTTGCCTTGAGCTGTACCTGGGCACCTCTGCCCATCGAAGGTCTTCCCTGACTGTTTTGATTTCCTCTGCCGCCTTGATCAGGCCTGAATAGTCAATCTCCGGCTCTCCTTGGCCATAGGCTGCCTCAAGGGATGAAAGCCGCCTAAGGGCTGTCCGTATGAGCAGGTGAAATGGCACCTTCTGGCTGAAACGGCCCTTGTACTTGACCCTGAAAGGGGTCTCAAACTTTACTTCCAGATTGTTTTTGCCCATGCAGACTTCGGCTTTCTTCTTGGTGGACATCTCATCAAGATCCAGTTTCCTCAAGGCTGAAGGCTTCTTAATTTCAGCGCCCTTTCTGTCATAGACCACTTCATCTCCACACCTGACACTGTCCACCTGGAATCTGCCGTATCCCTGCCTGGTCCTTGCCCCTATGCCATCTTCCTGGCCAAGCTTTACAATGGAAAAGAGGATGTGGTGGAAAAACTCATTGGCCCTGTCCATAAGCAGGATGGAGAACCTAAAGCCCATGCCCTCATCTGTTGAAAAATCACAGGGAAACGGAAGCTCGAGCACGATGGGGTGCGGGCGTACATTTATATTACCTTTTCTTTGGCCGCTTTGGATTTTTTCAGTCTCAAAGATAAAACCATAGGCGCAAGAGGCCCTTACTGCGCAGCCGTTGCAATTTCTTGTCTTCAAAATACAGCTTGTCTGCCTGAGCCACTTTCCAAGTCCGCCGCGAAGGGCTGACCCCCAGTATGGAGGCATGTATGCGTTGCTTAGCCAAGAACAGTCAAAATCGTATTTCAGATAGCAAATCATTTAAAATTCACCCGAAAAACTCCATTCAGTTAAATTTCTAACATTCATTCAAATTTCTCCCTTTATTTCAATCCATTTTGGCAAAAGACCTATTCCATATCTTTTGTTATTTTTCGCCCCCCATGATCTTATTTCTATCTCCTTGGCAAAATTTCCATAGGTCTTCTCTATCCTTTTATTAAGCTTAGATCTGTATGTTGCAAAATTGGGTGCGTCGAGATTTGCGATCCCACTTGAAGAAAGCGGAAGCGAATAGGGCATGCCCTTTCTGATCCGCTCATAGTATGAACGAATAATCTTTTGATTTTCCTTATTATTTACAATATTTTCCAGGCTAACTTGACACATTTCACACAGGGTCTTATTACCCTTGCAACTACACTGTCTTTTCAAATGTGCAAAAAAGGCATAAAGGGCCGTCATTATTGGTGGCAGATCCAACTGCCTTCCCCTGAAAACAAGCCTTGACTCGTCAAGATCCACAATGAGCCTTGGCGGACTGTCCTTTACAAGTGCTGATAAAAGGATATCTGGCTCCTGGGGCATTCGAAGATCTCCCTCACTAAGCCTGTTCCTTACTGATACAAATGGCATTGGCACTAGCCAAATCCTTGCATCCTTTGTGTGCCTGTAACAGACCTTGCCATTTGAATCCTTTGTTGAAACGAGTTTAGAAACCTTGGGTGGAAAATAGAATTCCCTGCAGTTTTCAAACTCTGGAGAGACCAGCACATGAAATATCCTGTCACATTCCCGGCCATAAAATTGGGCTGCAAGGGCAAGACATGCACTCATGGTCTTTCTACCACCAGCGATGAGGAAGTAGACTGACTGATTCACATCCTTTGTAAGCTGCCATGCCAGTTCCATACATTTTTTGACAAGCACCTCGTTATCTTCTGGGGTTACAATGTCTGGTAATTCTTCCCCGCTTTCGTTACGAAGAACATGCACGTTGCCTGGAGGAAAGGTCACAGATGATCTTGGAATCTCATATTCGTCAAGAAACCTAAAAAACGCCCCCTCTCCTGAAGCCAAAAGACCTGCATGGATAAGATCCCGTCCAGTCTGGGTTGTAATAACGTGTATTTCATCAACCATCCGGCCTTGCATAAATAGTGCATACAGGGCCTCGGTCAAAACCTGGGGAGAAAGGCCAAGAACCGAAAGCATCACCTTTTTCATATAACTAAATCTCCCTGCATGGAAACTTCCCTCCAACAAAGACCTGATGTGGACTTTACTGGTAATTTTAGAGATTTTTTAAAAAAAATGGAAGGGCCTGAAAATTTTCTCGCCTTTGATCAACACATTTCAGAAAAAACTGATGTTATTAAAAACCTTCTTTTAAGACGTGCGTCTTTCATGGAAAATTTTCACACTACTCCTCGCAGGGCGAACAGGGTTCGCGACCCTTTTTAAGGTTGTCGTAATCTACCGTTTGTTTGCGAATTGCCCAAATAAGATCCTTCCCCTTTCATTTCCCTGCCCACCTGTTATCATTTCGGCATGCGCATCCTTAATATCCTGTCAGTAGCCGTTATGAAAAGGTGGGCCTTGGTCTTTGTATTTTTAGGGCCGCTGTTTTTTGCCTCATCCTCTTTGGCACAAACATACCAAGGAGAGCAATCTGAGATTGAAAGGTTGAGACAAAAGGCAGTTCGGGTAGCAACTACCCTTAAAAAAAGCAAAAATCCTGTCATGGATACGCACCTTTCAAGGCTTTTGGAAAGTAACACACAGCTTTTGCCACAGTCTGACATTACTACTTCTTCCATCAGAGTGGTTCTGCACATCAAAGACAACGCTGCCCAAAGGGTTGCCGAAAGGCTCTTGGCCCTTGGTGCAACTGTTGAGACAATGGGAAAAAGAAGGATCCAGGTCACCTTGAAAAAAGGGTTACTTGGTCAGGTGGCCAAATGGGATGGGGTTTCATACATCAGTGAACCTATCAGGCTTTCTGGAAAGAGTGTGATCTCACAGGCGGTTTCTGCTTCCGGGGCGGACATCCTGCAGGAAAGCGCAATTACCGGCAAAGGGGTAAAGGTGGGCATAATCGATCTTGGTTTTTACGGATACAGTTTGCTTGAAGGCAGTGAGCTTCCAGAAGAGCTTGTCACCAAAAATTTCAGACATGACATCTGCGGTTTTTCCTACTGCCCAAGTCAAGCCCACGGGACGGCGGTTGCAGAGATAATTCACGATATGGCACCAGACGCCAAGCTATACCTTGTGGCAGTCAGCACCACCGAGGAGTTTCTTAAAGCCGTTGACTGGCTTAAGGACATTGGGGTGGATATTGTCAGCTGCTCCCTTGGCTACTGGCTTTGTGGTCCAATGGATGGCAAGGGCTGGTGCAGCAAGAAGGCAGGAAGTATGAGATCAGCTGGAATACTTCCAGTCTTTGCTGCAGGAAACAGCGCCAAGAATCACTGGGAAGGTGAAAACCTCGATGAAGATGGTGACACCCTTGTGGACATTCCTTCCACTACAGGGGCTGTCTCTTTTTCTGCTCAAACATATGATCAAGTTACAGTGGCAGTAAACTGGGACGATTGGGGAGATAACCCAGAGGATGCAAGCCCCGATCAGGATATAGACCTTCTTGTTCTAAGCCCTCTTCCATTCAGCGATACCGTGGAAGACGTGGCCTCAAGCGTAAATCCCCAGACAGGCGAAACCGGCCAGATGCCAATAGAGTCGGTTACCTTTCAGACAGAGCCTGGCCGCACCTATTACATATTTCTCGTAAACGACAATACAAACAGGCTGGTCAACGTTCACATGTTCGTTGAAGGCTCATACATTGATGAAATAAATCCGAGCATGCCCCAGCAGTCCATTTTGCAGCCGGCAGACAGCCCACTTGTCATGGCTGTCGGGGCAGCAGACCTTTCGGGTCACCCGCTTGATTTTTCAAGCAGAGGTCCCACATGGGACGGCAGGGTAAAGCCGGATATCAGTGGGTTTTCTGGCATAGACACCTTTAGCGAGCCAGATTTTTCTGGCACCAGTGCGGCTGCACCAACAGTTGCCGGTGCGGCAGCACTCATAAAGGATGCAAGGCCAAATTGGGGACCAGATCAGATCCAGGCAGCCCTTGAGCTTCTTGCAAGGGACATTTACACGGTTGGGCAGGATGATGTCACTGGGTGCGGACTCCTTGACGTATCAAGGGTTGCAGACCTTTCAGAAAACTACCAGACAGGCTTTTGGTGGAATCCCCAAAAGGATGGCTCAGGATTTAGTCTCGAAAGAAAAGATGGCTCAGACTTTCTTGCAATTTATACGTACAATCGGTCAGGACCTGAGTCAAAACCAGTCTGGCTGACTGCAAGCGGTCCTGCAGCATCTTCCATGCTTGGGCCATTTGCACTCATGAAGTGGCATGGTTGGCCTGTTGGAGGCCCTGTGCAGGAATTTTATTCTCAGTCTGTTGGTGAGGTAACATTTCTTTTTTTAAATGATCAAAGGGCACTCATGTATGTGCGTAACCCTCAAAACAACCGCATGAACAGACAAGAGCTACAAAGATTCATCTTTGCATCAGGTCAGGATGAGGCAGATTCCAGAAACGGTTGGTGGTGGGATGAAAACAAACCTGGGAACGGGATATTCATGGATTTTCAATCTAATTTGTTATTTGCCGCATGGTATCACTACGACGAAAACGGTGAGCCAAGGTGGTGGACATTTTCTGCTGATATAGCCGATACTTTAACAGGAAATGTTACGGCCCAGATTTTACAGTGGCAAGGAGGTCCGTGCCTTACCTGTGGGCAGATCAAGCCATTTCCGGCCACTGTTGGCTCTGTTAATCTTTTATTTGAAAACGGTATGCCACGAAGGCTTGATTGGCTGGATATAAACGGACATTCAGGAAGCTATTATCTTTCAAGATTTCCCTTTTGATTGGCTGGTAAATGAGGCCGAAAACGAAGCTTAAAGCATCACAGTACAGTTTCTGCCAGACTTTTTTGCCTTGTACAGGGCCTTATCAACCCTTTCTAATGCCGCTAAGATAGGCTCGTCAGCCTTTATATCGGAAACGCCAAAGGATACGGTTATCTTTATGTATTTATCTGGTGGCTCAACTACGAATCTGTAACTTCCTACCCTCTTTCTAAGCCTTTCTGCCAGTTTAAAGGCATCTTCCTTTGCCGTATGTGGTGTAAGAATAATAAACTCCTCGCCGCCATATCTATAAATGGCATCTATCTCTCTTACGCTTTTTTTCCATATGTGGGCAAGATGTTTGAGCACCTTATCTCCGATGGTATGACCATAAGTATCGTTAACCTCTTTAAAATGGTCTATGTCACACATGATTAAGGAAAGGGGACATTTGTATCTTTTTACACGGGATACCTCTTTGACAATATCCTTTTCAAAAGCTCGCCTGTTCAAAAGGCCTGTTAGCTCATCAACCCGCACCTTTGCCCTTAGCTCTGCAATGACACGTGCCTGCTCTTTTACCTTTTTTTCAGTCTCCTTTGCCCTTTGTTCCAGATTCCTGTTCTTCACACGAAGGCTTTCTATGTCATCGTGGAAGAGCCTTTCTTCATCCTTTTGGTCCATGGACTTTAAGGACTGATGCACTTCACTTACGTGATCCTTTGTAACCTGAACAAATTCTTCTACTGTGTCTTTTACCTCTCCGAGGATGTCATTGGTTTCATCAATGAACTCCTGAAGAAGCTCTGGTGTAAGTACCGGATCCTGGTCCCTCAACCTTGCAACATCTGAAAAATCTTCAGATATTGCTATGTCCCAAAATTCCTTGCTGTAAAGTTGAGGCCAGGGCAATAGCCCCTTGGCCACAAGATTTTTAAGGGCAATCCTTGCAACCTGGGTCACCTGTTCCACCAAAAAGATGTTTGATGTGGACTGATTTGCCATGAAAGCACCACTTCCCTGAAACAAGATTGGATTTTTTTATCTTATCGTAAAAAAAGGAATTTAATTTAAGAAAAATTACACCATCTTTACAGTAACGAGCTTTGAAACCCCTTTTTCTTCCATTGTCACGCCATACAGACAGTCTGCCATCTCCATAACATTTTGGTTGTGGGTTACAACAATGACCTGTGATCCTGTTGATATCCGCTTCACAAGTGAATTGAACTTAAGTGTGTTTGCATCATCAAGGGGGGCATCCACCTCATCGAGAAGACAAAAGGGGGCAGGCTTCATAAGGAATATGGCAAAGATGAGGGCAAGGGCAGAAAGGGCCTTTTCGCCTCCTGACAGTAAAGACAGGCTGCCTATGCGCTTTCCTGGAAGCTTAAGATTGTAATCCACACCGGAATCAAGGACTCTCTTTTCATCCACAAGCTCAAGCCAGCCCTGTCCTCCCTCAAAAAGTATGGGGAAAATCTCTTTGAGGCTCTCATTGATTGCATCAAGGGCAGAGCTAAACTTTTTGCGGCACTCCCTGTCTATGCGATCTATTGCCCTTTCAATGTCTTTTAAGGAGCCTTTTACATCCTGCTTTTGTTCCAAAAGAAATCCAAGCCTTTCATCAAGGCTTCTGTATTCATCAACGGCCATGAGATTTACAGGGCCAAAGGATTCAAGCCTCCTTTTGCAATCATCGAGAAGACCTTGAAGTGTGGACATGTCCTCATCTGAATAAAGGGATTCATCATTTAAGATTTCATCTATTTTCTTTCTATAATCTATAGAAAGGACATCTCTTATCTGGGCCATCTTTTGCTCATTTTCTGAAAGCCTGATACCAAGCCCATTTAGTTCCATTGCTATCTTTGACAGTTTTGACTTGAGCCTTCCTTTTTCCCTGTCAAGGAACATCTTTTTTTCTCTTTTTTTATCCGTGAGCCTTTCTATTTCCTGAAGAACATTTTGCCTTTTTGCAAGTAATGTCCTTTTTTCATTGAGCAAGCTTCTGGCACCTTTAAGATCTTTTTCCAAACGGGCCTTTTGCGTGGAAAGCCCCTTGATTTTTGAAAGATTGTCATTGAGCCTGTACTCTGCACGCTCTATTTCTCGGAAAATCCTTTCAAGATCCTTTTCTGTTCCAT
>JALSQG010000190.1 GCA_026985565.1 Deltaproteobacteria bacterium
ATGTTGTGATAACCAAGAAGGACAACAGACATCACTGCTCCTTTCGTTTGATAATGCAAACTATACTATCACCTGTTACTGACATGGAACCATCTTGGCAAAACAAAGTGATGCATTTTACACTGGCTAAGCCCAATCCGAACTGCCAAAATCGCAACAAGAACCCCTCCCAGGATGTCGGTAAAGTAATGGGATTGGCCAACCAGCCTTCCAAGGCATACAAACAATGCAAAGGCAAACCACACCCACCTTAGGCGGGGAAAATGAAAAGACAAAAGCAGGGCCATAGAGAAAACTGCTGCAGTATGGCCTGATGGAAAGGAGTGAAAATCGTTTTCAGAAGAAAAAGGACTAATCTGCCAGCTGTCAAGTCCCGCCCCAGGCCTTGGCCTTCCTATTGCAAACTTAATAAATGGTACAAAGATTCCAGTAAGACAAAAGGCCTTCAAAAGAGAGGTGAATACGTAACGCCTCGACCCTCTGTGAGACAAGGGAAGGGTAAAGCCAAGCAAAAATGCAAAGGGAACAAGGATAAGGCCATTTCCAAAGGTGTCTGCCAGATGGGCCCAGAGTGTGGCCACTTTGGTATTGGAGATGGGTATAAGACCTGTAAAGACAAGATTGTCTAAGGGAAAGCAAAATGAAAAGAGCAAAAGTGCAACAAGAAGGACACACCATTTGCAACTTGCAAAAGGAACCGGCTGACAACCCTCTGGAGGAATCACAATTACCAGATTCCCCTCATTCCAAAGTCCTTCCTTATTCTATCTATGCGCCTTTCAAGGCCGACGCGCCACTGTGCATGAATACGCGCACTAGGTGGGGCTATCAGTTCCGGAAGGCCATAAACCAAGCGATCTGCCGCCTGACTCGCCTCAATGACTGCCTCTATACTCCTTGCCCCAAACTTGTACTTTGCAACAAGGAGCCGTAAAAGAAGGCCCGATGTCTTTCTGGCTGCCTTCTTCCAGTGGGTCTCCATCTGATGGGCTATGATGAATGCCCTTTTTAGCAGTATGCGTTTTAACATCTCAAGCTCTGCTCCAGAAGCAGAATCCCTAAGGAGCTCTTCTGGTATGTCGATCCCGTCTATATCGATTACCACACGCAATCTGCTCATAAAGTCAGGGATCTTGAGGGCCTTTATCTTGCCAAGCTCGTCCTGCTTGTCGGTTTTCAACATGGCCTCCATGGCAGAATATGAATCCTTGACACCACCTGCAAACACAAAGACGCTTCTGCCAATGTATCTTGGGATACCGTTTACGTATGTAACACCATCCTGCATGGAGGGAAGAAAATATCGCAAATAACCAAACTCGTTATTGTCATAGCGGCAATCAAATTCATCCCAAAAGGCAACTGGAACCCTGCCCTTTGCAACACTTGCCCGCACAAGGTCTATTGCAGAATTTATCTCTTCAGGACCAGCAAACTGAGTGAGATTGAACTCGAAAAATTCAAAGGGATTTGAATCAAAGTTCTCTGCAATCACCTTGGC
>JALSQG010000191.1 GCA_026985565.1 Deltaproteobacteria bacterium
ACAAGGCCTGCCCCTGAGCGGAGGGCGCCATGGGCGCAAAGACATGCTGCCCCTGTCTTTCCTCTTGAGCCTCCAAAGATGATCACGTGTCCAAAGGTGCCCTTGTGCCCGTCAGCAGGCCGTGGTCTGAACACGGAACAGCAGGCAGAGTCATCGAACAGCTCGAACCTTTCTTCCGCCTCGTCTATGACAAAGGAAGGTATGCCTATGTCTATCACCCTGAGTTTTCCTGTATAAAGGATGCCAGGCCAGTTCACGTGGCCAACCTTTGGAATGGCCATGGTGCCAGTGACATCTGCCTTTACTGCTGCACCAAGCACCTGGCCCGTATCTGCGCTAAGGCCGGATGCAATATCAACTGAAAAGACACGTTGCTTCGATGTATTGATAAGACTTACGGCCTGGCTGAACCTCCCCTCAAGGGCCCGGCCAAGACCAGTGCCAAACATTGCGTCCACAATGACTCCCATTTCTTTGAAAAGATGCCCCCGGTCATGGAGGGCCTCTTCAGATGGTGCCTCAATTATATGAAGCCCCAATCCCTGACAGGCCTTTAAGTTTGTAAGGGCATCTGCCTTGAATTTATCAGCCAGGCTCAGACACAAGATCTTTACGTCATAGCCCTTTTGGAAAAGATGCCTTGCAATCACAAAGCCGTCACCTCCATTGTTACCGGGCCCTGCCACCACAAGGCATCCCTTTTTCAGCTCTTGTCCAAACTCCTCAAGTATAATTTTTACACAGCCAAGGCCGGCATTTTCCATAAGGATCAGGCCTGGGATGCCTACCCCTTCTATGGTCCTTGAATCAAGGGCCTGCATGGTCTTTGCATCAACGAGCAGCATGTGCAACCTCCTGACGTGCCTTTTTTCTTTCAACATAAAGAAACAGGACTAATCCCAGAAACATTAAAAGCAGGCTCAGCAACTGCCCCATGGTAAGCCATCCAAAGGCAATGAATCCAAGCTGAGGATCTGGTTCCCGGAAAAACTCAAGGAAAAAACGGATGATTCCATAAAGCACAAAGAATAGGGCAAGTTTTGACCCTGAAGGCCATCTTTTTCCCCTGAGGGGCCAAAGAATTGAAAAAAGGACAACGCCTTCAAAAAAGGCCTCATATAGCTGGGAAGGGTGTCTTGGGACAAGGCCGCCCTGGGGGAAGATCATTGCCCACGGTACATCGGTTGGCCTTCCGAAAAGCTCTCCGTTTATGAAGTTTCCTATTCGCCCAAGGCCAAGGCCAATGGGAACGGTCACCACAAACCTGTCTGCCCATTTGAAAAAGTCCGTATCATGCCTTTTGCAATAAATCCAACCAGCCAGCACCACACCAATGGCACCGCCATGAAAGGACATGCCTCCATGCCACGTTTCAAATATCTCGATGGGATTGTGCAAGAAGTAGGGGAGGTTGTAAAAAAGCACGTATCCAAACCTGCCTCCAAGTATGACCCCTGCCACAAGGGCCACCACTATGCCTTCAAGAAGGCCCTCTTCCCTCTTGAAGTCGTTCACAAGGCCTTGCCTGTATTCCTCCCGGATCTGTCTTTTAACCAAGATGTAGGAGGCGACAAATCCCAACAGATACATAAGCCCATACCACCTTAATGCAAAGGGGCCTATCTTGATTATGGTGGGATCAAGCCTTGGATATGGAATCATTTGGTGTCTTTAGGTTCGTTTTTGCGACCCTTGAGCTTTAAAATGTCTATTACTCTGGATGCACCCTTAGTTTCTTCTTGCCTGCCTTTGGGGCTTGCCTGTGGCTCCTGGCGGGTAAGCCCTGCCACCTGGTTTATGATCTCGGTGTATTGGGCCTTTAGGGTAGGAGCTATGTCATGGGAGAGGACGAAAAAATTCACCCTGTCCCTTTGTATCCTTATGGATGAGGTGGTCATTGCGTTTACCACATGGGGATGGACCAAAGGCCCCCTTTGAGGGTCGAAAGAGACGGAGCATGGGAAGTAGAAATCAAAGAAGGCAGACTTTTCAAGGGCGAACATCACCGTCTCTGTCTGCTTGTTGTATCTTACCTCGCCGAGAAGAAGACCTGTACCAGAAAGCTCAAGAAGGACCAACTCTCTGGCGTTCTGTCTAAGCTTCATGTCTGTTTACCCCCTGACTTGTTCCTGAAATATCTTGATTTTCCCCTCCTTCGTCCCTGCCTTCCTCTCTTCTTTGGGGACCCTTGGCCTTTTTTGCCAGGAATGTCATCAAGTTCAAGGACTTTTCTCCCACGGGCCCGCTGCAAGCAGTTGTAAAGCAGTAGGGCCTCAGGAAACATGGCCTTTGAATACACCCGTTTCTGCCACCGTTTTTTGGACACACAAAAGATTATTGGCCACTGACTGGAAAGAAGCTGTGCCATGTGCTCCCTGTCTGCCCTCTTAAAATCGTATGGAAAAAATGCTGAATCCACAATTGCCCTGATCTCGTGGGTGGGCCATCTGACCTTTACCGGTTCAAGGGCCTTCCACTTTGGGGAAAAATGAAGAAGCGGATAAAGCATTGCCGCAAGAAAGAACGAATCCCGCAAACCCTTGCCGTTGCCCCTTACAACCTCATCCACCTCCTTGAGCATGGAGATGAAGAGATCCAATGTCTTTTGATCCGCCTGCCCGCCGTCTGTGGAACAAAAATAACCCCAAAGCCTGGGAAACACATGCTGGAACATGTTTGAATCAAGCATGAGCTTGGCCCATGAGGCAGAAAAACCAGATCTTAAATCCTTTAGCCATTCATCTCTGACCCTGGGGATTGCACAAAGCCTGATTTTTGAACCATGATCAAGGATGGCCTCCCATGTCACCCGGTCTATCCTGAACCCTGTGCGGGCTGCATGCCTTATTGCCCTTAGCATCCTTACCGGGTCCCTTATGAAACGTCTTTCAGGATCCCCGATTGTCCTTATTATTCCTGCCTTAAGGTCATCTATGCCACCCACATAGTCAATGACACTAAAGTCTGCAATGTTGTAAAAAAGGCCGTTTATGGTCAGATCCCTTCTGAATGCGTCCTCCTTTGGGGTTCCAAAGATGCTCTCTGGCCCAAGGCCTTCTCTCATTGCCTCCCTGTCATCGAGCTCTATCTGTCTCCTGAAGGTGGATACCTCTATTATCTTCCCCCCTCGAAAGTAAACGTGGACAAGTCTGAACCTTTTTCCGATTATGCGGCTGTAGCGAAAGAGCCTCCTTATCTCCTCTGGGGTTGCATCGGTTCCAATGTCAAAATCCTTTGGTTTTTTCCCAAGGAGCAGATCCCTGACGCTTCCGCCCACGAGATATGCAAGGTAGCCATGATCCTTTAGCCTGTATAGTACCTTTAGTGCCTCTGGTTCTATGTTCTTTCTGCTTATACTGTGCTTGGGCCTTGGGATAATACGGGGCCCTCCCACCGCCCCTTCAAAAAGGCTTTTTTGCAGATCCTCAATAGAAGGCTTTGGAATAAGAAAAGACGGGATGCGGCCCTGCCTTGAGCCTTTCTTCCTGTTATATCTGTAACTTTTGCGGGCCATGTCGGAAATATCAGGAGGGCTTTTTGAATACGGAGGTATCTATGCCGTACTTCTTGACCTTATAGTTGATTATGCGAAGGCTGGTTCCAAGGAGCTTTGCCGCCCTTGTCTGATTTCCCTTGGTTTCAGTTAGGGCCTCTATGATGAGCTCCTTTTCAAAATTTGCAACTGCGTCCTCAAAAGACGGCCTGCCACCAGACTCGGCCAGGTCGTCACCGGTTATCTGAAGGTTTGCAGGCAGGTGATGTATTCTGAGAATGTCCTCATCGCAGATAAGAACGGCACGTTCTATGTAGTTTTGAAGCTCGCGTACATTGCCAGGCCAATCATACTGCATGAGGCAATCAAGGGCGGCCTTTGAAAACCGTTTTATCTCCTTTTTATGCTCGGTGGCAAACTTTTCGAGAAAGTGTTCTGCAAGTAGGATTATATCTGTCTTTCTCTCCCTTAGAGGTGGCAGGAAGATGGGAAAGACATTTAGTCTGTAATAGAGGTCTTCACGAAATTCGCCCTTTTCCATTGCCTCTTCGAGGTTCTTATGGGTGGCTGCAACTATCCGGCAATCCACCTTTATGGATCTTGTGCCACCAACCCTTTGGAACTCCTTCTCCTGGATTACGCCAAGGAGCTTGACCTGAACGCTTAGGGGCAAGTCCCCTATCTCATCAAGGAAAATGGTCCCCTTGTTTGCAAGCTCAAAACGCCCCTTTTTTCTCTGAACCGCACCTGTAAAGGCCCCCTTTTCATGGCCGAAAAGCTCGCTTTCAATGAGTGATCCTGGAAGGGCAGAGCAGTTTACACTCACAAATGGGCCCTTGGCATGACGGCTGTTGTAGTGAATGGCCTTTGCAATCATGGATTTCCCAGTGCCGCTTTCTCCACGCAGGAGCACGGTTGCATTGCTGTCTGCAACCCGCATTATCATGTCAAAGACCTCTTGCATCTGGCTGGAGTTGCCAACAAGGCTCTTAACATGATACTTCTCTGCAAGGGCCATCTTCAGCTTGCGGTTTTCAGAAAGGAGGGACTGTCGCTCCTTGTTGGCCTCATGCAGCCTAACTGCAGACTGGGCAATGATGCTGCTTACTATGGTCAAAAGCCTGAGATCATCCTCGAGTGACACCCCGGGGGTTGCGTATCTGTCAACGCTTAGTGCACCAATGGTGAAACTGCCATGATTTATCGGGACACAGATGAAGGATATGGGCAGATTGCATTCTGTGGCCTTTCTGCTCCTTGTCCTGTTTAGGAAACGAGGATCCTTTGTAATGTTGGGGATGACTATTGGCTGGCCCGTGGCCACTACCCTTCCTGTGATGCCTTCACCGAGTTTGTAGTGCCCCCTCTTTTTGGCCTCTGAGCTAAGGCCATGGGCAACCTCTATCTGTAGTTCCGAGGAGTCTGGATTTAGCAGGGTAACAGTTCCCCTGATAAGGCCAAATCGTTGCGCCAGGATATCAAGGACGCCATGGAGCACAGCACGCAGATTGTTGGAGCTTGAGAGGGTTTTTGCAACCTCGTAAAGGCACGAAAGCTCCTCAATCTGACGGCTGGTTGATATATTGGAGGCTGCATAATCCACCGTACCAGCCTCCTTCTTTTTTCTTTTTTCCCCAGCTACCTTCATTTTGCTGTTGCAACTTTACTTGGATGTTACATTTTTGCAATATTTTTGATAAAAAAGATAACAAATCCTGACAGCTTGTTACAAGAATGCATATTTTGAGTTTTGTTTTGTATGCCGAGAATAAGATAATGTTTTTATTTCTTTCAAAACCTTACTTGATTTCATGGGGATGAAGCAAAATAAAGAAAATGCTATTATCCCAGATTATGCAATTGGCGAGTTTGCCCAAGATGCGAGGCGTGAGGGGCAAAGACGTACTTAGGCACTTCGAGCCCGGAGCAACAAAGCAGATTGGGCAAAATCGTCAATCCCGGAGGGCTGCGAAAGAGGGCAAAAAAAGCATGAATATTGCTTCACCAAAAAGGTGAATATCAAACAACTGACTATTGACAGACAATTAGTTGATATAAAAAGAAAATTCATTTTTGCCCTCTTTCGTAGTGCATAATCTGGGATTATTATCTCAAGAATAAAATCGTTTGCATGTTGGTCGGATTAAAAAATGGAGATGGGTAATTCTTTTTATGCTCACAGTCTTGAGGGGGAACCTCCTGAAAGATGGCAACCCCTTGAGGAACACCTTAAAAACGTGGCAGAACGTGCAGAAACCTTTGCTGCCAAGTTTGGAGGTGACAAGTGGGCGTATCTGGCCGGGCTCTGGCATGACCTTGGGAAGTATTCCCATGCCTTCCAATCCAAACTCTATAGAGAAAACGGGCTAGAAACCGATTTCAAATCCAAAGGCCCTGTGATTCACTCAGAGGCAGGAGGCCACTTGGCCGTACTCAAAGGCATAAAGGGTGCGGACACGGTTCTGTCCTGGCTCATCATGGGGCACCATGCAGGACTTGCCGATTACGAATCTGATGAGACAGGTGCAAAGGCTCTGCGTGTAAAGATGGCGCATCCTGAACGATCGAGAAACATTTTTCACTATGTACCGCCCTGGATAATCAACCATCCGATTCCAAAACAGCCCATTCCAAAAGGGGCATCTCCCTCCTTTTTTATCAGAATGCTCTTTTCTTGTCTTGTAGATGCCGACTTTCTGGATACCGAGCGCTTTATGAACAAAAATAGGGCAAAACTGCGCTCTTTCTCCTATCCTTCCATCAAAGAATTAAGAGACGCACTAATGTGCTTTATGGAAGAACTAATGCAAAAGGCTCCTGGTACGCCTGTAAATGAGATTCGGCGGCAGGTCTTTTGGCAAAGTGTCCAAAAGGCACAAACTGATGAAAATCTTTTTACCCTCACCGTCCCTACTGGTGGAGGAAAGACCTTAGCATCTCTGGCCTTTGCTTTACATCACGCAGTTTATCACAAAAAGGATCGAATTATTTATGTCATTCCATATACCAATATCATTGAACAGACGGCAGATGTTTTCAGGGGTATCCCAGGCTTTGAAAGGGCAGTGCTGGAACACCATTCAAACCTAGTGGACGACAAGGGCAGTGAGAATCTTGACACGGTATTTCGCCTTGCAGCTGAGAACTGGGATGCCCCTATAATCGTCACCACTGCTGTTCAGTTTTTCGAGTCTCTATACTCCTGTAAATCAAGCCAGTGCAGAAGGCTTCACAATATCACAAACAGTGTAGTCATATTTGACGAGGCACAGTCATTTCCTTCAGGTTTTTTAAGACCCATCGTCTTTGCCATTAGGGAGCTAAACAAATTTTATGGTGTGACTCCTCTATTTTGCACTGCAACCCAACCTGTTCTCACAAAGAGCAAAGCCTTTGATTTCGAATTTTCCGAAGGCTTTGACAAAGAGCCTGTCGAAATCATAAAAGAAGCTGAATCGCTTAGTCAGA
>JALSQG010000192.1 GCA_026985565.1 Deltaproteobacteria bacterium
CTCATCTCCTATCCCGTAACCCACATTAAGTTCGTGAAAAGGGGGCCTGCTTACTCCTCCCCACCTGTTGAAACAAAAAGACAAGAGACGCTTTTTTAGATGAGATGGCATGTGGGCAAAAAGATCTTTAGACATTATTCAACCGGCTTCCTTAAGCCATTATCTTCACCTACCATTGCCCAACCCATCTGACAAGGATCTTCATGGCCGATTCCTAAAGATATGAACCTGGATTGATACTTTTCATGCTAAGGGCAGCAAATGTCGATCTAATAAAAAAATCACATAAGCAAAAAAACTGAAATAGGAACCAGAGTCAATGATGGAGGCAGATACCGGCTTTTTGGTAATAAAAAGCCTAAATAACGATGTCGGAACAAAGCAGGTACGGCAGTTTCTACTTTCAACCCTGAAAAACTGCAGCCCACAAACCGTGGACAACCTCCTGAAAAAAACGCCTATCACCTTAAAAGGAAGCCTGTCTGAAAGACAAGGAGAAGAAATTGCCAAAAAATTGAATGCCCTTGGAGCAGAAACCGTTTTTGTAAAAAAAGGCAGGCACTACCAAAAGCTCTCATCAAAGGATGTTGATTTTACACAAAACCGCAAGTTACATGGGCAGGAAAAGGCAGATGAGCAAATAGAGTCAGCGCCTCCATTAAAGGCACAAAACCCTCTTAAGATACAGGGCCAAGAGGATACAACCGATAGCACCAGGCCATACATAGAAGAACCCACAAATAAGGATGTAAATATCGACAACGGGCCCAAGGAGTTTTCCATTGACCAACGTCCACTTCGCTACAGGCTTGCAGATCGTATAGCAGAGGTAAACAAGGAGCTCTGGATAATCTTTTCCATGGTTGCCATTGCAGGACTTATGAACTACTTAGTCACCTCTGAATACATGATCCTTGGTCTCTATTCCTTTCCAACCATATTGTCCGCCTACTTTTATGGTAGAAGACATGCCGTAATGACAGCCGTTTTGACCATCATTCTGATTGGAATCATGATCCAGTATAACGGATTCATCTTCCATAACGACAATCACTTCAAGCTTGTCAAAGGACAATGGTACCATGTAATGGCCTGGGGCAGCGTGCTCATCTGTACTGCATATACAATGGGCACTCTTTACGAACGACACATAGAAAAAGTAAAGGAGCTTAGAAAGACCTATCAGGGACTCATTGTAATCCTGAGACATTTTATATCCAAAGATCAATACACAGAAAACCACTGCTACCGGGTCTCCATATATGCAGCAAAGATCGCTGCCTATCTGGGACTTGATGATGAGGCCATTGAAGACATTCGATCTGCAGCATTGCTTCACGATATAGGAAAGCTCAAGGTAAGCCGGGAACTTTTATACAAGGCGGCCAAGCTTTCCGAAAATGAGTACAAAGAGATTCAAAAACATGTGGATAACAGCGCAGAAATCCTTGAACCGCTGAGGGGTCCGCTCGGTCGAATAATTCCTATAATACTTGCCCATCACGACCGTTTTGATGGCAACGGTTACAGGCCAAACAAAGGCGGTTCCATCCCGTTAGGTGCCAGGATACTTGCAGTAGCAGATGTTTATGATGCCCTGACAAGCGATAGGCCATACAGAAAGGCAATGGCTCCAATGGAAGCAAAAGAGGTGATAGTAAAAGGCTCTGGAAAAGATTTTGACCCAGTAGTGGTAAAGGCCTTTTTGAAGGCCTTTGAAATGGGTGAAATGGAAGTTCCAAATTTTGTCGTTTAGCCTCTACGCCATCTTCCAATTCCCAAAACTGTACCAAAATGAAAAGTTTCCAACTCCCTCTGTTTTGATTATAAAGGCATCACCTGTAGATATAGTTTCCATTAGCCAAACCAAATAGAGGAGGAAAAAACATGGAAAGGACCCTTTCTATTATCAAGCCAGACGGCGTAAGAAGAGGACTCATAGGCGAGGTGATCAAGAGACTCGAGCAGGCAGAAATCAAGATAGTGGCCATGAAGATGATCCACATGACAAAAAAAGAGGCTCAGGGATTTTATGCAGTACACAGGGACAAGCCTTTTTTTGACAGCCTAACTGATTTCATGACTTCTGGCCCCATAGTGGTCATGGTCCTTCAGGGCGAGGATGTAATTGCCCGCTACAGGAAACTTATGGGAGCAACGAACTACAAAGAGGCAGAACCAGGCACCATAAGGGCAGACTTCGCAACAGACATAGAAAAGAACGTGGTTCATGGATCAGATGCCCCTGAGACAGCTGCAACGGAGATAAAGTACTTCTTCAGCGAGCTTGAAATAGTGGGCTGAAAAAGAGTTGGAACGACGGCTAATAGAAAAAATACGAAACATCACCCAGGCCCGCTCCACTTTTGGTGGAAGTGGGCCTAAATGGATCAAAAAGGCAATCGGGGATGATTGTGCCGAACTTGCTGTCACTCCAAGCGCGAACGTCCTTTTGACCACGGATACCATGGTTGAAGGGATTCATTTTTCCTTCACCTATTTCACTCCGTTTCAGCTTGGGAAAAAACTGGCATCTGTAAACCTAAGCGACATAGCTGCCATGGGCGGGGTGCCAAAGGCAGCCCTTTTGAACCTGGAGGTCCCGGATACACTTAGAGATCCAGGGCTTAACTTCTGGAACGAATTTGCAAAAGGACTTGGTGAAAGGCTATCAGAATTTTCAACAGTGCTTGTTGGCGGAGACACAGTAAGGGAGCCTGGCAAAAGGCTTGGGCTTACCCTGACCATCATGGGGGAGATTGAAAAAGGAGGGGCCGTATATAGAAACGGGGCAAAAAGGGGAGAACTCATTTACTGCTCAGGTTATCTTGGTGAAGGAAGTTGCGGATATGAAATATTGATGAGAAAAGGAATAAAACTGCCCCTTCCACTAAAAAGACACCTTATTCGAAGACACCTTGACCCTGTGCCACGCGTTCATCTTGGAAGGCTGCTTTCACGTCTCGGCGCATCTTCCATGATAGATGTCTCTGATGGAATAGCAACGGATCTTGCCCACGTTGCCACACAAAGTGGCCTTTGTGCCCTTATTTCAAAAAGCAGACTGCCCATCTCCCGGGCACTGAGAATAGGTGCAAAGGCCATGGGGAAAGATCCTGTGGCCTTTGCCCTCTTTGGAGGCGAGGACTTCGAGCTTGTCTGGACTATTTCACCAAATATGAAAAGAGAAATGGAAAAAGAGGTGTCGAGACTCCTTGGGCATCCCCCTTTCTTTCTTGGAGTTATGAAAGAAGGCCAAGGCGTACTTCTTGAGGGAAACTCCACAACCCAAGACATAACCTACAGGGGCTATGAGCACTAAACTTCATGGCACCTTTTGCGACAAAATAGACCTGTCACCCATTGGCTCTTTTTGGATTGGACTTCATATTGAAAAAGGAATTCTTGTAAGGATTGAACTATTAGCAAATGAAAAAGGCTACATTCCAGTCCCTTACGGCTGCCAGTATGGATTCTGGCTCAAAAAACTTCTAAGTGGCATGGGTCTTGAGAAATTTCCCCTGCCCTTTAAATTAAGGGGCACTGATTTTCAAAAACGTATCTGGCATCTGACAACTACCATCAGACCCGGCACCACCTTATCATATGGTGAACTTGCCCAACTTTCTTGCTGCAACAGCCCAAGGGCGGTTGGACAGGCGCTTAGGAGAAACCCTTTGCCCATAATCGTTCCGTGCCATAGGGTGATAGGAAAAGATGGAAAGCTGACCGGCTTCTCAGGAGGCATTGAAATAAAAAGGATGCTAATCCAGTTTGAAAGGATGATGAGAAATGAAGATAGCAGTAATGAGTGACAGCCACGATAACCTTTGGAACCTCAGGGAGGCTATTAGGAGAGTGGAGGAGGCAGGTATAAAAGAGGTGATCCATCTTGGCGACCTCATTTCACCCTTTATGCTTGAAGAGGTGGAGAATTATCAAGGGACCATACATCTTATCTACGGCAACAACAACGGAGACCACATACTGCTGCAAAAAAAGATAGCGGCCCTTGGAGGAAAGGTAAAATTTCAAGGCTGGCTTGGGGAACTGGAAAGGGATGGCAAAAGGATCGGCTTTATTCATGATCCTCTTGTGGCGACAAAGATAGCAAAATCTGGTGACTACAACGTGGTCTTTTTCGGTCATACGCATCTTTGGCACGAAGAAAGAGTGGGCAACTGCCTCTTGCTGAATCCGGGTGAGATCCTTGGGAAAAAGGAACCCCCTGGCTTTGGCATCTTTGACTTAGAAAGCATGGCCTTTGAGAGGGTCAAGATCGGTCCTCACAGGCCCTGAAGCTCCAAAGACACTTACAAAGACAAGATGAGCAGGCTGATACTTGGGATAGACACAGGCGGCACCTTTACGGATTTTGTCATACTCCAAGAGGGACGCCTAAAGAGGTGGAAGGTGCTATCCTCCCCGTCTGATCCGTCTTCTGCAATAATCGCCGGGCTAAAAGAGATCCTTGGTAATGAGCTAAAAGGGCACATGGAGGTAGTCCACGGCACAACCGTTGGGACAAACGCATTTCTTGAAAGAAAGGGGGCAAGAACCTGCCTCATAACAACCAAGGGCTTTGAAGATGTCATCTTTATAGGGCGTCAGGCACGCCCTGCCCTGTATGATCTCTATGCGCAAAAACCAAGACAGATTATTCCCCAAGACATGGTATTTGGTATTGAAGAAAGGCTGAATGCCAAGGGCGATATTGTAAAAAAACTCCATAAAGAAGAGGTGGAGCGTTGCGTAGATTTTGTTGAAAAAAGTGGTGCAAGGGCTGTGGCCGTCTGCCTTCTTCATTCCTACATGAACCCTGAAAATGAAGAAAGGTTGGAAGAGGCCTTAAGGGCCCTGGATGTAAAGGTTTGCATATCTTCAAAGCTCGTTCCTGAATTCAGGGAGTATGAACGAACGACAACCACGTTGATAAACGCATATCTTGGGCCGGTTGTTGGAAACTATGTAAGGACATTAGAGAAAAGGCTGCCGAGTGCATCAATTTTGGTGCAACAGTCAAGCGGTGGCTGCCTTCCCGTTTCCGCCATAGAAGACAAGGCGGTCACAACCTTACTTTCTGGGCCTGCAGGGGGCGTGCTTGCAGGCATGGAACTTGGTAGATCCCTTGGCATTAAAAATATACTCACCTTTGACATGGGAGGTACCTCCACAGACGTATCCCTCTGCCCAGGCGAACTGTCATTTACCAGGGACTACAAGATCGAGGGATATCCAATCAACCTGCCGGTTATCGACGTGCACACAGTTGGGGCCGGAGGGGGCTCCATTGCCTGGGTGGACAAGGGTGGGCTTTTAAGGGTCGGCCCCCAAAGCGCAGGGGCCGATCCTGGGCCTGTATGCTACGGAAAGGGTGCTCAAATCACAGTGACCGATGCCAATCTGTTTCTTGGAAGACTCAGGCCTGAACGGTTCCTGGCTGGCCGCATGATGCTTCATCAAGAGTTGGTGGAGGAAAAAATGGCCCAACTTGGGCTCAAGATAGGCCTTGGCCCGGTTGAGACAGCACTTGGTATAATCAAGCTGGTAAACACCAACATGGTTCAGGCACTCAGGCAGGTATCCATAGAAAGGGGCTATGATCCAAGGGATTTTCACCTGGTGAGCTTTGGTGGCGCAGCAGGCCTTCATGCCCTGGCCGTGGCCGAAGAACTTGGTGTGAACAAAATACTTATCCCTGAGATGGCCGGTGTTTTTTCAGCCCAAGGGCTTGCATCTTCAGACCTTGTATTTGAGGCATCAAGGGCCCTTTTCTGGCAAAGCAGCAAAGATAAAGAAAAAATCATTGAAAATGCTTCAATAGACCTTAAAAAAGAACTTTTAGATCAATTTCCTAAACACCTTCGTCATGAGGAGATAGAAACCGAAATATTTCTTGACGCCAGATACCTGGGCCAATCCTTTGAATTGATGATACCATTTAAAAATGACTGGATAACAATCTTTCACGAAAAGCACAAAAGGCTTTATGGTTACCACCTACCTGACAGGACAGTGGAGATTACTTCTGTAAGAATCAGGATAAGAATCCGTCGCCACACTAAGGAAATCTTTTTCCAGCCTCCAGAAAAGGGGCCCAAGAGTACGACAAGGATAATAGATCCATCTGAGATATCCTTTGATTTTTCTGATATGATGTTTGAGACTGGACGAAAAAGGGTCCCTGTTGTTGAAAGAAAAGAAATTTTAAAAGACATGGAGATAAAAGGCCCACTTCTTATCATAGATGATTTCACAACCATCTTGATACTTGAAAAATGGCGTATAAGGAGGATAGATGGGCATCTTCTGGCATTTAGGACGTAAAACCCCCAACGTTTATGAAACTTGACAGGCCCGTAACCCCAATAACCATTGATGGCAGCAACAAAAGATTCATCCACTTCATCCTTGATGCCATAAATAGTGGCATCTTAATACTTGATAACGAGGAACGGATAATCTTTTCAAATTCCAAGGCCACTTCGCTTCTTGCATCGGAAGGGACATTGGTTGGAAGGAAATTCAACGAACTCTTTCCTCCTGCGGACAGAAAAATCCTTGGGCCAAATCTCATAAAGATTGCAAAGGCCCAAGGGGAATTTGATGGGGACGTAATGCTTAGGGGGAGTGACAAGAATGACTTTGTCGCTCGCCTGGCAATTGCCTCCTGGAAAGAAGAGGGGAATTACACCCATGTGGTAAGCATCAGCGATCTTTCGCGCCTAAAGGAAATAGAAAAACTCCTTCGCGGATCGGAACGGATGATATATCTTGGGCAGATGCTCGATGATATCAGTCACCAGATAAGAAACCCTGTCCTTGCCATTGGAGGCTTTGCAAGACGCCTTTTGAAGGCAAAGAAAAACGAGCCGGAATATGTGAAGGTGATCCTTGAAGAGGCTGGAAGGCTTGAAAGGCTGCTTGATGTTCTTACTCAATTCATCCGGCTGCCAAGGCCGAGATTTTCCTTGCAAAAGGTGGAAAATGTATTTGATCTCATGGACGATCTTGCAAGGGATCTTTGCAAAAAGATGAATATCAAAGTTGAAATCTCCGCCCTCCACCCATCTGATAAAGTGGTAGCAACTGATCTGACGCTTCTTAGAAAGGCCATTGAGCCAGTATTAATAAATGCGTGTGAGGCATGCAAAGAAATGGAAGATCAACGCAAAGGGTTTGTGTCTGTGGGGTTCGAACAGCCAGAAAAAAGCTCCAAGGCCTTACGAATCACTGTTTCTGACAGCGGAATTGGCATAAGGCCTCCCTTTATGCAAAGGATATTTTACCCATTTTTCACAACAAAAACAGGCCATGTGGGAATGGGGCTTACCTTTACCAAAAGGATCACTGAAGAGTTGGAGGCAGATATTCACGTAGAATCAGCCTTGGGAAAAGGTACCAAGGTGACTGTAGAGCTTCCTGGGGACAGAAGAAAGAAAATAAGAACCAGGCCTTTGTAATAGAAAAACATTTTTGACAAGAAGATGACTGGGAAGAACAAGGCACTGAGGGAGGGCTTTTCCACAGGGGCCTGTGCCTCTGCAGCAGCAAAAGCAGCATGTATCCTTTTAAAGCAGCCCAATACGAAAATAGATAGTGTAGAGCTTCTTTTTCCTGATGGCCACCCTCGAAAAATAAGGATCTACTGGGCGAGATCCTTTTCAAAGCAAAAAGCAGAGGCCTGTGTGATAAAGGACGCAGGTGATGACCCCGATGTTACAGACGGTGCAGAGATAATTGCGCAGGTGCACGTGTTTGAAAATGCCCAAGAACCAGGCATCGAGATAGCTGGGGGGAAAGGTGTTGGAACAGTAACCAAGCCTGGGCTTGCTGTGGAACCGGGAAAACCTGCAATAAACCCTGTACCCCAAAAAATGATAAAAGATGCGGTATATTCCGTGTTAGACGCCAACTCCTGCAGGGTAAAGGTTACCATCACTGTTCCAAAGGGAGAGGAAATAGCCAAAAAGACATTGAACAGGAGACTTGGCATAGTTGGAGGCATTTCCATCCTGGGCACAACCGGGATAGTCAAGCCCATATCTGAAGCTGCTTGGTGTGCCACCATTTCTGTTTCAATGGATGTTGCCCTTGCTGCTGGCATTCATACCATCTGCCTTTCAACAGGAAGGTCAAGCGAAACGGCAGCAATGGAACGGTTTAAACTTAAGGAAGAGGCCTTTATCTCCATGGGAGATTACGTTGGCTTTTCGCTCAAGGAGGCTGCAAAACGGCCGTTTAAAAAGGTTATTCTTGCCTGTCAATGGTCGAAACTTGTAAAAATGGCCATGGGTTGGGATCAAACCCACGTCAGATTTGGCCCCCTTGATCCCAAGGATGCCATAAAATTCATGAAAGATAGATTTGGCTTGAGCATGGAAGGAAAAGACATAAACACTGTAAGACAACTATTTGCCATTCTTGGATCGACTACAGAGGGGAAAGATGTAATAGACAAGGTATGCGAACATGCCTATGACAGGCTAAGAAGGTTCCTTCCCCAATCACAGAGATTGCAGCTTGTCCTGGTGTCGTATGAGAAAAAAATCATTGTCTCAAGGCCGTAAGGGGCATAGGCCTCCTTGCATCAAATGTTGCCATTTCTTCACAACCTACGAAAAGAAAAGGCCTTTTGGATGCAAGGCCTATGGCTTCAAGTCCGCTCTTAGCCCCGCCTCTGTAGTTGAAAGGAACTCTGGTGAAAAATGCCTTTTATTCAAGGAACGTGATAAGAAAATTTGAGGTTAAAGGGTACTGTATATAGCCTTGTCATAGGCCTTCAATATATCTGCCCGGCTTATTATACCCTTTGGTATCTTTTTGTCGGTTCTGTCCGCCAAGACCACAAGCTCATCGGTCTTTTCCTCTGCCATTTTCTTAAGGGCTGTGGCCAAGGAATTCCAAGGGAATATGGTGGGCCTGTGCTCAACAAGATCCTTCACCTTTACGTCAGAATCCAAACCCTGAAAGGTAACTGCATGACGAACCGCCTGGGCCATGATAACTCCTGCATAACCACCATCTGGATGCACCACCACAAAGGCAGAAGCGGGATACTTTGACATGAAAGAGACCAGTTCCCTCAAACTCCAATCTTCTGGAATGGGCTCTGGCTGCTGATCTTTAAGCCTTTTAAGCACCTCGTGAACAGTAAGACGCGCAAGTATTCCAAGCAGGAAATCACCATGATGGATAGGCGTATCAAACCTTGTGGTTAGCTGTTTTTCATATATGCCCTGTTTCCCCTTTAGGAGAAAGGCAAGGGTAGACACCCATACGGCTGGCAAAAGTAGCTCGTAATTTCCTGTCATCTCACTTACCATTATCACTGTTGAAAAAGGTGTGCTGGCAGCAGATGCAAAAAAACCCGCCATTCCAACAATGACATACGCCTCGGGATTAGGAACGAGCGTTGGCCACAGCCGTTGAAGAAGAAGGCCAACTGCACCCCCCAAGGTTCCGCCAATGACTACAGAAGGCCCAAATACGCCGCCGCTTCCCCCTGATCCTATACTAAAGGCAGTGGCAAATATCTTCCCAAATGCCACCAGGAGCAATGTTGTAAGGAGCAGCTTGCCCTCAAAGGCCTGTTGTAATACCCCATAACCAGTATATATGGCCCCAGGCAGATAATAACCTATGACCCCTGTAAGGAAACCGCCTATGGCAGGCTTCAGGTGATTGATGACTGGAATTTTCAGGAACATATCCCGTATGAAATAGAATACACGGGCGTAAAACCTGGCGGCGTAGGCTACTGCTATTGCCAAAATGGTGTATGGAAGAATCTCAGAGGCGTGCTGGAACTCGTATGAAGGGGTGATGAAGAGTGTTCCAAAACCGAAGAACAGGGAAAAGACACAATATGCAATGACAGAAGTTATGGCAGAAGGGACAAGAAGCTCATATTCCATGTCTATGTCTCGATAAAGGATCTCTGCGGCAAAGATTGCACCTGCCAGAGGGGCATGGAATATGGAGCCTATGCCTGCACTCATTCCTGCCATCATGAGAATGCGTCTTTCCTGTGTACTAAGATGCAGCTTCTGGGCAATGATGGAACCAAAGCCAGCACCTATCTGGGCAATGGGGCCTTCCCTACCCCCTGAACCGCCTGAGCCAATGGTTATGGCAGAGGCAATGGTCTTGATCACCGGAACCCTTGGCCTTATGGTGGCATCCTTAAAATGATAACTTTCAAGGGCCGCATCTGTACCGTGGCCCTCTGCCTCAGGGGCAAAGGTGTAGATTAGCCAACCGGATATAAGACCACCTAAGGTTGGTACCACCAACATCATCCATCTTATGAAAGGGGTATCTGTAGGTAGGAAAAGGGACTGCTCTCCGCCAGGCCCTTCAGGGCGATAACCTGCCATATAGTCCAAAAAAACGTGATGTGCATAATCCAGGGCTATGAAAAATAAAACCGAGCCAAGCCCAGCTATTATCCCGGTTGGAATGGCAAGGAGCAAAAGTCTTCTAAAGACAAGCCATTGTTTTATATTTTTTAAGACTCTTTTTTTCATAAGGAAAAGATAAACATGCCACTATCTATTTTAATAAGACAATCTTAAAAAAATATTGTAGCTTACAGGAATCTGGAAGTAAAAGGAAATGATAAGAATTGTAGGTTTTGAGCCCTCCACTTCAATATCCTGGTTGGAACCTCTTATTGAAAATAGTTGCGCAATCTTTTTGTCCAAAAGGTTCAGGCCCTATTTCAAAAATTATGAGAACAAGCTCTTTTCCCTCCTTCCCTTAGACACCATGTTTGAAAAGATTCGCAACATGCAGGATCAGGGTGACATCTTGGTTTTGGCCTCGGGTGATCCACTATTTTTTGGTATTGGAAGAAGATTTTTGAAGGAGTTTCCCAAAGTCCAACTCTCTTTTCATCCGGCATTGACCTCTGTACAAAAGGCGTGTTCCCATTTCGGAATACCATGGGATGACATGGACTTTGTTAGTCTTCACGGGAAAAACGAAGGTTCCATAAACAGGCTCACAAAATGCATCTTGGAGAAAAAGCAATTCAAAATAGCAGTATTTACAGATCATAATCATAGCCCAGACATTTTGGCCAAAAGACTTATTGAAAAGGGAATTTCTGATGCCACCTTTTTTGTTGCAGAAGACATGGGAGGAGATTCAGAAAGATTCCAGGAATTTTCAATTGATAAGGCGGCAACCCACAGGTTTCATCCCTTGAATCTGGTAATCATACAGGGAAAACACAACAGGCCAATCGGCATGTTTGGACTTGACGAGGATGAATTCAGCCATGAAAAGGGGCTAATAACAAAACCAGAGGTCCGCTCCATAATACTGTCCAAGCTTTGTCTGCCATCTAAGGGAATCCTGTGGGACATAGGTGCCGGATCCGGCTCTGTTTCCGTAGAGTGTTCCCTTCATAGACCTGGCACTGAGATCTTTTCCATAGAGCAAAACCCGAAACGGTGTGAACATATAAAACAAAATATCCAGAAATTTACGGCCATTAATGTGAATATAGTAAACGCCAAGGCCCCTGACTGTCTGAAGGCCCTTCCAAGGCCAGACAGGATCTTTATAGGTGGTGGCATAACTACAGATGGACTTCTTAAGACCTGTTGGGACTTTCTGAGAGACGAGGGAATCCTGGTGGCATCCACCATCCTTGTGGAAAGTACAGGGGCACTTGTCTCCTTTTTTGAAGACAGATCCATTTCCTTCGATATCATCCAGATCGACGTTAGACGTGGCAAAAGACTTGGAGCAGGAACCTATCTCTGTCCGGTTAGCTCGGTCTGTGTATTCAAGGTATGCAAGTAGAAAAACTTTATCTTGCCATTTACAGGGTGTTACAAGCCGTTTCCATCCCTTTTGTCCCTCTGCTTGGACTTTACTGTGTCACAAGAGCAAAATATAGAAACCAGTTCCTAATGCGCCTTGGTGTTGGGCTTGCCAAACCTGCGGGTAAAGGCCCGCTCATCTGGATTCATGCCATGTCCCTTGGTGAATACCATGCAGCACGACCTCTTATCCGGCATGTGTCATCCGGCCTAAAGGGAGCCAGGATACTTGTTTCGGCAACCACCGCATCCGGCCTAAATGCCATAAAAAGGGACAAATTCCGTCAAGATAAATACACGACTACAGTGTTACCCTTTGACCTTTCGTTTGTTACAAAAAGATTTATAAGTAAAATCAAGCCAGACTGCTTCGTTCTTGTTGAGACCGACATTTGGCCTGGTCTGCTTCATCAGCTAAGGCAAAGGGGATGCAGTATTATTCTTGCAAATGGCAGCATTTCTTCCAAATCGGCAAAAAGGCTTTCGAGGCTTCCGGGGGCTGCAGAGTTTCTTTATGGTCCCTTTTCTTGTTTAGGCATGCAGTCTAAGGATGATGCCAGACGACTCCTTGATCTTGGTCTTGATGCAGAAAAGATCGTAACCCTTGGAAATCTAAAGTTTGACATTAGGCCACCCCAAATCTCAGATACGGAAAGGGCCAGACTATTAAAGGCTACAGGCTTTGATCAAAAAGACACGATAATATGCTGCGGAAGCACCCATGAACCAGAAGAGCGGCTTCTTTTGGACACCTTTTTGAAGGTACGAAAGCAGGCCTCTTATATCAAGATCATCATAGCACCACGGGATGTCCAAAGGGCTGAAAAGATATGCACCCTTTGTGAAAGACTAAGCCTTAAGTGGAGGAGACACAGTGCTGATTCCGGGGAAAGGACCCCTGATGTTTTTATCATAGACACCCTTGGAGAACTGCTTAGTTTCTATGCACTAAGCACTTTATCATTCGTAGGAGGAAGCCTTGCCCGGATAGGAGGTCACAACCTTCTTGAGCCCGTTTATTTCAAGAAACCGGTTATTTTCGGACCACACATAGAAAGCTGCAGGGAAATGGCCCAAGCCTTAATCCGTGCCGGTGCAGGCTTTTGTGTATCTGACAAAACGGAATTGGAAAAGACCATGAAAGAGCTGCTCTACAATGAAAATAGGCGCAGAAGGGCCAAGGAGTCAGCTGCATGTTTCATGAAGTCTCACCAAGGTGTGGCAAAAAGATATGTTGATATAATAAAGGCAAAGTTGAACTATGGCCTTTAATGATGGTAAAAAATGGCTTTTCAGGGTGGGAAGGCCCTTTTCTTCAACATATTCTGCAGTCATGGCTTCTCGCTACCACCTTTACCAAAATGGCATTTTAAAAACGGCCCGTCTTCCCCGCCCTGTCCTAAGTATTGGCAACATTACCTTGGGTGGCACAGGAAAGACTCCCCACGTCATTGCCCTCTGCGAAGCACTCAAAGACATGGGGCACAGACCAGCAGTGCTTACCAGAGGCTATGGCGGAAGGGCTGGCAAAGGTCCGGTTGTTGTAAGTGACGGCCAAAAGGTGAAGGTGGACGTGGACGTTGCCGGTGATGAGCCTTTGATGATGGCTAAAAGGCTAAAGGACGTAGTGATAGTGGCAGGCTCTGACAGATACAGATGTGGAAGCTTGGCACTCAAAAACCACGACATTTCTGTGTTCGTCTTAGATGACGGCTTTCAACATATCAGGCTCCACAGGGATTTAGACATAGTGCTTCTTGATGCAGGTTGTCCTCTGGGCTCTGAAAAAGTATTCCCAGGAGGGGATTTGCGAGAGTCTCCAAAGGCCCTTAACAGGGCCCATGCCATTATATTAACCAAGTGTGACGAGATTCCTTTTAATGAGCTTGATTTGGTCGAAGAAAAAATTCGTCCTTTTGTTGAAGGGAAACCTATCTTTAGAACCTCTTACAAGATCCAAAATATAAAATTTGTCTATGTGCCTGAAGGAGCCGACTTGAAGACAAGGCATCTTCAAAAACGCAGCTGTTTTTGCTTCTGCGCAATAGCAAGGCCGCAGTCTTTTTTCCTGCTGCTTAAAAGAGAGGGAATCAGGCTTGAGGCCACTCGATCCTTCCAGGATCACTACAGGTATTCGAGACAGGACATCGAAGACATAGGAAACGATGCAAGAAAAAAAGATTGTGAGCTTGTTTTGACAACGGAAAAGGATTTTGCCAAAATACCTCTTGATACCTGGTCTTTAATAAATGATGATATTTCCTTGGCGGTAGTCCAAATAAATGTGGATTTGCCATTGACATTTGTTCGTTTTTTGGAAACAAGGTTGGATAACCCGGCAGTGGGGAGAGGGTAACATCCAGACAAAAAGTCATTCAGGAGCATGTAAATGTATTCCAAGGCCGATAGGCCCTTTTTTGCAGCCATCTTCATGTGTGTTGTGGCCGTAACGGCCCTTTTTCTTATTATCAACCAAAAGGCCTACTGCAAGACAACCGCTTTGCCTTTTTACGAACCAGAAAGGATCTATTACTTCATGGACGAGCCTGTTGTCACTGCGGCCCGCTTCAGTCAACCCACAAGTCAGGCTCCTTCTACAGTAATGGTCATCACTGCAAAGATGATAAGGGAGCGGGGTTACAAAAATCTTGTGGACGTCCTGGAGGATCTGCCCGGTTTTGACATCCACAAACACATAGGAGGCCAGGCAGGAGGCACCTATGTCATTCAAAGGGGCCTATGGGGCAACAACAAATTACTCGTATTGAAGGACGGAATAAGGCTTAATCCAGAAAATGGCAGCAATCTGGTCTATGGTAACCAGCTCTCCCTTGGGGATATCAAACAGGTAGAGGTGATGTATGGGCCGTCTTCAGCCATATATGGCGCCGACGCCTATGCCGGAATCATCAATCTCATCACCAAGAAGGTTGAAAGCAACAAACACGCAGAGATAGAAGTATCCGGGGGAAACGGTGACACAGTAGAAGGCCATATGCTGGTTCAGGCACGGCCAACTGAAAACACGTATCTGCACATTTACGCCCATGGCTATGGCTCAAGTGGCTTTGACCTAAATGACATTTACAAAGGATACCATTACCATCATCCCACCCTTGGAAGGACCCACTTTTACGATCCCAATCAGTCCTTTGACATACAGGAAAGGGACATGGACCTTGCAATAAAGGCCGGCTGGAAAAACCTGGAGTTTGAAGCCATTTATCTAAGTACCCATCAACCCACCAACATTGCAGCCCCCTACAACACAGGACGGACTCAGCACTCAAGAGACAGGGTTGAACTCGATACCTGGGACTTTAGACTTTCCCATACGCTTTCCCTTTCAGAGCGTTTTCAGGCCATAACCAGGCTAAAAGGCCAGATTTATAGAATGGACCCACATAGCAGATATGGCAGAAAGTACTTCAACAATTACATATATGAAAGATCAGACATGTTTGGTTTGGAGGAACAACTTCGTTTCGATTATGACAGGGGCAAACTTATTGGAGGATTTATCTTTAAAAGAATCTCAACAATGCCCTACCTGAACTCCAGAAACCCCTTTGACGAGGGGGATACCTATGACGATTTCCCCATAAAAGAGGTTATTACCAGCGATGGCAAACACATAGGCATTGGACCCTTCAAGGAACATGACTATTGGACCTACGGTCTATATCTTCAGGCCCATCACGAGCTGACCGATAGACTTAGTCTCTTTGGAGGGCTTCGCTTCGACTGGGAGACGTTTACCCATCACGACTCATTAAATCCTCGAATAGGGCTCATTTATACCCTTGAAAAAGGGGAGACAATAAAACTCATGTTCGGACAGGCCTATATCTCTCCTTCTGCGTATTTTCGATTCAAGGCGTGGGTTGACAATAACTATGCCCATCTTCCTCCATCTACCTTTGGACGAAACCTCGATCCAGAGAAGGTCTCATCCCTGGAACTCAGCTATTCAAAACATACAAAACGTTTCTTTCTGAATCTTTCCACTTATGTTTCAAGATCCAGGGATTCCATCCAGGAGGCTGGAAGTTTCATTCGTGATGTTTTTTTTGTTACAGACGGAACCCAGGAAAAGGCCACAGTAGAGTTGGCAGACAATGTTGGACGACTTACGAACTTCGGAATAGATGTAAGTATAAATTATAAATTCAGCAGACCATTTATTCTAAATTTTGGCTATTCCTTCATAAATTCAAGACAGCACTTGAGGGGCCACAGCTTCGATGGGCCAAAAATCTCCAACCATAAACTCATGGGTGGAATCACTGGTTATATTGGCGACCATTTTTCATACAACTTGCGTTGCAGATGGAGGAGTGAAATACATACGAGCCCGACAAACACTGTCTATCATGGATCCACCATTCCTGGCATCTTCCTTTTGGATGCCAATTTAAGGTGGTTGAATCTGCTTCCTGGGCTGGATGCCCACTTGACCTTGAGAAACATCCTTGACTCGAAATATTTCACTGCGGCCAATGAAAGCGGGGATCCAACAAATGGCGCTTCGCTGCCAAGGGTTCCCCAGGATCCATTCAGCTTTCTCATAGGCCTAAGCTACAGGTTCTAAGACTATTGATGTTTCATCAGTCCATGAAGTTCACCAGTTCCTATAAGCGCTTGCTCAACATGGCAGCATTTTGGTCCATGTTGCTTTTGTCTGTTATTTTTGCTTCCTCTCCTGTTTTAGCCGCAAAAAACAAGGATTCCATAATCATCCTGGTCTCTAAAAAATTTGGACCCTATCTTCAATGTGAAATGGGGGTGAAGGACTTTGTAAAAAGGAGATGGAAACGGCCTTTTGAGATGGCCACCATTTATCTTAGTGAACATAGCGACTTGGAGACCAAGGAGAAAATCAGTCAACTATCTCCAACCCTGGCAATATGCATTGGAACAAGGGCCGCATATTTCTTGGACGGGCTCAAACCTCATTTTCCATGGGTAGCCACTTTTTTGTTGGATAAGAGCATAGAATCCTTAAAAAGCCGCCCACTCCTTGCGGTTAGCATGGATGTTCCTATAGAGGTTCGCATACAGACCCTGTGCAGAATAAAGAAACATGTGCATGCGGCTGTGTTGGGATACAAGGTCCCTGTTAGCCCCATCAAGCCCATAGAAACAGGCAAATGCAGGGACAGGGATGCCTATATGATAGTGTCGCCCTTTTTTTCCTCTATCAAAACGGCCCTTCAGAAGGTGCTCGAACTCTCTGTAAATTCGTTCTTCATTACAGCTGATCCACGAATATTTAATTCCCAGGAAGTTGTCTCCTACACCCTATTATGGGGCTTGAGGAACAAGATTGCCGTATGTGGGCTTTCATCAGGTTACGTGAAAAACGGTGCCCTCTATTCGTTAGAGGCTGACGTTGTGGCCTTAGGTTCCCAAGCGGCCGGGCTGGCCCTTGGATATGTTAACGGAAAAGTCAAGGGAGAAACCATAATACAGCACCCTGATAAACTCCTTCTTTCAATTAATCTTAAGACTGCCAAGCGGTTAGGAATAGAAATACCTCGATCCGTTATGGACGAGGCTTTTTGGGTGATAGAATGAGACCCGGCCTTAGACTCAAGGTAGTAATAATATTTGTCCTAATCGAACTTTGCATGGTGGCAGCCATAGGCACACTTTATACCATACGTGCCACTAAGATGCTGGAATCCGAGTTTGTGGCTAAAGGCGAAACCCTTGCACAATTTCTTGCGAGTAGTGTGAAATTGCCTCTTCTTAGCGGTAACAAAGACGTGCTTAAAAAGCAGTGCAGCAGGATGCTCGACAAACCAGACATAGCAGCAGTGAGAATCCTTGGGGCCTCTGGCAATATTGTGGCTTCATGTGCACGCAGAAGATACGGAGCAACTCAGCTGGTTTCATATCCAGTGACCATATTGACAGACACATCCGAAGACGTGGAAGGCATTTACAGTATCGCACCAGAAAAGGCCATTGAGACAATAGGCCAGGTACATCTTGTGCTTTCCAGAGAAAACATAGACAAAAAGATCCTCGCCCTTCAACTTTATGTAGTAGGCATTGGCCTTGGAGCCGTAGCATTTTCGGTTCTTCTGGGATCACTGATGGTGGGCCGAATAGTTGTGAATCCAATCTTGACCTTGAAAAAGGAGGTTAATCGATTTTCTTCTGGCATGCTCGGCAACAAAATAGAGATCAAGACCGGGGACGAGATAGAAGAGCTTGCCAACACTTTTAATCACATGGCAACTTCTTTGAAATGCTACATCTCCGATCAGATTGATAAGGCTACGGATAAGGTCCAGTTAAAGAATCTTGCGGTCCTTGGTGAGCTCTCTGCAATGCTCTTACATGAGGTTGGAAACACCCTCAACAGATTCGGCGTCATCAAGTATCAGCTTTCCCAGGAGAAGCTCTCTGAAAATGGTGAAAAGGCAATCGATACCCTTGATGAAAACCTTGGCAGCCTGAAACGTTTCACTCAAAACGTATCCCTCTTTTCCAAAAAACCCGAAGTGATCCTAAAGAGAGTGAACATCAAGGAACTACTCCAGGCCTTATGTAGTTCCCTAAAGCTCATTGACAAAAAGAGGGTGGCCATAAAAACCTATCTGCCTAAAACAGACTGCTTTATCATGGGTGATAAGGAACTGATGAACCAGGCCATATTGAACGTGCTCACAAATGCCATGGATGCAGTAGATAAGAATGGCCATATTATAGTGCGCCTTAGGGACATGAGCGATCGAGTCGAAATAACCATAACAGATAATGGAACAGGCATACCCGAGTCTGAAATAGAAAAGATCTTCAGGCCTTTTTTTACAAAAAAAGGACCGAGGGGTACGGGACTTGGACTTGCCATTGCAAAATCATTCATTGAGGCACACGAGGGCAAGATAGAGGTAAAAAGTAGGCCGGGGGAAACAACTTTCAAGATAACCATTCCCACCCATCTGCCGTGGTCCAGCCCTAAAACGGAAAGCACATTTGATTGATCCAAACCGACTGCTTTTCTGCTTATTCGCCCCTTAGGTGCCGATAAAAAATAATGAAAGTTTAGTGCCATCAATTGCCACACTATATTAAAGATTGCACTGACTGCCATAAGCATTATATATTTATTGTTTCCATAAAATTTTTCCGCCACGGAGGATAATATGGCAAGAGTTACAGTAGAAGATTGCCTTAGACAGATACCTGACCGATTTCTTATAGTTCATCTTGCAGTGGAAAGGGTGAAACAGCTCAGAAAAGGGGCGCAACCCCTTGTAAAAAGCAGCAACAAAGAAATCATTACAGCCTTGAGAGAGATCGCTGCCGGCAAGGTTACCTTTGAAAACCTTGATGAACTTGCAAAGGAAGCGGAAGAAAAACGTATAATGGATGCCCTTCGCATGGAGATAGACAAGAATAACAAATGAACACGAAACGTGACTATTACGAAATACTTGGAGTCGCAAGGACCGCCTCTGTAGAAGAAATAAAAAAGGCATACAGAAGGCTTGCCCTCAGATATCACCCGGATCGCAACCCGGGAGACAAAGAGGCGGAAGAAAAGTTCAAAGAGGCGGCAGAGGCCTATGAAGTGCTGAAAGACCCTGAAAAACGTCAACTTTATGACATGTACGGCCACCAGGGCGTTTCCAACAGTGGATTTAGTGGATTTTCCCAGACCGAAGACATTTTTAGCGCATTCAACGACCTGTTCGAAGACTTCTTCGGTTTTTCAACTGGAAGACGCCGTGGCCGCTCGGATCTTGGACCCGAAAGAGGCGCTGATCTTCGTTACGATCTTACAATATCCTTCATGGAGGCCGCCAAGGGAACAGAGAAGGAGATAGAGATACAGCGGCTTGAGACCTGCCCTAAATGTTCTGGCACAGGGGCTGCGCCAGGTAACAAGGTTGTCACCTGCCCAAGCTGCAATGGCCGCGGGCAGATTATAAGATCTCAGGGTTTCTTTCAGGTTTCATCCACCTGTCCCAACTGTAACGGACAGGGAGTCATTTTCACTGAACCCTGCTCTTCTTGTAACGGCAAGGGCCGATCTCCCCAATTTAGAAAGGTGAAGATCAAGGTCCCTGCAGGTGTGGATACAGGAGCAAGGCTACGTCTAAGAAAAGAAGGCGAGGCAGGGGCAAGAGGTGGCCAGAGAGGGGATCTATTTATTGTGATACATGTTGAGCCCCATGAATTCTTTACTAGAAAGGGCAATGATCTATACTGCGAGGTTGAAATTTCTGCTATTGAGGCATGCTTGGGTGATGTGATAGAGGTCCCCACATTGAATGGAAAGGAACAGATAAAGATACCTGCTGGCACCCAGCCAGGAGCCGTCTTCAGGCTCAAAGGCAAGGGCTTTCCTGATCTAAGGGGATTTGCACCGGGCGATCAGTTGGTAAAAATAAAGATGGTAACCCCGACCAATCTGACTGAAAGACAAAAGGAATTACTTGAAGAATTTTTGGAGATCGAGAAGGAAAAGAAGCAAGGTGGATTCTTCAAAAAGATCTTCAAAAAAGTGGAGTTCAATAAGAGCTGAAAATCATGAACAAGGAATTTACCCATCTGGACGAAAAAGGCCGTGCCCAGATGGTGGACGTATCTGAAAAGAAGGTGAGCAAAAGGACCGCTATCGCTTCAGGCAAAGTGAAGATGGGAAAGAACACCTTCAGACGTCTTGTGGATAACAACATACCCAAGGGCGATGTGTTTAATACGGCCAGAATCGCCGGGATACTTGCTGCCAAGAAGGTTGGAGGCCTTATCCCGCTATGCCATCCACTTCCAGTGGAATACGTGGGCATAGACTTCAAGCTATTGGAAGAGTTACCAGGTGTAGAGATAACAGCCACTGCCTCAATAAGTGCCAAAACAGGTGTTGAAATGGAGGCAATGACTGCTGTATCGATAGCAGCTCTTACCATATATGACATGTGCAAAGGACTTGAAAAGGGGATCGAGATCCTTGAGATAAAGCTTCTTGAAAAAACAGGTGGGAAAAGTGGCCACTGGATCAGGGACGAGATAGAAACTTGATATACTTGTGCTCCAATCCACGATTCCCGATGTTTTTCGCTTAATTAGTCACAGGAGGACTTAAATGGATCAGGCTCAGCTTGAGTATTTTAGAAAGCTTCTGCAGGATAAATTAAACGAGCTCCTTGGTGAGGCTGACAAGACACTGGAGGAGATGACTGCCAGTGACAGCAAGGTTGCTGACCCTGCAGACAGGGCAACTATAGAGTCGGACAGGAGTTTTGAACTACGTATCAGAGACAGGGAAAGAAAGCTCATTAAGAAAATAAAGACAGCTCTTGAACGGATAGATGAGGGTACATATGGCATATGCGAAGAATGTGGTGAGGACATCGGTATCAAACGGTTGGAAGCACGTCCTGTTACTACCATGTGTATCGAGTGCAAATCAAAACAAGAAAAAGAGGAGAAGATAAAGGGGCTGTAACCAGGTCTGATGGATGCCTGAACTTAGAAGAGATCCGATTATTGGAAGATGGGTCATCATCGCTTCAGAGCGAGGAAAAAGACCTTATGACTTTGTGACAGAAAAAGACAAAACCAAAGGGGGGTTTTGTCCACTTTGCCCTGGCCATGAACATACCACTCCACCTGAAGTTTTGGTTTATGGACGTGATCACCATGACCCAAACGGGCCTGGCTGGCTGCTAAGGGTGGTTCCAAACAAATTCCCTGCCCTTGTAATCGAAGGCGAATTGGACAAAAGAGGCGAGGGAATATATGACAAGATGAACGGTATTGGTGCCCATGAGGTCATCATTGAAACCCCTAACCATCATGAAACAATCTCCTCAATGGAGGTTGAACAGCTTGCCCTGGTATTTCGTGCATACAAGGACCGAATAATTGATCTTGCACGGGATACTCGCTTTAAATACATCATAGTATTCAAAAACTTTGGTAAAAAGGCGGGGGCATCATTGGAGCATTCCCATTCACAGCTTATCGCCCTTCCCATTGTTCCTCAGATCATTCAAGAAGAACTTGATGGATGTCTTCGTTACTTCGATTACAAAGAAAGGTGTGTATTTTGTGATATCATTCGGCAAGAGGACTCCCAAAAGGACCGGTTGGTCGATGAAAATGATGAATTTGTAACCTTTTGCCCCTTTGCACCGAGATCTCCTTTTGAGATGTGGGTCCTTCCCAAAAGACATCAATCCAGGTTCATTTCCATGGACGATTCCCAACTGTTCCAGTTGGCCATGCTGTTTTCCTCAACCATGAAAAAGCTTGAAAGGGTGCTACCCAACGTGCCTTACAATTTTATGTTGCATACTGCCCCCCTTCGAGATCACCGTCTTGAACATTATCACTGGCACATAGAAATAATGCCCATGGTTAGTACGGTAGCAGGGTTTGAATGGGGTACCGGATTTCACATAAATACTGTTCCTCCTGAAGAGGCGGCTTCATTTCTTAGAGGTTCATGATATAATTTTTAATGAGGAAGGGGGTAACATGAGTGAAACAAAGAGAAAGATTCTTGTGGTTGACGATGAGGAAAGCATTCATCTCCTTTATAAAGAAGAGTTGGAAGAAGAAGGTTATCAGGTTATTTCAGCAATGACTGGTGAAGAAGGCCTAAAGCTGTTTAAAGAAGAAGAGCCGGATCTGGTGATTCTTGATATCAACATGCCTGGTATGGACGGGATAGAAGTTCTAAGGCAGATGAAGCAGATGAAGCCTGATGTTCCAGTCATACTAAGCTCAGCCTATCCGGAATACAAACAGGACCTGGCCTCTTGGGCATCAGACGATTATATCGTAAAATCATTCAATCTGGATGAACTAAAAGATTCTGTTAGAAGGCACCTCAAGTAGGCTACGTCATAATAATAAGCCTAAGCGGGTTGTGAGTTATTAACTGATGAGGATGAAATCGGGATACAGAAGGTGATCGTCTGTTTTCCATTTCCTCCTGCAACGTTAACTGAGGCATCATATTTTTTCTGAACATAATCCAAAATGGCAAGACCAGGTTCCTTTTCTATGGGCATTTTAAGGGCCCTGGCATTATGAGAGATTGCAACCACAAGATGATCTCCTTCCTCTTTTGTGCTTATGGACAACATCTTTTCGTGCTGGGCCTGCATCTCGCGGCTTAGAAGTTGCAATATGGCAATGAGTGCATTTAACCAATCAAAATATTCCCCTTTGAATTCCGGAAGGCCCTCTTGCAAATCAAGCTCTATGTCTATATTTCTGAAGCGTTCGTGTACACTCAAAATTTTCAAGGTCTCGTGGATCAACTTGTTTATGACAATGGCTTTTTGAAAGACTCCAAGCTTTTCCCTTTCTCTTCTTTTGGCTGCAACGGTACAGTATTGGGTTATCTGATCCACGAGATCGTCTATTGTTTCAAGTTCCTTGAGCCAGTCTCCTATGGGAGCAATTGCAGAAGAAGACGTACCGTTTTGCCGTGCCATCTTCATCTTTAGCAAATCTATACGGCCAACCACAGCAGAAAGCGGACTTATTATATCATCAAGAAGTTCATCCACTATGTGCCCCATCAGTGTGAATCGATACTGCTCGAACAGGTTCTTGTTTTTTTTCTCTATATTGTCCTTGAGTTTGTGTAGCGCAGTTACATCACGAAGCTGAATAAGGACAGCATCATTAAGGGAATTACACTTTATGTATTTGAAACATATGTTGAAAAAATAGGTATCCTTATCGTTGTCGGAACTGTATTCCAGGGGTATTGCCCTGTAACACTTTTGTTTTTGAGTGTACAGAACCTCTTGTAAATCCTTTTTGACGTTCAGTTGTTCCATCGGAAAAAGCTTTAATATAGAGGGTATTTCATTTAGATTTTTACCCCTTGCCTCGTCTCTGTCCACTGGTACAAGATATTGTCTCTTACTCACAGATATTATCCTACAGGCATCGTCCACCAAAAAAGCAGACTCTGCTAATGCATCGAGCATGGCATCATAAAGCCCGTAATCAAACTCTGACTTGTAGAATAAACCGAGCAGAGACAAAGCAAGCCCTTCTGGGCTTTCTAAGAAAATACCATTTTGACAACCATTTGGGGAATTTTTTACCCATTTCACAACGCCTTTTAAGGCAGCTTTTTCCGCAACCAGCGAATCTTCGGGATGGAGAGTAACACGCTGGCCCTTTTCAAAGGATGGCTTTTCTGTCTTTACTCGAAGCCCCCTTGGACTGATATCAAGGGCGTATACCTTGGAAGCCCTCTGGGTAGCATTAGATTTCATACGAAAGCCAATGGGGACACCAACCGCTACTCTCGGAAACCTGCGTCTATCCTTCCCCCTTAACCCTAAGTTTTGTACGATCGCCTTACTGGACATTAACGGTCCCCTTCCTTGGGATTACTCTCTAATAAGTCTTTATAAGCAAGAGTAATACCAAGAAGGACCTCAATTTTTTTATCAAAAAACCTGTTTAAGCAAGGGACGAAAAGAAAAGGGCCAAAATGAGTCAAAAACTTTTCACATCAGTAGGAAAAATTTTTCCAAATATAGAGGAACTATTTTGACACTAATGTTACAGGGACCCCATTGTGCATGAACTCTTCCTTGGAACAATCTATGCCATATTCCTTAATCTTGTAAAGGATGGCCTTATAG
>JALSQG010000193.1 GCA_026985565.1 Deltaproteobacteria bacterium
AGGGCTTGATAGGGCTGTGAAAGAGATGCTTGCCTTAATAAAAGGTTAGGAACTTGATGATAGCAGGGGTAGGGATAGACCTTGTACAGATTTGTAGAATAAGGGCAGCAGTTGAGCGTTTCGGTTCGGGTTTTCTAAACAGGGTTTTTTGTAAAGATGAGATAGCATTTTGCAGCCAAAGGAAGGACCCTTACCCATGTTTTGCCGCAAGGTTCGCTGCCAAGGAGGCCCTTGTAAAGGCCTTTGGAACCGGCTTTTCAAAAGGGATCACAATGAAACAGATGTGTGTTAGAAAGGATGAGAAAGGGGCGCCAAAGATAATCCTTTTTGGTAAGGCAAAAGAGGCTGCCATAGGTATTGGCGTAAATAATATCCATCTTTCTTTAAGCCATGAAAGGGAGATGGCTGCTGCCGTGGTAATCCTCGAAAAATCTGAGGAAGTTTAGCGTGCTTTGCCTATTGTTATCCAAATAGAAGTCAAAAAGGGGCTGAAGCAAAACCATCAGCCCCTCATCAACTTAGAAACTTTAGCGTTTCATGTTTAACAGCTCGTTCAACATATCGTCTGTTGTGGTGATGACCCTCGAGTTTGCCTGAAAAGCCCTCTGAGTGGTAATGAGCTTCACAAATTCTGTACCCATGTCAACAGTGGACTGTTCAAGTGCATTTGATGCTATGGAGCCTAAGCCGTTAGTCCTTGGTGGCCCGGTGATTGCTGTTCCTGAAGCCGTTGTCTCTCTCCACAAGTTGCCACCTTCTTTTGACAGATCCGAGGGGCTGTAAAATCTTGCAAGTGCCAACTGACCAAGGGCAATAATCCTGCCGTTTGAGTAGGAGCCAGAGATAACGCCTTCTGCATCGACACTAAGGCTTTCCAGAAAACCTGCGCCAAAACCATTTTGGTCGTAAAATAGTGTGCTCGAACGATTCGCATACTGGGTGGTGGTAATGGTCTCTGGTGACCAGCTCAAGACCGTATTTGTACCAGAGTCTATCTTGGCCTGGGCACCAAAGCTGAATTCAATCCTTTGTGCTGTGGTATCAAGGCCTGTGGTCGGATCAGTGTTACCTGAGGGTGGCTGGAAAAAGGCAATTATTTGTGGATAGTTGTGGTCTCCAAAGGCCTGATTGGTACCGGTATTTGTTTCCAGGGGGCCTTCTTCTGTGGTATTATTGTAACGATAGATATCGGTGATCCTTTCTATTTGGCCATCTGGTGTGAACTGAATCTTACCTCGCATGAGCTTGCCGGCATTTTGTGTCCCGGCATTACCTGATTTATCCTCCTCAGGATTCATTGCCACCAGAAACTCCCACGTACGTTCATCGCCTTGTATATTTGGATCATCCAGCTCCTTGTCGAAATAGACTGTTAGTTCATGGGTGTTTCCAAGGCTATCATATACCTTGAATGTGGTTTTGTATTCATAGTTTACATTTTGCTTAAGCCCACCGTTTGGATCTCCTGTGCTGCCGTCCCAGGAATCTGCAAGGGTGTTATTACTGTCAACTGGTTTTGCTCCATCATCTAAGTTTACTGCAATGGTAGCAAGACTTGTTGCAACAGGAGGAGATGTGTTTTGTATCTCAATGTCCTTGATGGAGCCAACTATTTCAAAGCTTCCATCTGGTTGCTCTTCCATGTCCCATCCCTGGACCCTAAGCCCTGCGGGATTCACCATGTAGCCGTTTTTATCCACATGAAACTGTCCTGCCCTTGTGTAATAGATGCTGTTTTCAATCTTTGGGTTTGAGACCATGAAAAAACCATTCCCTGCTATGGCAAGGTCAGTTGGTGAAGACGTGCTTTCAAAAGAGCCTTGAATGAATAGTGGTGCCACATCAGACATTGCTGAGCCTCTTCCTACCTGTGAACCGCCCCTTGCCGTGTTGATGGATTGGGCCATGATGTCCTGAAAGGTGGTCCTGGCAGCTTTGAAACCGGTAGTGTTTACGTTGGAGATGTTGTCTCCAATGACCTGCATGGCATTTCCCATGTTTACCAGGCCGCTTACTCCTGAATATAATGAACTAGTTAGTGCCATTTTGTTACCTCCTGTATGTTAAAACTTTTATGATTCTACCTTTGTTATTTCCTTGAAATCTATGGGCTTGTCTCCTTTTATGGAGATCTTAGGAAAGCCGTCAGGGCCGGTTTCTATACCAGATACCAGTCCCATTGTTGTAGTTTTAAGATCAAGCTCCTGCCCTGAGGCATCCACTGCATCAATGGAAACCTTATAAGAACCAGGTTGCACCTCTTGGCCACTGGCGTCTGTTGCATCCCAGTCAAGTTTTATGTCCTGACCTGGATCCATTGGGCCAAGATCAAGTTTTCTTATAAGTGCCCCCTTTTGGTTGTAGATCGATGCCTGGACAGAGGTGGCCTGGGTGTCGCTTTCGTTTTTAATATGAAAAGGTTGCAATCCATCTTCTGTTACAAATGCCATGGAGCCTGCATATTCTACCCTGTGTCCCAAAAGACCTATGGCATTTACAGATGCAGCCATATTTTCGGCCTTTGTCATGTTTTCTAAGGCAGAGTTGTTTTTGTACATCAAGTCCACCATATTGAACTGTGCCACCTGAGATGCCATTTCAGCACTTTTCATGGGATTCATCGGGTCCTGATATTGTAGCTGTGTGACAAACAGCTTCATGAAATCGTCCCTGTCAAGAGATGCATGTTCCTCTTTGGTCTGAAACTTGACATCAGTGTCGCCCGCATCTGGCTTTGCAGCTGTATTGTTGATTGATCCAATATTTGTCATGACTGTCTCCTAAGCTATGACGTGGACCCCGTTTGGGCTAACTCGGGATGTCTGGGCAGCTCCTGCTTCAGAAGTCGATGAATCACTTTTTTGATTATTGAGCCACATGCTTGGAAAACCAAAAGGCGTAAGAGTCTCATGCTGGTTTCCTGCCCACTGACTGAATCCGCCGCTTACATCCACATTGACCTGGGCCATGGAGAAACCGTTTTGGGCAAGACTGTCCTTTAGGCTTTGCATATGGGCCTCAAGGATATGTCTTGTCTCCGGATGGTCAGCCACGAAACTTGCCTGCACGTGGTTGTTGTGGGAGACGCTTATACTGACTTTAACAGTGCCAAGCTCGGGCGGATTCAGATGAAGAATCGCCTTGTTTTTATTCATCTGAAGGGCCTGGCTTAGCCCCTCTTTTATCTGAGCCGTAACCGTCTCATCAAGTTTGGGCTGTGTGGTCTGAGCCGCGGTATTATCCTTTGTAGCCCCAACAGTATCACTAGTTCCTACAACGAATTTCTGGTGGGAACCGTCTTTAATTTCGTTATTTGTTGTTGTGGAGTTACCTTTATGTTGATCTGTTTCCAAATGATTTTCTCCTTCATTGAAATCGATGGTTACGGTGTCATTTGGGCTTGAGGCCTCAATGGGGATGCTATGCTTTGCCACATTGCTACTTCTACTTGATGGAGAGCCCGTGTTTTCAAGAGAAAACGAAGGTGCTACATGGATTTTTTTGTAAGTGATGCTGCCTTTTTCAGGGTCGGATACAGTAGCCTTTGCCATCTTTATTCCATTTGACGAAAGCAGCATTCCTTCTGTAACCGGGTCATTTGCATATTGAAGGCCATCTTTTGCAGCCGTCTCGGAACCAGACATCAGCTTCGAATACTTTATGTCTGTAATATCCATCCCCTTTTCCTTGGAATAAGAAAATCTCATGAGATGGAGGTCTACGCCTTTTAAGTCATCTGTATCTTTCTGTTGGATCTGATTATGTTTAATAGGATTCTTTTCAGGCAAAAAAGTTTTGTCATCAGGTCTGCTCCAACCTTTTGCGCTTTTTTCATCAAACCCTGGAAAAGGTATGGTTTCGCTATTCTTGCCAGAAGACGTTCCTTGCTCTTGTATCTTTTTATTGTCAGGCGCAACAGAATCTTTTGAAGAGGCGTCTGTAGCAGATATTGCTATTCCAGGTGCTGCCACCATTTGAGCAGATGCAGAAATGGACGATGGCGTTGTTTTGACAGCTTGGCTGTCACCTACAGCAACTGAATTTTCGTTCTCTGAAGGAATCTCTTTTTCAGAAAGACCTACTGCCTCACCTTCTTGTTCGCTAGTAGAAAAAGCCTTTGTAAGCTTTTCAACCATTGCAAGAATAAGCTGAATCTCAGAAAAAAAGCCGTTAGTCCATTTGTTTTCTGACGCATCAGTTTTATCTTGCCCATCCTGAAATGATCCAGCTTGCACGGTTTCGTCTTGGCCCTTGCCCAAGACCGGGCCCTGGCCCTGCGGTATTTCGTTGGTATTACCACTTCCCCAGAGGAACTCTATGAATTTGAAAAGGTCCTCGAAGGGGTTTGTAGGGCTGTTTCCCTCTAGGCTTTCAAGAGGCTTTATTTCAGGTGCAGCCTCTGCCTTTTCGAGCAGGCCAGCAAAGCCTGAACCTTGCGACTGGCCGGTTTTTCCTGTCAAGGTTTCACCAGCCATCTGGGGGCTTCCTGGAAAAAGATTTGTTATTGCCTGTGCTGCTGCTGTCATTTGTATCTCCTGAAATTTTTTTGTTAAAACGGACTTCGAAAACCCTAATTGCAAAAGTTGTACCCGCTGGTTAACTCCATTTTTTTATGTGTTTTGGCCAAAATTGAGTGTCGGGCTGGTTTTTTTGCAAGAGTTTTTGAGCAAGTAATGGAAATTGTTGCCCACCTGTGGGCAACAAATGCCACTTTAAGTTGACAAGCTAAGACCCTTCTATTTTCTTAACCGCAAGAGAAAAAAGGTCTTCAACCTGAGTGGATTCTCGGTAAGTGTAACCTTTATATATATGAGGTATTTACAATGATTGATTCTGCCCTTGAGCATCTAACAAGTGCCCTTGAGGCCACAATGTCTGAAAGCCGCCACGTGATGGAACAAATAGCAACTGCCATTGTTGGATGCATAAAAGATGGCGGCAAGGTGCTTCTTTGTGGCAATGGGGGGAGCGCTGCAGACTGTCAGCACGTGGCTGCAGAATTTGTAAATAGGTTCAGGCTTGAGCGTAGCCCGCTTCCAGCCATTGCTCTTACTACAGATACATCTATCCTGACTTCAGTTGCAAATGACTATTCCTTTGACCAGGTTTTTTCAAAGCAGGTCAGATCCATTGGTGTGAAAGGAGATGTGCTAATAGGCATATCCACGAGTGGGCGATCTAAAAATGTGCTTATGGCCCTTGATGTTGCAAAAGAAATGGGGCTTGTAACCGTGGGTTTTACAGGGAATGATCCACGGGAGATGGAACACAAGTGTGATCTCCTTCTCAGGGTTGCCTCTACGGACACACCGCGTATTCAGGAGATACACATCTTTTGTGCTCACTTGGTGTGTGATCTCGTAGAAAGGAGCATGTTTGGCAAATGACTTATCCGCAACCCTTTTCCTTCAAAGGGCTCAACACTTACAGCCTCTACGACAGAAAAAGCAAGGTATCTGTCGAAGATCTAGGTCATCGTGTGGATGCAGGTTTTTCAATGAGAGAATTTTTACATACCCTGCCAAACATCCTTGGTGCCAGGGATTTGTTGGATGTGGCAGCCCGTTGGGCCCAAGCGGTCAAAGAAGGCAAAAAGGTGATTGTTGCCATGGGGGCCCATGTAATAAAGGTTGGTCTTACTCCACTTCTTATCGATCTTATGGAAAAAGGGCTAATACATGGGTTTGCACTAAATGGTGCAGGCATTATCCATGACAGTGAGCTTGCAATGGCAGGCAAGACATCGGAGGACGTCGCATCAGTGCTTGGCTGTGGCAAATTTGGTGCTGCAAGGGAGACGGGGAAGTTTCTAAATGATGCAATAGCCTTTGCAAGCAGGAATGGGATTGGCCTTGGCCAGGCAGTGGGAAGACAACTTCTTGAGAAGGCCTTTCCTTACAACCAATATAGTCTGCTTGCCCAGGCAGCGGCAAGACAAGTGCCCGTAACAGTCCATGTGGCAGTCGGCACAGACATTATACATATTCATCCGAATGCAGATGGCGCAAAGATTGGAGAGGCGACCTTTTACGATTTCAGGATCTTTTGTTCCCTTGTATCGAGTCTTCAAGATGGTGTATATTTCAACATTGGCTCTGCTGTCTTGTTGCCAGAGGTGTTTCTAAAAGCCCTAACCGCCGTACGTAATCTGGGTCATGAGGTTAACAGGATCACAACTGTCAACATGGATTTTATGAGGCAGTACCGTCCCTTGACCAATGTGGTTTCTCGACCTACCTTGGAAGGCGGAAAAGGTTTTAATCTTACAGGCCATCACGAGATCATGTTGCCGCTTCTGGCAGCTGCTATGATGGAAGAACTTGAAACTCAAAGGAGTTAAGTAAAATGCCAATCTACGAATATGTATGCAACAGTTGTGGTGAGGAGTTTGAACAACTTGTCTTTAGTTCAGATAAGGTCATAAAGTGCAGAAAATGTGGTTCTGAAGACACGGTTAAAAAGATGTCAACGTTTGCTATGAAGTCTGGCAACAGTTTCAGGGGTACAGGGAAGAAGGCCTCTGGAGGTTGTGCAGGCTGTACCAGTACCAATTGCAGTTCCTGCGGTGGATAGGCAGGAGCAACTAATGAATAAAAGGCTCGTACTTGCCACACGGAAAAGCAAGCTTGCCCTTGCACAAAGTAGCTGGGTAAAGGGCAGGATAGAGGAACTTTGGCCTGAATGCACAGTTGAGCTTCTAAAGGTCACCACCAGGGGAGATAAGATTCTTGATGTGCCCCTGGCCAAGGTTGGTGGTAAAGGACTTTTCGTAAAGGAAATAGAAGAGGCCATACTGAGCGGTCAGGCAGATATTGCAGTGCACAGCCTTAAAGATGTTCCAACAGAGATCCCTTCAGGGCTTGAGGTTTCCATTTTCCCTGAAAGGGAAGACCACAGGGACGCTTTTATAAGCAGGAAGGCACCATGTCTGTCTGATCTGGAACACGGTGCAAGGGTTGGTACAAGCAGCCTCAGGCGCATGGCTCAACTTAGAATCGTAAGACCAGATCTACAGATAGAATCACTTAGAGGCAACCTGGATACCCGTCTAAAACGGCTGGACCAGGGTGATTTTGATGCCATTATCCTTGCAGCTGCTGGTCTGAAAAGGCTTGGCCTTTCAGACAGAATTTCGTGTTTTCTTTCCACTGACATCATGATACCTGCAATAGGTCAGGGCGCACTTGGCATAGAATTCAGAAGCAATGATGAAGAGACGAGAAAGCTGCTTCAACCACTGCATCATGATGAGACGGCCATTAGGGTCAGGGCAGAAAGGGCCTTTTTGGAAAGGCTTGAAGGAGGTTGTCAGGTCCCCATAGGTGCCTTGGCATCTCTTTACGAAGATCGGCTTGTCTTGGAAGGCATTGTGGCTGATGAGCAGGGAAGGCGTGTGATCCGAAGGTCAATGGAAGGTGATCCGACAGGTGCCAAGGAACTTGGAAGGGCCCTTGCTGAAACTATCTTGGATCTTGGTGGAAAGGAAATATTAGAGGAAGTATACAGTGGCTCATAAGGCAAAAGGCAAGGTGTATCTGGTAGGGGCAGGACCTGGTGATCCAGGGCTTCTTACCTTGAGGGGCAGAGAACTTCTCAAGAAGGCGCAGGTTGTTATCTATGACAGGCTTGCTTCCCCAAGAATAATGGAATTTGTAAATCCAGAAGCGGAAAAGATATACGTTGGCAAACGGGTTGGAAAACACGTTGCAAATCAGCATGAGATAAATGAGCTAATTGTGGCCAAGGCCAAGGAAGGTAAGGAGGTGGTAAGACTCAAGGGTGGAGACCCGTTTATTTTTGGAAGAGGAGGCGAAGAGGCCCAGATACTTGCGGAAAATCATATAGATTTTGAGATAGTGCCAGGTGTGACTTCAGCAATTGCAGTTCCTGCCTATGCTGGTATTCCTCTTACCCATAGGTCATATACTGCCTCCGTAGCCTTCATAACCGGCCACAGGCGTTTTGATAATAAAGAGGCAGATGTGGACTGGGAGGGGCTTGCAAAGGGTGTTGGAACCTTGGTTTTCCTTATGGGAATGACTAATCTTCCAAACATAACAGAAAATCTCATGAAATTTGGTCGCAGGCCAGACACACCAGTCGCGGTGATCAGATGGGGCACAACACCGCTTCAGGAGTCCATCACTGGCACTCTTTCAAACATTGCCCAGCTGGTCAAGGAGGCTGGTTTCAGACCTCCGGCAATAATAGTGGTTGGGGACGTGTGCAAGGTCCGGGACAAGATAAATTGGTTTGAAAGACAGCCCCTTCTTGGTAAAAAAGTGCTTGTAACTCGTACCAGGCAACAGGCAAGCGCACTTGTTGCACTCCTTGAAAGAAAGGGTGCAGGATGCATTGAATGTCCAACCATAGAAGTCAGACAGGTTAAAGACACCTCTGTGCTTGATGCTGCCATAGATAGTGCTTCAACCTTTGACTGGATAATCTTTTCAAGCCCAAACGCAGTAAAATTCTTCTTTCTTAGGATAGACCAACTTGGGAAGGACGTGCGTATATTAGGTGGTGCAAGGGTTGCCACTGTTGGCGCGAGCACTGCAAAAGAGCTTAAAAAACATCATATTCGTGTGGATGCCATTCCTGATGATTTCAGGGCAGAGGGCTTGATACGGCTTTTTTCCAAGATGAATATGCAAGGGGCAAGGGTTTTGATACCGCGAGCTGTGAAGGCTCGGGAGATCTTGCCTCAGGCCCTTGAGCAGATGGGTGCAGCGGTGTTGGTGGCACCAACCTATGAAACGGTAGCCCCTCAGGTGGCGCCACAGACTCTGGAACTTCTCGAAGAGGAGATCATCGATGTTGTAACCTTTACCAGCTCATCCACTGTGAGTAACTTTTTCAAGGCAGTCCCGCCCCATCTTATAAAGAAAGTTCTTTCCACCGCAAAGGTTGCCTGTATCGGTCCGGTGACGGCAGAAACCGCAAGGCAAAAGGGCCTGGAGGTCAATGTAGTGCCAGATGAGTCAACCATCCCGAGCCTGGTAAGTGCTATAGAAAAGAGTTTCTTACAACAGGCCTAATCAGAGGCATCTTGAAAGATGACCATATACTGTGCCAAGCCAGATCCTCCCGAGTTAGCAGCGGTTCTTTCCAGAATTAGAAAGAAAAAAGAGGATTACGAGCGGTACAATTTTACTGCCATTCAAGGTCGGACCCTGAGAGCCTTTTTTGATCTTGCCCAGGAATTCGAGACTCTTGAAAATTTTTACCGTATTGCCGTTTTCGTACCAAAGGTGTTTATGGATTTTGACTCCTGCCTTTATCTTATGGACTTTGAGGAGGGCAGGCTTAGGCGAGTCTGCGATTCCCTGAATGCCTTGGGAGTTTGCGGCATGGAACCTCCTCAAGGGGTGAGAATATCATCTGAACCTTATGAGCTTGGAGATTCTTTTTTTGCTCCAATACGCGGCAATAAGAGGCTTTTTGCCATAAAGGCCATTTCAAAGGCCACGGACATAATAGGGATGTTCGAGGTCTTTCCCAAGTCACATCTGACTGAAAAAGACAAGCTTTTTTTTGAAAAGTACGCAAACCGCATTGGCTACAATCTCCATTACAAGCTCCTTGCAAAACAAAACGAGGAGCACATCAAGTTCATAAACACCCTTGTCGCTGATATCGAGCACAACGTAATAGTGCCAAATATCAAATATAAGTATTTCTTAAAACTCATAGAAAAAAAGATAACCGAGCTTGATTCCATAATGAAACTTTTGAAGCGACATCTTAAGGATGCAGAAAAATGTCAGTGCCCCAACGTAGTCCAGGCAGAAGAGGTGGAACAGAGGCTTCGACACGCTTTGGATGATTTGCGCGCTTACTATAAGGACATAGAGAAGCATTTTGAAAACACGAGCCTTTTTTTGGAGAGCCTGCTTAGAAGGGAACATTTTCAAAAGGGGGAGCTTGTTCTTAGGAGGCGGATGTGCAACTTTCGTCAGGAGGTCATAGAACCTCAGTTGGAGCGCTACAGGGAGAGGCTTGCACGGAGGGGTATTGTAATAGACAATCAACTTGGTGGTGTTCCAGACGAGGATATCCCGTTGGCAGTTGATATTGGTCTTATTTCCCAGGTCTATGCAAATCTCTTTTCAAACGCAGAAAAATATTGCCAGGAAGTAACCGATGCATCTGGTAACAGGATCAAGTTCATGGCCTATGGACGGCAGGTGTTGCCAGACTATTTTGGCCCTGGAAAAGATGGTATAAAGTTTAACGTCTTTACAACCGGGCCACATTTGAGCCCTGAAGAGGCGGCCCATATTTTTGAAGAGGGCTTTAGATCCACCGCGGCAGCCAGGAGTCGACCGGGAACCGGACACGGGCTTCACTTCGTAAAAAAAATCATCGAGGTTCATGGAGGACAGGTGGGTTATGAGCCGGTACCAATGGGAAATAATTTCTATTTTATTTTGCCTATTAAAAAAAATCCGGTGACCGAGTAAAAAAGTGTATATAATTGATTGAATCCATGTTAAATTGTAAAAAATATTTCATTATGACTCTAAAAAATACGACTTGACAAAAAAACAAACTGGTAGTTTAAGAAAAGAGTAGAGATTTCAGGAGGTTGTAAAAAAATTAACAAAGGAGGGATTATGTACAAGGGATCGTTTCCAAAAAAGGGCTTAGGGCTTTTATTTTTGTCTCTCGTGTTTTTGGTTACTGCATCCGCAGCAGCCTTTGCGGGAGGAGTGCCACCAAATCAGGAATTAGCGGATCTTAAGGCACAGGTCAAGGCATTGACCCAAAGGATCAAACAGCTTGAAGCCCAACAAAAGACTGCTCCGTGCCCGGACACAGCAGCACTTCAGCAAAAGGTCCAAGAGCTTGAGAAGTGGAAGGCTGACAGAAACAACTTTAAGGTTTCATGGAAGAATGGTTTTCGGATCAAGTATCACAATCCAAAGAACAACAACGAGTATCTCATGAGGCTTAGGGCTGGTATCCAAATGAGATACACCTATGTTTCAGTAGATGATGATATTTCAGGAGCAACGGAAAATTTCAGCTCCTTTACCATGCGTCGTCTGCGTCTCTTTGTTGATGGTTATGCCCCAAACAAGGACTGGAAGTACTTTATGCACATCCAGCTTGAGCCTCAGGGAAAGGTACACACCCATGATGCCTTCATAGTGTGGCGCAAGTACAAGTTTGCCCGTATTCAGTTTGGTCGTATGAAGATACCTTACTCAATTGAGTACTGGCAGAGCGGATTTGGTCAGAACGGGGCAGACCGTACCATATTCACCGGTGATTCCGAGATGGATAAAGACAAGTTCGGAAACCGCACCTATGATATTCCCGGTTACAATGCAAGGCTAAGGGTTGGTAGCCACTTGGATAAAACAACTGAATTTCCAACAGGCGGTATGCTTCTTTACAGGTCTCAAGGTTTCAACATCAATGGCGATCTTGATCTTTTCAACCAGAAACAGTTCCTGGTTTACTGGGCAGGTATCTATAATGGCAGGGATACCCAGGCGACAGCCAACTTTGATGATCAGATGCTTTACGTTGGCAGGATAGGCATTAACTTCCTTCCCGGCTCTGATCCAAAGGGTCCAATGGGCTCAAAGGGCTTTAAGCATTACTTTGCTCAGGGCGACTATGCCTACAATACCACCCCGCTTGCAGCCTTGATTTTTGGAGTCTTTGACTGGAAGAACAAGGTAAAGAATGTGTATGATCCCCATCAGTTTGATGCAAAGGGTAAAAATGGGGTTCTTGCCAAGAAGGTTGGTTTTGCGCATGACATAAACAACTATGGTGGCGATGTGGCCTTGCTTTTCAGGTATCTTGGTTTCTCAGCTGATCTTGAAGCAGGTTGGGAAGAGTTTCAGCAGGCACCAGATAAGGACAACCAGTACAGCTACAACTGGGATCGCTGGGGTGCAAGGGCGAACCTTGGTTACTTCCTGGTACCAAAGAAATGGGAAGTTACTGTGAAGTATGCATATCTAAAGAGACTTGATCAGAACAATCTTGAAAACAGCTTGGCAAGCGGACTTGGCCTTGTGAAGATGTCTGACGATGGCGGCTACGCAGTTGAAAAAGACATGCATCAGATCCGTGCCGGCATCAATTACTATCTCCACGGCTTCAATCAGTACATAAGCGCTGAGGTAGGGTTATTCCACAGGAACTTCTATAAAATCAGTCAGGATGAGGCAGATGCCCTTGGATTTACTGGCAAACTAGCCAAAGATCCAAATGATCAGGATGATGTGCGCTTCAGGATTCAGTATCAGCACTTCTTCTAATAACAAGCTGATATAAGGAAGATAGACAAAGCCCCACCTACGGTGGGGCTTTTTTTTCGTAGCTATTGACACCTCATCTTTTCATGTTATTTTTGTCTGCGCACTTTATAGAGAGTCAAATCAGGCCTAATAAATCGGCCCGGAGGAAATAAAGGTTATGTATGCAGTTGTAAAGACCGGCGGAAAACAGTATAAAGTTACACCAGGTGAAGTGCTTAAGGTGGAAAAACTCAATGCTGAAGTGGGTTCAGAGGTTGAGCTTCCTGATGTATTGATGGTGATAAAGGATGATGATATTCAGGTTGGAACTCCTGTGATTGAAAATGCCTCTGTCAAGGCCAAGGTTCTTGAGCATGGGAAGGCCAAAAAAGTTATTGTGTTTAAGAAGAAAAGGCGTAAAGGGTATAAGAAGAAAAGAGGCCACAGGCAGCATTTCACTACCATTGAGATTCAGGATATAGTGGTATAGGAGGCAAAAGGACATGGCACATAAAAAGGCCGGTGGAAGTTCTAAGAACGGTAGAGACAGTAAAGGCCAAAGGCGCGGTGTCAAAAGGTTTGGCGGCCAGTTTGTAAGGGCTGGCAACATCTTGGTGCGTCAGCTTGGAACGAGGTTTCATCCAGGGAAAAACGTCGGAATGGGAAAGGATTACACCCTTTTTTCCAAGATAGACGGGCATGTAAAGTTTGAAACAAAAAGGAACAGACAGCTTGTGAGCGTATATCCAGCTTAGAACCTAATCCAACAATCCCAACCCATATTATGGCCCACATCCAAAACGGATGTGGGTTTTTTTGTTTATAGGAAATGGTTATCATTGAAGGAAAGCAAAAGAACTTTTTAAAAAACAGAGATTAGCAAGGGCCTGTTATGAATTTTGTTGATGAGGCAGAAATATATGTGAAGGCTGGTGATGGCGGCCCAGGCGCTGTGAGCTTTAGAAGGGAAAAATATGTGCCAAGAGGCGGCCCAGATGGCGGTGATGGCGGTAAGGGTGGAGATGTCATTTTAAAGGTCGATACAGGCCTTAATACACTACAGCCTTTTCGATACAGGAAGCGCTTTGTTGCGGAAAGTGGCAAGGCAGGGCGTGGCAAAAACATGCACGGACGATCTGGTAGGGATCTCACAGTGAAGGTTCCCCCAGGAACCATTGTATTTGATGCTGATACAGGATTACTTCTGGCTGATTTGACCAGAAAAGATCAGAAATGGACCGCTGCAAGAGGCGGGGTCGGGGGCAAGGGAAATGCGCGTTTTGCAACTTCCACCAATCAGGCCCCCCGTTACAGCCAGGAAGGAAGGAAAGGGCAGGAAAGAAGGCTTCGACTTGAGCTAAAGCTTCTTGCTGATGTAGGCCTTGTCGGCGCTCCAAATGCAGGCAAATCGACCCTTCTTGCCAGGTGTTCGGCAGCACGGCCAAAGATTGCCAACTATCCCTTTACCACCCTTGTTCCGCAGCTTGGAGTAGTGGCTTTTTCTCCGGATGAAAGCCTTGTCATGGCAGACATACCTGGGTTGATTGAAGGGGCCCACAGAGGTATTGGGATGGGGGTTGAATTTCTAAAGCACATTGAAAGGACCACAGTGCTGTTGCACGTGCTTGATGTTTCTCTTGGTGCAGATGAGGCAGTCAGACAGTTTAACGTCATAGAGGAAGAGCTTGCAGGTTTTGGACAGGAGCTTTTAAACAAACGGCTGGTGATTGCCCTTAACAAGATAGACATCTCCGAAAAAGAGGAAATTGAGCAGGCAAAGGCCCGTCTTAAGGGTCAGGGGATCGATGTCTATCCAATTTCGGCCTTTACTGGGGAAGGGGTTGACAGGCTCCTTAATAGGCTTTTTAAGATTGTCAGTCAAGAGCGGCAAAAGGTAGATGATCAAAATGGAGAAGAAAATTTTTGAAAAATATATCAAGCCTTCAAGGCGTATTGTCATAAAGATAGGCAGCGCTGTGCTCACTAATGCAAGGGGTCTTGAAAAAGAGCTCATCCATGAGCTATGTAGGCAGATTTCAGCTCTCATGGAGCAGGGCCGACAGGTTGTCATTGTCTCATCAGGGGCCGTGGCTGCTGGAATGACAAAGATGCCAGAACGGGCAACTGTGCACACTATTCCTGAAAAACAGGCTCTTGCGGCAATAGGTCAGGGGCTTCTTATGCAGGTCTATGAAGATGCATTTTCAGAACGTGGTTTCAAAGTGGCCCAGGTGTTACTTACGAGGGATGGCCTTGTTGCCAGACGAAGATATGTAAATGCAAAAAATACCATAAAGACCCTTATGGATTGGAATGTAGTGCCCATCATCAATGAAAATGATACCGTTGCCACAGAAGAGCTTCAATTTACCGACAACGATGCCCTTTCGGTCCTTGTGGTAAATCTTGCAGAAGCAGATCTTCTTGTGTGTTTAAGTGATATCGATGGTCTTTATGAAGAGGATCCAAGATCCAATCCCAATGCCCAAAAGATCCATGAGGTGAAAGAGATAGACCAAAAGATATTGTCCATGGCTGGTCATGGGCCAGGAAGGGCAGGGCGTGGCGGTATGGGCTCAAAGCTTAGGGCTGCCAAGATGGTGACATCTTTTGGAGTGCCCATGGTTGTAGCCGGAGGAAAAAAGCCCGATATTATTCATGCCATTTTTGATGGGAAGGCTGACTGTACTGTTTTTTCCCCATCAAAATCAAGGAGAATCTTTGGCAGAAAACCTTGGATCGCTTATGCGCTTGAGAGAAAGGGCATAATCAGCATTGATGATGGAGCTGTATGCGCCCTTCTTGAAAGGGGGAAAAGTCTACTGCCAGCGGGTGTGACAGATGTAAGTGGACAGTTTCAAGAAGGCGACTGTATTGTCTGTGTTGACAAAAATGGCAGGGAGGTGGCTTTGGGCCTTTCAAATTATTCTTCGTCGGAACTTAGGAAGATATCAGGGTGCCATTCAAGCCAGATCTGCTCGAGGATTGGAAGGGATTCAGTAAAGGAAGAGGTAATCCACCGTGACAACATGGTTACCTTAGATTGAGAGCTGTAATCTTCTGGACAAGAAAAAAAGACAGGGCCGCATAAGCGGCCCTTATTACTTGTAACTGGCTTGTGCCAAAGTTTTTATATGTCGTAGTAGAGATAGAATTCGATTGGATGTGGACGAAGTTTTACTGCGTTTACCTCGTTTTCTGTCTTGTATTCAAGCCACATGTCAATGACATCTTGCGTGAACACATCACCCTTTAGGAGGAATTCATGATCTTCCTTCAAAGCCTCCAGGGCCTCCTCCAGGGAGCCAGGTGCTGATGGAACGTTGGCAAGTTCTTCTGGTGGCAGATCGTAGATGTTCTTATCCAGTGGCTCGCCTGGATCAATCTTGTTCTCTATACCATCAAGCACTGCCATAAGCATGGCAGAAAATGCAAGATATCCGTTACAGGAAGGATCTGGTGTCCTGAACTCGATCCTCTTGGCCTTGGGAGATGGAGAATACATAGGAATTCTTACTGCTGCACTTCTGTTCCTGCTGGAGTAGGCAAGGTTTACAGGGGCCTCAAATCCTGGAACGAGTCTCTTGTAAGAGTTTGTTGAAGGATTGGTGAAGGCACAAAGGGCGCGGCAGTGTTTCAGGATACCACCGATGGCATACATTGCTATTTCAGAAAGTCCTGCATATTTGTCACCAGCAAACACTGGCTCATCGCCTTTCCATATACTGATGTGGGTGTGCATACCGGTTCCATTGTCACCATAGAGTGGCTTTGGCATAAAGGTGACGGTACGGCCATACTTGTAGGCAACATTTTTCAGAACATACTTGAACCACATGAGCTGGTCACCCATCTTAAGAAGCGGTTTGAATCTCATGTCGATTTCTGCCTGACCAGCTGTGGCCACCTCGTGATGCTGGCACTCAGTGTCTATGCCAAGAGACTGAAGGGTAAGAAGCATTTCTGTACGCATATCCTGGAACTTGTCTGTTGGCGGTACAGGAAAATATCCTTCTTTGTGGCGAGGCTTATATCCAAGGTTTGGACATTCGTCCCTGCCACTGTTCCAGATACCCTCTACCGAATCAACCTCATAGAAGCAGCCGTTGCTCTGGTTGTCGTATCTTACATCGTCAAAGATGAAGAACTCTGCCTCAGGGCCAAAGTATGCAGTGTCGCCAACGCCAGTGCTCTTTAGATATGCCTCTGCCTTCTTGGCGATATTTCTTGGATCCCTGGAATATGCCTCTTTTGTAACAGGATCTACGATGTCGCCAATAAGGACAAGGGTTGGTTCCTCAAAGAAGGGATCGATTTGAGCAGTAGATGCATCTGGGACTACCAGCATGTCACTTGCATGAATGGGCTGCCATCCCCTGATGCTTGAGCCGTCAAAGCCAAAGCCTGCTTCAAAGGCACCTTCGTCAAGCTCGCTGGCAGGCACAGTGAAGTGTTGCCATACACCAGGAAAGTCCAGAAATCTCAGATCAACTACTTTGATGTCCTTTTCCTTTATAAGATCTAATACGTCTTTGGGGGTCATAAAAATCTCCTCCTACTGTTATTTTTTGGCCTGCGAACCCTTTTTAGGCCTTTAACCCTCACTTAGTTAAGTGGCGATGAAAACACTATCCGTTTTTTTAATATAAATTTTAGAAAAAACCACATTTTCTTTTTACCTGAATTCAAGTCATAAGACGCAGCTTGTTGCTGCATATTCCAAGGCCTTTTCAAGCTCTTTAGTAAGCTGTTCGTCTTCAATCTTCTGACCAAGGCCATCAAGAACATAAAAAACATCCACGACCTGATCCGCACTGGTGCCTATCTTGGCCTTGTGTATGTTTATATTGAATTCTGCCAGTGTCTTGGTAACGCTGTAAAGAAGACAAGGCGAATCCTGGGCATATACCTCTATGATTGTGAAAAAGTCAGACTGGCTGTTATCGATTAAAACCTTTGTCTTGCGATAAATGGACACCTTGTGCTCTTTTTGAGGCAGCCTGGAAAATTTTTCCGCTAACCTGTGATTGAGTCCAAGCCGGTCTATGATTGCCATTTGGAGATCCTTGCACAGATTCTCCCAGTGCATTTCTGAAAAAGAAGTTTCAGAACGAGAGCGGACATCCAGTACATCAACCACTGTACCATCTTTGAGAGTAAATATTTGCGCCTGAAGAATGGATAGATTGTAGAGAGCAAAGGTGCCGCAGATCTTGGATAGAAGACCTGTTCTGTCTTTGGCCATCAGTAATATGGACCAGTAATTTATTCTATCTTCAGGAACGCAGATCACCTTGTCGCTTCTGAGCTCCTTTTTCATTGACATGTGCATGGAAATGGCCTGGGGAGTGAAACTTAAAAGATAATCCTCTGGAAGTGCTGGAAGCATATCTTCTGCCTCGTTGCCTATTAGCCCCCTGACCTTTTCCTTCATCCAATTGACTGCGGCTATTCTGTCAGGATCCACCAAATCGTTTTGCTCAAGAAGATGTGCGATCTTGTGATATACCTCAAGGAGCAGGGCCTCCTTCCACTCGTTCCACACGTTTGGTCCAGTTGCAAGGGAGTCTGCTATGGTTATGAGATAAAGCATGTTCAGTCGGTCTATCTTGCGGATGTGCCTTGCGAATTTGAGTATCAGGGACTCATCTTCAAGATCTCTTCTTGTTGCGTTGTCAATGAGGTAGAGGTGGTTTTCCACCAGAAAACAAAGGTCATCTATTTGGGCTTCGTTTAGCCCGAGCCTCGGTCCTATCTTTCTTACAATTTTTGCTCCCTTTTGGGCATGACGGCCTCCCATGCCCTTTCCTATGTCATGAAAAAGGGTAGCAAGGAATAAGACCTTTTCATCCCTTACGTTTTGGAAAATGGATGGATATTTTTCTCGCAAAAGATTAAGCTGGACAACACTTTCAATTAAGTGTCTGTCAACCGTGTTAACATGATATACGTCGTGGATGACAAGGGCTCTTAGGTGTTCGAATTCAGGTATGAAAGCAGTAAGCAGGCCGCTTTCAAGCATCTGGTCAAGTACTCTTGAGTCTTTGGAATGAAGAAGTACCTCTATGAAATATTTGGCAGATTTTTTGGAATTTCGCCATTTTGGATCAAGATCCTTGCAAATAGAAGAAACAAGCCTTCTTGTAAGATGATGTATTGGCAGATTTTCTTTTGCAGCAACGGCAAAGGCCTTCATCATGATGTACGGCCTTTCTTCCACGAGCCTTCTGTCAGTCAATACTATTTTGCCTTTTAAGATCTCTATGGCCTTGTCTATGGCCGTTGCCGACGCAGGATGTGTTGATGGTAAAAGGATGTCTTGGACATGCTCAAAGAAAAGATCCGAGGCCACAGAAATAACCTGCATGTTCCTGTGGACGTTCCTCATGAATTTTTCAACTCCAAGTATGTCACTCGAATCATAAAATCTTAATGCCTTTGCTATTTCTTCCTGATATTCAAAAAAGAGCCTGTCATTTTTCCGGCCACTTGCATGGTGCAGGCGGTTTCTTACAATAAAAAGATAATCTCTGGCCTGTTCCAGGGCTTCGAATTCCTCCTTGTTCAATAGCCCTTCCTGACAAAAGTCGTTGAGATTTCTGAGGCTGAAAAGCACCTTTCCAGTCCACAGTATTGCATGAAGGTCTCTTAGGCCTCCACGGCTTTCTTTGATGTTTGGTTCGAGTAGATAGGTGTGATCCCCAAAACGTTCGTGCCTCTTGGTACGATGAAGCATCATGTCTTGGGCAAATTTTTTCCTGGCACCCTGTCTGAAATAGGCATTAAATTCTTCTGACAATTTTGTAAAAAGGCCTTCGTCTCCACATATTGGCCTGGCATCAAGGAGCGAGACCATGAAGAAGAAATCCCGTTTGATGTCTTCCATGCATGCCTTAACAGTGCGCACGCCATGGCCTACCTCCAGGCCTGCATCCCACAAAGGGTAGAATACGGCCTCTGTTGCCTTTTCAATGGCGGCCTTTTGGCCTTTGTCATATAGCAGAAGTAGATCAATATCTGAGTAGGGGAAAAGCTCGCACCTGCCATAGCCACCAAGGGCTACCAGGCATAGCCCCTTGGAAGCAGAGGGGAAGCAAGAAAAAAATTTCTCCCTTATAAAATCATCTATGATTGATGAGTATTGTTGTATAAGGTCTGAGCCAGACAGGCCCTTGTTCCATAAACTTGCAAGGGCCTGTCTCGGCGTAAGTATATCGAAAACACCCTTTTCTGCCAAAAGGCTCTGATTCATGGCCGAGTGAGTAATTAGATTGCGTCTTTTCCGCGTTCTCCAGTCCTTACCCTGATTACATCGTCAACTGGTAAGACAAAGATCTTGCCATCACCAATTTTACCGGTGTTGGCCGCATTTCTTATGGTGTCAACTACCTGTTCCACGATTTCGGCATCCACTATTATCTCTATCTTTATCTTTGGAATGAAGTCCACCACGTATTCTGCACCACGATATATCTCTTTGTGGCCTTTTTGGCGTCCGTGGCCCTTCACTTCAGACACCGTCATACCCTTTACACCAACCTCGTAGAGGGCATCCTTTACGTCATCTAATTTGAAGGGTTTGATTATAGCCTCGATTTTTTTCATAACTGTCCTCCATCATTAAATGTTGTAGCCTATCTCACTATGTTGCGTGATATCAAGGCCTTGTACCTCATCGTCACGTTCAACCCTAAGTCCAATGGTCACATCAACTATCTTCAGTATAACAAAGCTTACGACTAATGAATACACTATAGCAGAGCCGGCTCCAATGGCCTGAATGAAGAATTGTTGGGGATTTCCAAAAAAGAGCCCATTTGCCCCACCAGGATTCCATGCCACCGAGGCAAAAAGCCCAGTGGCAAGTGCCCCCCACAGCCCGCCAACTCCATGGACTGCAACGACATCAAGGGCGTCATCATAGCCAAACCTTGTCTTCAGCATGATTGCGCTATAACAAAGAGCGCCTGCAACAAGACCTATGATCACAGCGGAAACAGGCCCAACAAAGCCTGCAGCCGGGGTAATGGCCACAAGTCCGGCAACCGCTCCCGAGGCAGCGCCAAGGGTGGTGGGTTTGCCCTGGATGAGCCACTCTGCCACCACCCATGAAAGGAGTGCACAACCAGTAGCTATTTGGGTTGTGAAGAAGGCAAGTGTTGCCACCTTGCTTGCTCCAAGGGCGCTTCCGGCATTGAATCCAAACCAGCCAAACCAAAGGATTCCAGCCCCAAGGACTGTCATTGGCAGATTGTGCGGATGAAATGCCTCCTGCCCCCAGCCCTTTCTTTTCCCAATCATTATAGCAGCAACAAGGGCTGCACAGGCCGAGTTTATGTGAATCACAGTGCCCCCTGCAAAGTCAAGGGCTCCAAGTTTTCCAAGCCATCCTCCCTGCCCCCATACCCAATGACAGATGGGCATGTATACAAAGGTGCTCCAAAGGAGCGTGAAAAGAAGAAAAGCAGTAAACTTCATCCTTTCGGCATAGGCACCAGAGATCAAGGCAGGTGTAATGATGGCGAACATGAGCTGAAAAGCACAGAAAAGAAGGTCCGGTATTGTGTCAGAATAAGGGCCAGGATCAAGTCCAACCCCGTTGAGCCCGAACCAGGAAAGATTCCCTATGAATCCTCCTACATCTGGTCCAAAGGCCAAGGAATAGCCATAAACAAGCCAGATGAGGGAAACAAGTCCGAGACAACACATACTGTGCATGATGGTGCTAAGCACGTTTTTGTTTCTGACAAGTCCTCCATAGAAAAGCGCCAACCCAGGAGTCATAAACATTACAAGGGCTGTTGCTACTAACATAAATGAGGTGTCACCGGTGTCCATAAGTTCTTACCTTCCTTTCTTGAGATTTTATATCTTCTAAAAATTGTACGCAGTTTCACTGTGTTGTGACAGATCAAGTCCCTGTACCTCATCTTCAGGGCTAACCCTAAGCCCAAAGATACCATCCACAATCTTAAAAAGAACAAAGCTGACTACAAAGGCATAAACAAGTACCACCAAGACGCCAAAAATTTGAGTAGCCAAAAAGCCTGGATTCCCTGCCAAAAGACCATTTGCCCCACCTGGATTTATTGCTTTTGAGGCAAAGATTCCAAGCATTATGGTCCCGGCAAAACCGCCCAAGCCGTGGATTCCTACCACGTCAAGGCTGTCGTCATAGCCGAATTTTTCCTTCATTGATACAGCCAAATAGCAGATGACCCCTGCAATTAATCCAATGATGATTGCAGAGTTTGCACTAACAAAGCCGGCAGCGGGTGTTATGGTTGCAAGCCCTGCTATTGCGCCAGAGGCAGCACCTAAGGTTGTGGCTTGACCTTGCTTTATCTTTTCCATAAAACACCAGGATGCCATGGCAGCCATGCCGGCAAGGTGTGTGGCCACAAAGGCACTTGCCGCAATACCGTTTGCCGCAAGGGCTGATCCACCATTAAAGCCAAACCATCCAAACCACAAAAGGCCTGTGCCGAGAAGTGTCATGGGAAGGTTGTGTGGCATGAAACTTCTTTTGCCAAAACCTTGCCTTGGTCCCATCACGAGTGCAGCAGCCAGTGCAGCAGCCCCAGACGTGAGGTGCACTACAAGGCCTCCGGCAAAGTCCAGTACGCCTTTGGCCCCTAACCAGCCACCCGAGCCCCATATCCAGTGACATACCGGATTATAGACCACAATGGCCCAAAGCAGGCTGAAGATAATGAAAGGCCCGAACTTCATCCTTTCTGCAAATGCTCCAGTTATAAGGGCCGGCGTAATGATTGCGAACATACACTGATAAATCATAAACAAGATGTGTGGAATGGTAGTGGCGTAGGTACTGCTTGGTGCTGCGCCAACACCCTTAAGCCCAAACCACGAAAGATCTCCGATAAAGCCTCCCACATCCGGGCCAAAAGACATTGAATAACCTATGTAGACCCATTCAAAACTTATGATGGCAATCATGATGACACTGTGCATTATAGTGCCAAGCACGTTTTTGTTCCTCACCATGCCGCCATAAAAAAGTCCCAAGGCCGGTGTCATAAGAAGTACGAGCGCTGCTGATACAAGTAAGAAAGCTGTATCACCTGCAGAAATCTGTGCCATTTTTCTTCCCTCCGCTCTAAGATTTTTTTCAGCAATTATGCTGCCATTGCAAATAATGTATAACTTCCTGAAATGAAAATAAAAAAATAGAAAAAGATTTGAAAGAGAATTTCAATTTTGTAAAAATGACAAAAAACTTTTACAAAATTGAAAACTTTTCTTGTTTCAACATGGCCTTTCCTTTTTTGTCAAGAACAAAATGTGTCAACGTGCCAAAAATTTTTGGCACAAAAGAAGAAACCAAACATATTTGTCAGGCTTAGGTGAGTATCCCCGTAACAAGACATGTCTTTTTCATGATAAATCCGGCACACATCGTGATAGAGGAAAGTATAAGAAAACAAATGATAAAGGAGGTTAGGGAATGAGTCTAAAGGGGCTATACTGGATATTGCTCGTTATCTTGTTTTGCTTTCTCCCAGCAAAGGGATACTCATGAGGGGGCGGGATGCCGCTTGTTCCAAGCGGCCACGAGGTCAAGGCTACGAAGCCTCATAAGGTGCGGCACAAAACTCCCGCCAAAATGGAAGAGAATAAGAAAAAAGTGGTCAAAGAGGTCGTGGCCCTTGGTCTGGAACCATGAGCCTTGGATATTAAAATACGAATCTTTTTATATGGAATATCCTGCCTTTCCAAATGAGGTTGGCAGTAGAATCTGAAAGAAACTCAACCACCACGGTTTCTTTATCGAGGGCAGTGGGTAACTGGTAAGCGCAACCCGGACACTGCCCTCCATGCCATTCCTTAAGGGTGGAAACAAATGTGGTATCCGTTTGTTTGAATGTATCCGAGGCAGTCCACCAAAGGGGGTTGCCAAAAAGGTCATAGTTGTACCAGGCCATAAACATCACATCTGCCTGGGCCTCCATGAAAAGTCCCATTCCCTCCATGCCTGGGCAGTACCACCAGCCATGTATGTTTCGTTCATCTTTGTGCCCTGGGGCAAGACTGTCCATGAATTTGATCATGGTGGAGTTACCGCTAATGCCCATGTAGGTCCAAGAAAACTTCGTGGTGTTGTCATCGCTCATATCCAGGCTCACCGTACCAACAGGCTCTGGCGTGGGCACTCTGTAGAAGTCTTCCAGATACCAGCCGTGCCATTTGTACAGGGTCCCGGAAAAGCTGTTGTTCACAACGCTTCCGGCAGCGCTCATCCATATTGGGTTTCCGCTTTTGTCATAAGTGTACCAGCCCATGAAGAGACGATTCTTCTGGATCTCGATGGAGATGCCCGAGCCAAGGGCATCCTTATCGTACCACCATCCATTCTTGTTACTGCCAGCATGTTGTGAAAGATTTATCTTATAGTGCCAGGTGCATGTAACTCCATTGGCGAAGTTGTATACTGATACCCCGTTTC
>JALSQG010000194.1 GCA_026985565.1 Deltaproteobacteria bacterium
ATAACACCCTTTGCGAAAGAGGCGAAGTGTCCTTGAAGCCCTATGGCGTGGCGCAAGAAGGTTCCAAGTCCGCCTACCCAGCTATCAACGAAGGTGGAGAAAAATTCAGTACCTGCCAAAAAACAGAAAAAACCCGCGACAAGACTGAGTATGAAGGCAACTATCTGGTCCTTGAAAAAGGCAGATATGCTCATTCCAAGGGAAATGAGGAAAGAAAGCAATAGGAGACTCCCGAGATAACCACCGACAATGGGCCCGATATCAGGGTTCCCAAGAAAATGTAACATTATTGGGATAGTAGTGGTGCTTAATATGGCAAGGGCACAAAAGAGGAACGAGGAGAAATATTTTCCAAGGACCAATGTGGTACTATTGAAGGGGAGACTGAAAAGAAGGCCCAGGGTACCCCGTCTCGTCTCTTCTGACCATAATCTCATTGTTATTGCAGGTACGAATATGACGAGAAGGAGTGGCAAATTTGCAAAAAAGGCCCTCATGTCACAAAGACCTGCAAGAAAAAACGGCGTCATGAAAAGCCCTGTTGCAACAATCAGAAATACTCCAATAAAGACGTATGCAATAGGAGAGTTGAAATAATAGTGAAACTCTTTCTTACAAATGCTAAGGCATCCCTTCATTTCCAGCCCTCCTTTTCATTCTCTGGCTTTGACTGATGTAAGAGCGCTGAAAATACCTTTTCAAGATCCTGCTTTTCATAAGCAAATTCGAGGATCTTTAAGTGATGGTTAAGGCAAAAGGATGCAACCTCTTCCCTTATACGTTCCGGCTCCCTGCAAAGTATCAGAATCGAATCGCCACTTGCCTCAAGGGTTGCGCCAAGGGGCTCGACCCTTGCCCGTAGCTTGTCAAACACTTTTTGATCAAAGGGAGATAGGGTCAGCCTCAATCTTGTTAAAGGGAAGGCCTTACTGGCAAGCTCGTCAAGGCGGCCATCTGCAGTTATTTTACCCTCATTTATGATGACTGCCCTGTCTGTAATGGCGGCAATTTCCTGCAGGATATGGCTGCTGTAGAGTATTGCCTTGTCTTTTGAAAGCTCCCTTACAAGGCGTCTTATCTCCATGATCTGCAATGGATCAAGGCCAGAGGTGGGCTCATCGAGAATCAGGACCGGCGGATCGTGAATCAGGGCTTGCGCAAGTCCGACCCTTTGTCTGTAGCCCTTTGAAAGCTCTGATATGGGCCTGCACCATACAGAGGTAAGACCGCAGCTTTCACATACCCATTTTAGTCTTTTTGAAAGTTGGCTACCCTTAAGCCCCCTTGAGCCTGCAGTGAAATCAAGATATTCCCGAACCTCCATGTCATCGTAGAGTGGGGCCTGTTCTGGTAGGAATCCAAGGTCTCTTCTAGCACTAATAGGCTCCTTGAAAATATCATGTCCATTGATAATGACTGTTCCGTCAGTTGGATGAATCTGGGTTGCAAGTATCTTCATTATTGTAGACTTGCCAGCCCCATTTGGTCCTACAAGTCCAACTATCTCACCTTGCTTGACCTTAAAACTGCATCCATCAACGGCCTTGATGTGTCCATAAGACATAAATAGATCCTGGACCTCTATCATCCTAACCTCCACTTCATGAAGATATATGAACGATTCAGGCCAGGGGCCAGAAGATTTTGAAAAGTTTATTTTTTATTGATCCATTGTCAAGGGCTGCATACAGAGGTTTTCATATGGTTATTTCACCAGAGGTGGCAGTTGCAGCATACTTGAAATATTCTTCCATGAATCTTCCTGAAACCACCTCTGCCATTGAGAAGTTAAGTTTCCCCCTTTCAAGAAACTTTCCTGAAAGGGCGAAAAAGAGCATGCGAGACACCTCAAAAATAAGATTATTGATGGAATCGAGTTTTTCCATCTCGATTTCAGCGTCGAAGACCCTACAGCGAACCGGCCTTTTAGGGAAAATAGCGCAGCTATCCTCATCAAGAAGCGGACAGGAAAGGCCATTTTCCCTGTAAGCCTTTAAAAATTCATCACTTGGACTTTCCATGGCCCTTTTATAATTGAAAAGTCTCTTGAGCTCTCTTTCTTTTGATAGCTGATCATTTGCCCTTCCCACAAGCCTGTGCCTTTTCCCTATCCTTAACTGCCTGTTTAGAAGGGAATGAATGTAGAGGCTTTCAAGAAAGGAAAGTTCAAAGTATTCCTTGCAACATCTGAAATGATCCCTTCCGCATAGGGGGCTTTCATCCTTGATATATCCGTCTACCGCATGGAGAATCTTTTCATATTTGGAGAAATAGACGGATAAATCCACACTTTCCCTGTTTTCAAGATTGGGTTCTCTGATGCTAAGGGGCCTTTGCCTCTTATCATACTGCTTTAGCAGGCGCCACTGGCTCCACGAACTCGATCCTGCCCTGGTCCCTTTAAGTTTTTCACTGGCCTTCTTGTAACCAAGGCCCTTTCTTATGAGATATGCCGTTACAAAGGTGCCGGTTCTTCCTATGCCATGCTTACAATGTACAAGGACCTTTTTCCCGAGATAGATGGCCTCATCAAGCCAGTCCAGGGCCTTTTCCATTGCCTCCATGTCTGGGGCGTGTTCATCAGGAATTGGAAGGTAGTAAACGTCAAAACCAGCCTTTTCTTCTATTTCATGAAGATCGCAATATTCTCCGCAAAGATTAACAATGGCACTAATTCCAGCCTTTTTTATGGTCTCAAGATCCTCATACGACATGGGGGCATAGCCAACGGCAAGATTGGGGGTTATCCATGTAATTTCATATTTGGACATAATCTTTCCTCAAACCACAGTAGAAAAATCTGATCTGCCCCTTAAAAAATCTTCCGCAAGGCTCTTTACATTGATTTCAGGTTTTAGATACATATCCATTAATCTCGTTGCTCCAACAAGACGCCCGATCTCTTCAAGTATGTTTATTGCCCTTTCCTTGGATACCTTTTTAATTCGTCCATCTACCAACTCTCCTGTACTGGAGGCTTCAAAACCAAGCCTTTGAAGAATAAAGACCAGAAACTGTGTTCGAAGCAATCTGCCTTCAGGGGAACCTCCACCGCCAGAAAATCTAAAACTTATATAATTGTTTTCGGGTTCATTGGTACAAAGGGCGTCAATCTGAACGAAATGGTAGCCAAATCTCACATTAAGATTCATATAATCGTGAGCCAACACGGCGTAACTTGAAAGTTGGGCCGAATCCTTACTCATTACTCCGCCTGCAAGCATGATATTATCGTAGTCGCCCCAGGCGAAATGTTCAGCCTCAGACCACTTTATGGAAGGGTCGGTTAGTCCTTTCCAAAAGGCAACCATCGGGACAGATGTGATATGATCTATGGTTATATTTTCCAAATTACCAGCCTCATCTGAAATGCCACCGCCTACATCAAGCACATAAAAAAGGAGAGGCAAGCCGTCCTTCAGTCTCTTAGTTCCCTTGCCTGTAATGCCACCCTTTCTCCCAAGGGCAAACATTTCTTTCATGGCGGTTTCATGAACTAACCGAATAATGTCATGTAGAGAACGGCATCCCTCGGGTCTAAAATCTTTTGAGTTCGGATCCACAAGTCCAAGATGGCAGGCAAGGTTAAGCAGCTGCTTTAGCATTACGGAAATAGGTCTTTCTTCCTCCTTAATGTCACAAGGCCTTTCGCCACATGGTTGGCAGTCACTGATCCTTCCAAGATATATAGAGCATTTGTCTGCATCCACGCTATAAGTTGTACCAGAGTCGAGTTTACTGTAAGCATCCTTAAGGCCACAAATGTAAGGTATACCCATTTCCCTTGCTACAGATGCACAGTGACTGGCAGGGCTTCCTTCATCGGTTACCATTGCCACAATCCTATCAAAAACCATGACAAAGTCTGGTGGTGCTGTCCTCGATACCAATATGGCTCCCTTTGGAACCGAAAATAGATCACTTCTGCTCCTGACCTTGAAGGCCGCCCCAACTGCGCAACCTCTTGATGCAGTCTTACCTCCTTTAAGAAATGGGGCCTTGGGCAACCTTTTTTCTTTTTTCTTTTCAAGATTATTAATTGCCTGTTTTATGACAAGAGGACGCGCCTGCAAAACCTGTAGTCCATGTTCCTTATCAAGGCACCATTCCATATCAACAGGGCCGCCAAAATTTTTTTCTGTTTCCATTATCCAGTTAGCCAGTTTCACAGCAATTGTTTCATTAAAACCCGTGCACAGATATGGGCCGCCTTGAACCTCCATGGTCTTTCTGTTAACGCTGATTTGTACAGGCCTTACCTTGCCGGATACCACCTTTTCACCCTGACCTTCTGCCGAGTAGATACATATGTTGTCATTAATAGGATTTTCTGGATCCCTTGAATAAATGACGCCTGCACACAGTGGCTCAATCATCTCCTGTACAATAACTGCCATTGGTGTCTCCAAGTCACAAAACCCCTTTTTGACCCTGTAATAGATGGAATTTGGCATGTACTTGCTTTCCACAACCTTTTTGTACGATCTTAAAAGTCCACTGAAGCCTACGCCAAGAACCGATAGATACTGGCCAGCAAAGGAACTGCTGCTATCTTCAGCAACTGCACTTGATCTTACAGAAAATTTTGTATCTTGAGATCCTGGGAAATTGTTTTGAACGGCCTTTTTTATTTCAAGTTCAAGTGGTAATGGGAACTCTACGGATCTAAAATGGGCCCTAATGGATTCAGAGGCTGCCTCAAGGCTTTCAGGATCTGAAATATCCACTTGTGAAAGCTCTTTCTTCAAAACAGGAACAAGGTCAAGGCATTCCAATAAATAGAAAAAGGCGTGAGTAGTAATGATAAAAAATTTTGGGACAGGAAGCTTCAAATCATTTGTCAACCTAAAAAGATTGTATCCTTTTCCTCCAACTAAATTATTAGAGATCGAATCCTTTTCGTTTCCTGAAAATAGTACAAAGGGCGGTCCAATATCATAATATTTTGGCTCCATAAGGAAACGGCAATAAAAGTCTATCTTTTTGTAATAGTCCTTTAGATTCCCATATTTTAAAGGAGCAAGCTCCATAAGGGCATCCACCATCTCCTTCACAGATTTTGACAATTTGTCATAGATCTGTTGCACCCTGAAACAGTCGACATCTTTTTGGTCATAGTAGATCTCTTCAATTTGTGCCATGTAAACGTGCGCCTGTCTGTCGGCAACCAATATCTTTTTGAAGGCCTCATACTTTTTTTTGGCAAGTACGCCAGGGGAAAAAAACTGATATGTCCAATACTTGAAAAGGGTAAGTGGCATCTCGTGCTCCTTTGTCTGGCTTGAAGCCAGGATGAAACAACAACCCTTACGAAGCAGCTTATGTCTTTTTAACAGAAAAAATTTTGGCTGAAAAGAAAAAGGGCCGCTTGCGCGGCCCATTTAAGATATGTTTTCTTACGGATTTTTTATATTTCCACGATCTGTGGTCTAAGCAGTATCACAAGTTCCCTTTTCTTCTTGAATTTCCTTTCGCTCTTGAAGGCAGACCCTATGATAGGAAGATCTCCAAGCAGGGGAACCTTATTGCCTTCAACACCTTCCATATCATCTATGATTCCACCGATTACAAGAAGATGTCCGCTTTTGACCCTCGCCATGGTGGTCATTTCCCTGAGATTTACCTCAGGAAGATCAACCTCTGCATAACCGGTCATAAATGAGCCAAATTGCCTTGGCGTTATCTTTGCCAAACGACTGTTTACAGGAGTAAGTTGCAGCACTATTTCATCATCAGATTCGATATTTGCAATTACCCCCAAACCGATACCAGAAAGTATGTCTTTTGTCTCAATGGTATAGGATGTGGTTGCCCCATTGCCAGTGTTATTCACTACAGTTGTCACCTTATCAATATACCGGGTTGTCTTCCCGCCAGTTATCATTGCAGGCTGTCCATTTAGGAGTGAAAGCTTGGGATTTGAAAGAACCTTAACGTTTCCGTACTCGTCCAAAAAATTGACTATAAGATCAAAGGGTTCACGGGTCATGGTAACACTTTCAAGCAATTTGATACCATCTGTTGGATATATCTGGCCATTTTTTCCAAAGGTCATGTGAAAGTTAAACTTGGAATCTTTTAAAAGCCCGCTCCAGTCAACCCCTTTGCTATTTGAGTCATCAAGATCAACCTCTATGATCTTAGCCTCTATGACCACCTGCTTTGAAAGCATTTCATTGAGATGATCCAGGTAGCTTTCAACCTTTTCCAAGATGGATCTTGGCGCAGTTACGGTAACTATGCCAAGTGGCTTGTCTATAGTGAAGTAAAACCCTTTTCTCGTGCCCTCACCTGTTCCCTGAACCACATTTGCACCATCTGCCTGATGAGAGTTTTGGTTACTGCCTCCCTCAAGCTGCCTGCGAGCCTGTTCCTGCTGAACACAAAGGGCCTGTTGTGCTGCGTCATTCGGGTATCTGGTGCGGCAAAGCGCCCGGATCCTTGATTCATCAAGAGTTTGCTGACTGCTACTTTCTGGCACATTCAACGTTGCAAGATCCAATATCCTTCCAATATTTTCCTCAATGGTCTTCCAAAGATCAATGTTTTCATCGCTGTGTTCTACAGCAAGTTCACCCTGTAGCCCGGTTT
>JALSQG010000195.1 GCA_026985565.1 Deltaproteobacteria bacterium
GTTTGCGGTTATGTCTATGATCCTGCGACTGGGGATCCAGACAATGGAATAAAGCCAGGTACTGCCTTTGAAGATCTGCCGGATGACTGGACCTGCCCAATATGTGGGGCTACAAAGGACCAGTTTGAGCCGGTAGAGTGATGGGGGAGGTGATTTGTCATGCAAGTCTATGAGGTGAAGAAAGATATTTACTGGGTTGGAGCCGTTGACTGGCTTGTGCGGGACTTTCACGGATATTCAACTTATAAAGGGACCACCTACAATGCCTTTCTCATGTTTGATGAGAAGACGGTTCTTTTTGATACTGTGAAGAAGAACCTGTGCTCTGACCTTGTACACAGAATCAGGACCCTTACAGATCCAGAAAAGATAGATTATATCGTGGTCAATCACGTGGAGATGGATCATAGTGGCTCACTTCCAGAGATTGTGGAGCTCGTAAAACCAGAGAAGATCATCTGTTCCAAGATGGGGCACAAGAACCTGCTTGCCCATTTCCACAAGCCAGATTGGCCATATCATGTGGTGGAAAATGGAGAGACCATATCAGTAGGAAAGCGTTCCATAAAGTTCATTGAAACAAGGATGCTGCACTGGCCCGACTCCATGTTTTCCTACATCCCGGAAGAAAAGCTTCTCATATCAAGTGATGCCTTTGGGCAGCATCTTGGGACCTCTGAACGCTTTGATGATGAGGTGGATCAGTCGGAACTCATGTATCAGGCAAAAAAATACTATGCCAACATCCTTTACCTCTATTCACCGCAGGTGAGAAAGCTCTTAAAGAGTGTGGCAGAATCAGGCCTTGAAATCGATATGATAGCACCTGACCACGGGGTAATCTGGAGAAAAGGGCCTGACAAGATCTTGAAGGCCTATGACGACTGGTCCCATCACAGGGGGACAAAGAAGGCACTGGTCATCTACGATACCATGTGGCATAGCACCGAGATGATGGCAAAGGCTGTGGCAGATGGGTTGGAATCTACAGGAATCAGTGTAAAGCTTCTGGATCTCGCAGTAAATCACAGGAGCGAGATCGTAACAGATATCATTGATGCAAAGGGCATATGCCTTGGTTGCCCAACCCTAAACAACGGTCTTCTTCCCCAGATGGCCGGGTTCCTGATGTATCTTAGAGGGCTCAGGCCTGCGCAGAAGTTTGGATTCGCCTTTGGCTCCTACGGCTGGAGCGGTGAGGCTGTCAAACACATGAATAAGGCCATGGAGGAGTGGAAGTTTGATCTGGTGCATGAAGGCATAAGGGTCAAGTATGTGCCAACCCATGATGACCTCAAGCAGTGCAGGGAGGTTGGACAACTCATGGGCAAAAAGATCATAGAGGCCGTGGAAAATCAGTGAGATATAATAAGGAGTTATTGATTTATGAAGATCTTGGTAGACAGAAACGTGGTGGAGTTTGAACCTGAAAACCCCCAAGAGGCAGCATCTTTGGAGGTCCTTTGGAAGGTGGTTGTAGACTGCTATGGAGACAATAAAAAGATTGTCCCAATGGGAAACTATGTCCCAGGACATGACAAGGTTGCCAGATTTCACATAGAAGGAGTTACGGGTGGCCAGACTACATATTCCAAAGAACATAAGGTGGAGGAGGACTGCACCTATTACTGTGCAATCTGCAACAAGTACAAGAATTGTAAGGCTGGTGAGCCCGTTCCCTTGTGTTGCGGCAAGGAAATGGAGCCTCTCGACTAAATTATTTCATCATTTATTCAGTGAAAAACAAAGTCTTAGACAGGCGCAGACTTTCTGAGCTTCTTAAGGGAAAAAGCCTTGCGCCTGTTCTTGATTACATAGAGGTGCTTCCACCCAAAAAGGTGATTTCACCTTTAATAAAAAGCTTTTATCAGCCCGAAGGACTGGAGAGGTGGTTTGCAATACGTGCCTTTGGTAAGGCAGTTGCCAAGCTTGCCGATATTGACATGGAGGAGGCCAGAATCGTCATGAGAAGGCTCATGTGGAGCCTTAATGACGAATCAGGAGGCATTGGCTGGGGTGCCCCAGAGGCCATGGCAGAGGCCATGGCCCAAAACGAAAGGCTTGCCTCAGAATACGCAAGGATCCTTCTGTCATATGTTTGGGAGGAAGGAAATTTTCTTGAACATCTGCCCTTAAGACGAGGTGCCCTTTGGGGCCTTTGGCGTCTTTCTGAAACAAGGCCCGAGATCTTTCAAAAGATTGAGGCATGGCGGATTTTGAAGGACTATGTAAACGATAAGGATCCAGAATCAAAGGCCCTTGCCATCCTTGCCCTTGGCCATTCCAATCAAAAATGGCTTTGCGACCAGATAGCAAACAATCTTTCAGACAGAAGAAAGGTGGAGCTATTTACCGGTGATGCCATTGAACCTGTCTCTGTTGCTGATGCCGCTGCCAAGGCCCTCCACAACCTCTCTTGTAAGGATCACTAAGCCCTCCCTTAGAAAACATCTGTAATACAGACCTTGCCATCCTTGACTTTGATCCCAAACAAGGCAAGACTATCCAAAAAAAATTCAGGAGGCGCAAAATCAATGAAGGGTTTTTTCCACCTGTTGACCACGTCTCAGGTGCGAGACATGCTTAGGAGCTTTCCGCGCCTCGATGCTGAGGAAATATGTCTTGATGAAGCCCTTGGAAGGGTCTGTGCAAGCGATGTCATTGCCCGAGAGGATCTTCCTCCTCATGCCAGATCCACCATGGATGGTTTTGCAGTAAGGGCCAAAGACGTGTTTGGTGCCTCAGAGTCTGAACCTGCCCTTATCAAGGTGGTAGGCGAGGTCCGCATGGGAGAGCCGCCTTGGCAAGGGACTGTAGGTAGTGGAGAAGCAGTCAGGATCTGGACAGGAGGCTTTCTGCCTGAAGGGACAGACGGGGTCGTCATGTTGGAATATACCAAAGAGATAGAGCCTGGCCTCATGGAGGTTTACAGGCCTATTGCCCCCCATGAAAACGTTATTCTTCCAGGTGAGGACTGCAGGCTTGACCGGGTATGCATAAAAAGGGGCACAAGGCTTAGGCCCCAGGAACTTGGCCTCCTTGCAGGCCTTGGTGTAACAAGTGTTGAGGTGGTTAAAAGGCCTCGAGTTTATATTATCAGCACTGGAGACGAGATCGTCCCTGAGACAGAAACGCCTCCACCTGGAAAGATAAGGGACATAAACTCCACCACCCTTTCTGCCCTTGTTTCCATGAGTGGGGCAAGCCCGGAGAGGATGGGCGTTGTGGAAGACTCCTTTGAGGCCATAACAACAGCATGCCATCAGGCCCTTGAGGCTGGTGCAGACATAGTGCTTGTTTCTGGTGGAAGCTCAGTTGGCAACAGAGACTTTACAGTCAAGGTATTTCAACATGTTACTGGGACCGATGTCTTGGTTCATGGCATTGCCATACGTCCTGGCAAGCCAACCATCCTGGCACGTTTTGGAGACAGCGCACTTTTTGGTCTCCCTGGCCATGCTGCCTCCTGTATGGTAGTTTATCTTATTTTTGTACACTTTCTCATTAATGTTTTTCAAGGACTTCCTCCTGAAACAGGGCTTGATTTCAAGAGGGTCAAATGTGGGCAGATGTTCCCCTCTGTCACTGGACGGGAGGATTATGTAAGGGTGGTAATTGATCCGGAAATGAACACAGCAACTCCTGTGTATGGGAAGTCTGGCCTTATCTCAACTCTCGTAAAGGCCCATGGTTTACTTAGGATTCCAAGAGACAGCGAGGGGTTTCACGAGGGCGAAGAGGCGGAGGTTTTGCTTTTGCCATGAAAAGAAGGATTTACTTGAACATGAAGGAGCTTCACGAAGCCAAATCCCTTCTTCTGGAGCGTTTTGGTCCTGGAGACCTGGTTGGTGAGGAAGAAATTTTAAGCAGAAAGAGTGGTGGAAGGGTCACCTCTTGCCCTGTGTTTGCACGGTTTTCCTCCCCCGGTTTTCATTCTGCAGCAATGGATGGTTTTGCCGTGGTGGCAGAAGAGACCTTTGGAGCCAGGGATGATGCCCCTGTTTCCTTACGCATAGGCGTGGATGCCATTTCTGTTAATACGGGTTTTCCTATGCCAGAAGGGAAAAATGCGGTGGTCATGATAGAACAGTGCCTCATTGATTCTTCAAGGAAGAACGTTCTTTTGAGAAACCCGGTCTTTCCATGGCAAAACGTAAGGAAGGTTGGCGAGGACATTGTGGCAACAGAGCTTGTTTTCCCAACAAACCATCTACTTGCACCCTATGATATAGGTGCCCTTATAGCAAGTGGCAACTCCACAGTGAAGGTGTGGAAGAGGCCAGTCGTCCGGATAATTCCCACTGGATCAGAACTGTTTGATCTTGAGAAGGAGCCAGATGTTGATCTTTCAACAGGAAGGATACCAGAGTCAAATTCTGCAGTCCTTGGCGCTATGGCCGAGGCATGTGGGGCGGTTGCACTTCGTGTACCCATTGTTGTTGATGAGCCAGATGCCATAGAGACGGCCATAGTTGATGCCATCCAATCCGGGGCCCATGTAATCCTGGTAAATGCAGGATCCTCTGCAGGTTCGGCAGACTATACTGTCTCTGTCATTGAAAAACTTGGTACGGTGCTGGTTCATGGCATTACCATCATGCCGGGAAAGCCCACAATCATTGGTATTATTGAGGGAAAACCCGTTATCGGAATCCCAGGCTACCCTGTTTCTGCCATCATGGCCTTTGATCAGATTGTTGCACCTCTTCTCCACAGGCTTCAGGGAAGGGAGGCTCCTAAAAGGCAGGTTACCAGTGCAATCTTGTCAAAGTCCCTTCCTTCTCGGGCAGGCATTGAGGAATTTAGAAGGGTCGTTGCAGGCAGGGTTGGGGAAAATGTCGTGGCAAGCCCGATAAAAAAAGGGGCAGGATCTATAACAACAATCACCAAGGCCAACGGAATACTTCGGATCCCACTTGAGTCAGAAGGACTTACAGAAGGTTCAGAGGTGGAAATAGAGCTTTTAAGACCCTGGCACAGCCTTGAAAAGACCTTGATCTGCATAGGAAGTCACGACCTTTGTCTGGATCTTGTTGCAGATTTTCTTAAAAGGAGCTCTCCTGCCATTGAAATGGCTTCCACCCATGTGGGAAGTCTTGGCGGCATCCACGCTGTGGCCCACAAACGCTGCCATCTGGCAGGCACCCATCTTCTTGATCCGGATGACGGCAGTTACAACGTAAGTTATGTTAAACGATATGTTAAATGCCCTGCCTTGTTGATCAATCTTGTCCACAGGCAGCAGGGGCTTATGGTGAAAAAGGGAAATCCTAAGGGGATCAAGGGGTTCGAAGACCTGGTTAGAGAGGACGTAACCTTTGTAAACAGACAGAAAGGTTCTGGTACGAGGGTGCTTCTTGACTATGAGCTTTCCCGCCAGATGGTTCCAAGTGACCAGATAAAGGGCTATGAAGACGAAGAATATACCCATATGGCAGTGGCAGTAAGTGTCCTTAGCGGAAAGGCAGATGTTGGCCTTGGCATACTGTCTGCGGCGCGGGCCCTGGGCCTTGATTTCATACCTGTGGTAGAAGAGCGGTATGACCTTTTGATCTTGAAGGAACATATGGAATATCCGCCGGTTCGGATGCTTTTTGATTGCATAAGCAGTCATGAATTCAAACAGGCAGTGGCTAATCTTGGGGGTTACGATACAAGGGATACAGGCAGAGTGATGTTCGAGTGCCATGGATAGCTTATCTGGTCAAATAGCCATTGGAAAACAAGACGGCCTTATAGTCGTTGATATGCAGGAAGATTTTATGGACGGAGGAAGCCTCGAGGTAACTGGCTCACGGGGCTTGATAAATGGAATCAATGGGTTGGTTCGTCTTTTTTTACAAAAGGGAGGCAGCCTTGTGTTTACAAGGGACTGGCATCCTGAAAATCATTGCTCATTCAAGCAAGAGGGAGGCAAATGGCCTGTACACTGCGTAGCTGGTTCAAAGGGTGCTTCCTTTGCAAAAGGTTTGTTGGTTCCAGAAGGGGCCATAAAGGTTTCAAAGGCAACACAGCCGGACGAGGAGGCCTACTCTGCCTTTTCCCAAACGCCTCTTCTTGAACTCTTAAATTCCAAGGGGGTGAAAAGGCTCTTTGTTGTGGGAGTTGCCACTGAGTTTTGTGTGTTGGAGACAGTGCTCGATGCCATCAGGCTTGGTTTTGAGGTGGTTGTGATTGTTGATTGTATCAACCCGGTCAATGGAAAAAATGGAGATAGGGCCCTTAAAAGGATGAAGGAGGCAGGGGCCTTCATGACCGAAAGCCGTCAACTCCGTTAAAATCTTACAAAAATGGCATCTTCCCCCCTTTTAATAGATTTCTACCAGCTTTCCATGCTGGATGTTTATCTTCAAAAGGGCATAGAAGGCAAGGCAAGTTTTGAGTTTTTTGTAAGAAAACTGCCTGAAAACAGAAACTTTCTTGTTGCAGCAGGCCTTGAGCAGGCACTCGACTATCTCACAACGCTATCTTTTTCAAATGAAGATCTGGATTATTTAAAAGATCATGGTCTAAGCGAGGCCGCCTT
>JALSQG010000196.1 GCA_026985565.1 Deltaproteobacteria bacterium
TCAAGGGATAAGGCCATCTGCTCAAACACAAGATCGACAATTTCCTGAAGTTCGGAGAGCGTAAACTCTGGATGAAGCTTTTTAAGCCTTTTTGTTATGTCCGATTTTAGCATGGCCTGGCACCAGCATGGATCAATTTGGTATGGCGGAACTGTTTGTAAGAAGAAGGTAGAAAAATCTCAAGACCGATTCGGCTCCTGACTCTTCGAGGATTTCCTTTATGGCAGTTATCTTGTCTTTTTCAGGATAGATAAGCTGAGGAGAGCCTTTAATTTTTCCAAATTCTGACGCTTTTTTTATTGCGGTAGAGAAATTTCCAAGCTCATCAACGAAATGGATGGCAAGTGCCTGCCGACCGGAAAAGATTCTTCCATCTGCCAACTTGGCAACCTTTTCCACTGAAAGGTGCCTGCCTTTGGCCACATCTTCGATGAATTGCCTGTGAATATCATCCATTACGCCCTGGATTATCTGTCTTTCTTCAGGAGTAAGCTCCCTGGTGATAGAGGCGAGATCCTTGAGCTTTCCGCTTTTAATTACAGTGGTCTTTATACCAAGTTTTTCAAGAAGCCCTGCGATGTTTGGAAGCTTCATTATTACTCCTATGCTTCCAGTGACCGTGCCAGGATTTGAAACGATCCATCTTGAGCCACAGGCAGCATAAAAAGCACCTGAAGCTGCCGTATTTATAAGGGATGCAACAACCGGCTTTTCTTTATCTATTTTTTTAAGTTCCTGATATATTTCCTGGCTTGCCCCAACCGCCCCACCTGGACTATCAATGCGGACAACTATGGCCTTAACCCTGTCATTTTCACGAAACTGCCTCAAATTTTTTAAGATGGTATCTGAAGAAGCAATAACGCCTTCCAAATCTATTATGCCAACGCCGTCCTTTGGAGAAAGAGAGGTGGGGGCAACTCCTGTTTTCAGAAGAAGGGTGGCTATCAGGACAAAAACGGCAAAAAAACTAAGGAGGGCTAGCCCTCCTATTGTTGCAAGAACTATGAGGAGGGCCCTTGTGCGCCCTCCCTTGTCTGAGCTTTGTTCCATATCCTTGTTATTGGGGCTCAGGACTTATCTCCGGAATCAGATTTGTCCTTTACAAGCTCCTCCTGAAGCAACAGGCCCAAGGTGGTGGGCGAAGCACCGGAGGATGAATACTCTGAGTAAAACGAGCGCTCCTCGTCTTCCATCATCTTCTTGATGGAAAGTCCAATTCGCCTGTCTTTTGGTGACACATTTATCACCTTGGCAGTTATATCGTTTCCCACCTCATACTTGCCCACAGGACTCTTTGGCCTGCCTGGAGCTATCTCAGAGACATGAATAAGGCCTTCTATTCCTTCCTCGAGCTCAACAAATATGCCAAAGTCTGTCACATTCGTGATCTTGCCGGTAACCGTGCTTCCTACCGGATACTTTTCAGGGGCCGCCTCCCACGGATCGGGCTGAAGCTGCTTGACGCCCAGGGAAAAACGCTCCTTTTCCTTGTCTATGTTCAAAACAACCGCCTGGATCTTGTCACCTTTCTTGAAAAGTTCGGACGGATGCTTGACCCTTTTGCTCCATGAAAGATCAGAGACATGCACAAGCCCGTCGATTCCCTCCTCAATACCAATGAAAAGTCCAAAATCGGTGATGTTTTTTACGGTTCCTTCAATTACAGTGCCCTCAGGATACCGCTCTTTCACAAGGTCCCATGGATTTGGCTGAACCTGCTTTAGACCGAGGGAGATCCTCCTTGCCTCTGGATCCACCTTGAGAACAACTGCCTCAACTTGGTCGCCAACCTCAACCACCTGCTTGGGATGCCTTATCCTTTTAGTCCAGGACATCTCCGAAACGTGAATCAGTCCTTCAACGCCTTCTTCCAGCTCTACGAAGGCGCCATATTCTGTGAGGTTTACCACCTTGCCAGAGACCTTTTCCCCTTCTGGATACTTCTCTGCAACCTTTAGCCATGGATCTTCGCTAAGCTGTTTGATACCAAGGGCAACCTTTTCTTTTTCCTTGTCAAAGGAAAGGACCTTAACCTTTATGGTGTCACCAACCTTCAGGACCTTTGAGGGATGATCCACCCTGCCCCAAGAGATATCGGTAACGTGAAGAAGGCCGTCTATGCCGCCAAGATCAACAAATGCACCATATTCGGTAATATTTTTTACAATCCCCTCCCGCTCTTGTCCTTCTTCCAAGTTAGAAAGGGTCTTTTCCTTCTTTTCAGCAAGCTCTTTTTCTATAAGGTCCCTTCGGGACACAACCACGTTTTGGCGTTTCCGATTGTAGTCGAGTATGGAACACTTGAACCGTTCCCCAATGATATTGTCCAGGTTTGGATGTGGCTTTACATCCACCTGAGAATAAGGCAAAAAGGCCTTGATGCCACCGCTTCCCTCTCCTATGAGCACGGTAAGCCCACCTTTCACCTTGGAAATAACCGTAACTTCAATGGGTTCCTTTGCCTCATATGCGGCAATGACCTTGTCCCATACCTTCCTACGAACTGCCTTTGCATGGGAGACCCTAAGGGTGCCATCTTCTGGATTCCACCGTTCTACCAAGACCTCCACCGTATCTCCAGGTTTTACCGTGAGAGTCCCTTCTGCATCGAGAAACTCTCGTGAAGGGATAAGCCCTTCAGACTTGTAGCCAATATCGATCATCACATAGTCTTGGTCTGCACTGACTACCGTACCTTCTATTATTTCTCCTTCCTGAAAGGAACGGAGGCTTTGTTCAAAAAGCTCTTCAAACTGGGCCATGTCTTCGTTTGCCTCAGACATAGCTCCTTCATCCTGGCCGTTGGTGGCCTGGATGTCGGTGCCTTCTGGCTCTGGCACCTGATTCGCAGCCTTTTCTTCGGCCACTTCCGCACTTGGTGCGGCGGTATTGGTGTCCTGTGTAACTTCTGAAACCTTTTCCATTTAAAAAATTCCCCCTACGAGACGTTAAATGTGCTTTTATAACAAGATATGCCCCAAAGTTCAATGAACAAATTGGATTAGACAAAAAAGCGAGGCTGTAATAACCTGCATGTTCATAGGGTGTGCAAACCATCTTTACCAATCTTATGAAGTAATTGGAGTATCAGAAATGGAAAACCAGGGCGGCCTTATTCAAAGCCTCAGGGATGGCGTTGACATTGTCAGGATGATCTTTTATGTGGAGGCAAAAAAAATGCTTGCACAAAAGTATCGGGACGATTCTGACAAATTCCACAGGTTGCTGGCTGCTGCAATGGTAAACAGGCTATTTGGCACTCCAAATCCAGAAAGTCCCTATAAAGAATTTGCCTTGGAAAATGAACGTCTTGTGGACCGGGAACTTAAAGATATTCCAAAGCAGCTTCCAAAGCTTCTAATCCCACTTACGGATGCCCTGAGAATCCACTTTTTGTGTAACCATTGTGAAGGAATGATGGACCTTAGCGCCAAGGTATTATCCAGGGCCCAAGGCTATGGAATCCTGATTGAAGACAGGGATGTACCCCTGCCAAAGGGATTCATGAAACTCGTCTATCGCATAGGTAAGGCCTACGGGCTTTTAAATCCAGACCAGGAAGAAAAGGAATAACACATTCATGAGGACTGATCCTGAGGTCTCGGTTGTCATCCCAGCATACAACGAAGAACCGGCCATTGCTGAAACCATCTCCAAGATAAAAAGACTTCATCCAGATTTCGAGATCTTGGTTGTGGATGACGGAAGCAGCGACGCCACTGCTCAGAAGGCCAAAGATGCAGGGGCGGTGGTTATAAGACATCCCTACAACATAGGAAACGGAGCAGCGGTAAAGACCGGGATTCGGCATGCTAAAGGGCGATATGTGGTCTTGATGGATGGCGACGGACAGCACAGGCCTGAAGACATCAAACGGATCATATCACACCTGGGCACCTACGACCTTGTGGTTGGAGCAAGAGACGGAAAAGGCCAAGCCTCTATTGGAAGACGCATTGCCAACTGGTGTTACAACAAAATGGCCTCTTACGTTGGCAAGTTTCCAATAAGGGACCTTACATCTGGATTCCGGGCCTTTGAAACCGCAACAGTTCGCAGGTATCTCTATCTATTTCCTAACACCTTTTCATATCCGACCACGAGCACCCTCGCCTATCTGAGAAGCGGACTCACCATCAAGTATGTCCCCATCAAGGTGATGAAAAGAAAGGGTAAAAGCAAGATCTCCATATTGCGTGACGGTACCCGCTTCGTGTTGATAATCTTAAGAATAGCCACCTTGTACTCCCCGCTTCGGGTATTTCTGCCCATCTCCCTCTTTTTCTTCACCGTGGGCACCATGTATTACGGTTACACCTATACCTTTTACAACCGCTTCACCAACATGTCTGCCCTGCTTTTAAGTGTCAGCGTCATGGTCTTTCTTCTTGGCCTTATCTCCGAACAGATAACACAGATGCGTTATGACAGGGTCGAAGACGTATTTGAAACCCGTATCAGGAAAGAGAAATGAGTGAAGAGAAACAGACTGTCTTTACCAAACTTTCCACAATCTTTAAGGAAGTCTCCCATCTTCGAGGTATAAGACGACTTCTTGCCTGGGACCAGGAAACCTTCATGCCTAAAATGGGCCAGGACAACAGGGCAGAACAGACTGCTTTCATATCCTCTCTAATCCATCAAAGGATAACATCTGAGAAAACTGGTAAGCTCTTGCAGGAGTTAAGAAGAGCCCTTGGGCCATGTAGCAACCATGACCACAGTGACCAGTATGTGTGTCTTAGGGAATGGGAGAGAGTCTACCAACGTCAAAAGAAGGTTCCAAAGGAACTTGTAGAACAACTTTCCAGACAGTCAGTGCTTGCACATGAGGCGTGGAAAAAGGCGAGAGAGGAAGCAGATTTTTCCGCGTTTCTGCCCTTTTTGAAAGAACTTGTTGCCCTTAGCAGGCAAAAGGCGAAATGCATCGGCTATGAAGAAAGCCCCTATGATGCCCTTCTTGATGAATACGAGCAAGGGGTTACAACCAGGGAGCTGGAAAGTCTTTTTAAGACATTGGTGCCAGAGACACAGGCCCTGTTACACAAACTTGAGGGCCATTTTTCAAAAGTCAATGTCATTACAGGCAGCTTTCCAATAGAGGAACAAAAGGTTCTTGCGCAGCTTGCCGCATCTCTCATAGGTTTTGACATGGAGGCAGGACGCATAGATACAGTGGTACACCCTTTTTCCACCAAGATCGGCCCAGGAGACTGTCGTATCACCACCAGATGGAACAGTAATGATTTTACAGAGGCCTTTTTTGGCATACTTCATGAGGCCGGACATGGAATGTATAGCCAAAATCTTCCTGCAAAACATTATGGCACTCCTGTCGGAGAATCCGTATCCCTTGGCATTCATGAGTCACAGTCCAGGTTCTGGGAAAACATGATTGGAAGGAGCAGGTCATTTTGGGGTTATTTCCTGCCGATCGTCAAGGGGATATTCCCGGGGCAGTTGGATGGCATTGGATTGGACGATTTCCTGAGGGTCATAAATCGTGTGCAACCATCTTTTATTCGGGTTGAGGCAGACGAGGTCACCTACAACCTGCATGTGTACCTGCGTTTCGTGGTTGAAAGGGAGCTGATAGAAGAAAGGCTTCAGGCCAAGGATGTGCCGGAACGATGGAACCAGTTATTTAAAGAGCTCTTTGGTATCAAAGTCCCAAACGACTCCCTTGGCTGTCTCCAGGACGTTCACTGGTCAGGGGCAAGTTTTGGCTATTTCCCCACCTATACCCTTGGTAACGTTTACGCTGCCATGTTTTTCAAAAAAATCAGACAAGACCTTGGAGATATGGATTCCATAATAGAAAAGGGTGAATTTGGAGCAATAGGCAGATGGCTTAAGGAAAACATCCATATTCATGGCATGCGTTTTAGGCCAAAAGAGCT
>JALSQG010000197.1 GCA_026985565.1 Deltaproteobacteria bacterium
CCAGATGAGTCAACCCAGCCTCCCTTTCCGAAAAGGCGGTATGCCTCTTCACAAAGGGCAATGGCAAAACCTATCACCTTGTCCATGTCAGATGTGATGGGAAAGGAACACGAGAAGATATATCTATCCTACCTTGAACCAATGTGCACTTTCTATTTTTTGAGCTGCTTCAACCTGTATTGATAGTAGGCCTGCCTTATGGAGACATAGGGATCTATAGCGGTTTCCTTGAAGCTTTCATATTCACCAAGCCTCAAGGATACGTCGTTAATCTTTCGATACGCACTTCGCCCCATGCTTTCCCACATATTCATGTAATAATTGGGCGGATACATGAAGGAATCAGCAGCAGATCCTGCCGCATCCCGAAGGGAACTCGGCCCAACAAAAGGTATCACCAGGTAGGGGCCAAAGCCAATTCCGTAAAAACCAAGGGTCTGGCCAAAATCCTCAGCACTTTTCTCCACATGATAGTCTTCAAAGGCAGCATCCCTGAAGCCAAGTCCGCCGGCAGTGGTGTTTATGATAAAGCGTGCTATTTCCCGCCAGAAACCACCCAATTTGCCCTGTAGCAGGCAATTTGCAGCCCGAACAGGAGTATAGACATTTGAAAAGAACGATCTGATACCCTTTCTTGCCACCTCAGGAACCACCTTATTATATCCCTTGCATACAGGCTTAATGAACCAAAAGTAAAGCCTGTCGTTGAAACGGTAGAAGATCCGATTGACAGGCTCAAGAGGATCAGAGAGGTCTTCCACCCCTTCTTCTGTCTCTTCTGAAAGATAATCTTCGCCAAGTATCCAGTCTTCGTTGTCAGTGGATTCATGCTTTGAACTGGTAACGGCCTGATTGTTATGGGTTGCCATTGCAAGGTGCGGTGAAAGGTTCATGAGAAAAACAAAAAGACAAAAGAAGCAGAATGGATTTATCTTTTTCATGGATCTTCCTTGTGTTTACAAAATTTGGTCATGATAGTAAGTAGCTTCAGGGCCTTAATAAGTATAAGGCATACGCTCTTTATTTACAACCTGGGCGCCTTGGTCTCTATGAGATTTATCGGTATTTCTGCCAGTATCATTATTTAACCTGAGAAAGGGATAAGACATGAAGGCAATTGTTACAGGGGCAACTGGTTTTGTAGGCTCAAGTGTCGCCAGGATGCTGCTTCAAAAGGGATATGAGGTGGGCATACTGGCGAGAGAAAAAAGCAATCTGGCAAACATAGAAGGCCTTGACGTAAAAATCCACATAGGGGATTTAAGGGACCCAGTATGCCTTAAAGAGGCCTTTAAGGGTTATGACTTTCTCTTTCATGTGGCAGCTGACTATAGACTTTGGGTGCCAAGGCCAGAAGAAATTTACCAAAATAACGTTGAAGGGACGAAAAATGCCATGGAGGCAGCTCGGGATGCTGGTATTAAACGGGTTGTGTACACAAGCAGTGTTGCCACCCTTGGCCTAAAAAAAGATGGTACTCCTGCAGATGAAGAAACACCAGTAAGCCTTAGTGACATGATCGGCCACTATAAAAGATCAAAGTTTCTTGCAGAGGAACTTGTGCGCACCATGGTAAATGATGGGAAGATTGATGCCGTTATCGTAAATCCTTCCACTCCTGTTGGCCCAAGAGACATAAAGCCCACTCCAACCGGAAAGATGATACTTGAGGCGGCAAAAGGGAAAATGCCTGCCTATGTAGACACTGGTCTTAACATAGTTCATGTAGATGACGTAGCCATTGGCCATCTGCTTGCCCTTGAAAAAGGAAATAGCGGGCGCAGATATATACTCGGCGGTCAAAACATGACGCTTAGGCAGATCCTTGAAGAGATAGCCGTTATAACAGGGAATACTCCCCCAAGAATAAGGCTACCACACAATCTCATCCTGCCTTTAGCCTATCTGTTTGAGGCAGTATCAAAGATCACAGGGAAAGAGCCCCTTGCCACGGTTGATGGTGTCAAACTTGCCAAAAAGAAGATGTTTTTCACCTCCAAAAGGGCTGAAAAGGAGCTGGGCTACTCCCATCGGCCTGCGTCTTTGGCCATTAGAGATGCGGTCAAATGGTTCAAGGACAATGGGTTTTTAAACAGTTAAAAAGGGAACATGAAAAAGGCCGGCTACATACTTTTTCTTTTTGGCATTTGCCTTCTTGTTGCCATACTTATCTATTTTGGCATCTCTGACGTCTTCAAGGCCCTTGAGACTGCTGGATTTGGCCTTTTTCTGGTGGCCGCATCCCATGTTGCCCCCTTGTTTCTGGATTCTGTGGCATGGCAGCTTCTTTTTACTGGCAAAAAAGTCCCGGGACTACTTTTGCTCATGAAGGTCAGATGGGTTGGAGAATCCATAAACTCCCTCCTTCCTGCAGCACAAATCGGAGGAGATCTTGTGCGGGCGCGGATGCTGGCAGTCAGGGGCTATCCGGTCTCAGATGCTGGAGCAAGCGTCCTTGTTGAGATAACCATTGCCCTTATCACCCAACTTGTCTTTTCTGTAGTCGGCATATGCGGACTCGTATACCTTGGAAACAAGGGGCTTGTGAAACAGGCGGTCCTGGCAGTGGCAGCCCTGTCCCTTGGCGCCATGGGCTTTTTTCTGGTGCAAAGACGGGGAATGTGGACGAGACTTCTTTCCCTCATGTCAGTCATCCTGAGCAAGGACAGGATTGAAGGGCTTGCGCCTGATGCAAAGGCACTTGATGAGGCAATCAGCACCCTGTACCAGAACCGATCAGTCATTTTGAAATCGAGCGTCTTTCGCCTCTTGGGCTGGTTCTCCGGCGCCATTGAGGTGTGGCTTGCCCTTAAATTTTTGGGTGCTCACACCGGCGTCTTTGAGGCAATCCTTCTCGAATCCATTGGGCAGGTCATTCGGGGCATTGCCTTTTTGATCCCAGGGGCCTTTGGCATTCAGGAAGGGGGGTTTGTTATTCTTGGAAAACTAATGGGCATTACCCCTGATATTGCCCTTGGCATGTCTTTGGCTAAAAGATTCAGGGAGCTTGTACTTGGAATTCCTGGAATTATTCTTTGGCAAATAGAGGAAGGAAGGCTCATGTTTGTTGGAAATAAGGCGCAAAGAACCAAAAAGGAGTGATTTAGCATGAAAATAAAGGTCACCATCTTATCAGATGCCACATTTGCGGCCATACTTGTTCTTCTTACTTTTTTTGCTGTTAAACAAGATTTGCTCTTTGCCAAGACACCTCAACCTGTTCAGGATTCCTCCAATGTGACTGCAACAACACTCGTGGAAGAGTTTCATAATCTACTTATCAAGTCCATGAAGATGGGGGACAAAAGCACCTGTAGTGAAAGATTTCATTTCCTGTCTCCTTTTATTGAAAAAGGCTTTGACTTTGCCTTAATAAGCAGAATAGTGCTTGGCAGACGCCACTGGAAGCAAATGGATGAAAAGACGAGAGAGAAATTCATCGAGGCCTTTACAAAGATGACAGTTGCGACCTACGCAAGACGCTTTGATTCCTACTCAGGGCAGCGGTTTGAGACAGTTGGATCAAAACCTGACCAAAGAGGTCATTATATCGTGGATGCAGTACTCATAAAAAAAGACGGGGACAGGATAGATTTTAGATACATATGCAAAAAGGTAAATGGCACCTGGAAGATCGTGAGCGTATCAGCCAAAGGTGTAAACGATCTTTCTGTCAAAAGGGCCGACTACAACAGCTTTCTTAAAAAACACTCCATACAAGAACTAATTGAAAAACTGATAGAAAAGGCCGGGCTTTGCCTGGGAAAAAACAAATCCAACACCAAATGATTAAAAAACCCTTAAAAACCGCTATTTTCTTTGATTACGGAGGGACCCTTGATGCCCCCGGGCTTGCCTGGAAGGAGCATTTCCTTCCCATTTATAAAGAATACGGCATTGACCCTGACCTTGAAACGTTTGCAAGGGCCTTTTATGCATCGGATGACTCCCTTGTGGCTGAAAACCCGGTACACATGAACCTGACCGAGATCGTATACGAACAGGTATCGAGGGTTCTTAAAAATCTCGGATACTTTAATGAATCCATCACTGAGAAAATAGCGAGCCATTTTCTAAGGGACTGTTTTGAAAACATAAAAAAGAATCTCCCTGTTCTCGAAAGGCTAAGGGAAAGATATAGGCTTGGGATCATATCCAACAACTATGGAAACCTTGAGGCAATTTGCAAAGAAACAGGGCTTAAGGATTTGATGGACGTGCTGGTTGATTCCAATCTTGTAGGAAAGATAAAGCCTCATCCAGAGATATTTCAAGAAGGCCTCATGGCAATTGGTTGTAGAGCGGAAGAAGCAGTCATGGTTGGTGACAATCTGAGAAGGGATATTGAAGGGGCGAAAAAGGTGGGAATGGATGCCATATTGATTACCTCATCCCCCTTTATACCAGAAAATGCAACCAGTTTGCCCATGGCGGTCATAAGGGATATCCGGGAACTTGACAACATCTTCATGGAAGGGGATTAAAAATGGAAGGTGGCATAATCGCAGCAGGTCACGGAAGCAGGCTTAAAAAAGGTGGCATGGTTGTGCCAAAGCCCTTGTTGAAAATAAACGGAACAGAACTAATAGGACGGACTGTATCGGAGTTTAAAAAGGCGGGCATTTATAACATAAGGGTGATTTTCAGAAAGAGGATCTGCGAACAATGTTCTGAGTATCTGGCAACTGCCTTTCCTGAATGCAGGTTTCGCATTCTTTGTAAGGATACGGAAAGCTCTGCAGAAAGTTTCCTGACCTTATTAGAAGGAGCAAATGGCTCAGACAGACTCCTTCTTACAACTGTTGATTCCATTTTTGCCCCTGGTGCACTTGATTCCTTTGTGGAAAAGGCCCTTAAGATGCCAAAAGACCATGTCATCCTTGGTGTCACAAGATATGTGGATGATGAAAAACCCCTTTTCGTTAGTTTCGGTGATAAAGCTGACAACAAAATCACAGCAATAGGTGGAACAGATGGTGACGCCGTCACGTGCGGGGTCTATCTGATGCCACAAAACATTTGGACGCAAAGGCAAGAGGTGGCCTTTCCAGCATTAAGGGCCTTTCTGTCCCACCTTTTTCATAAAGGAATAGGCTTTTGTGGCGTTGATATGGGAAAGGTCATTGATGTTGACAGACCGGAAGATATCAAGGAGGCTGAAAAATTTCTGAACATGGCCGAAAAAGGGACCTCGGCTAAGGATTCAAACCGTACTCCTTGATCTTGTATAGCAAGGCCGGAAGGCTTATTTCCAAAAGCTGGGCTGCCTGGGTCTTGTTCCCATTTGTCTTTGAAAGGGCAATGCTGATGAGTCTTTTTTCCATCTCTTTACCGTTTTTCTTGATGGAAAGTGTCTCTGGCTCTGGCTCCACCCCTGACTCGTCCACTTCAGGCATCTTGGTGGAGTGGAGATTAAAAGGAAGATCTTCAAGCTGTATGGTCTCATGCTCTGTTAAGACAAGGGCCCTTTCAATAACATTTTCAAGCTCCCTCACATTTCCAGGCCACTTGTAGCTCATAAGCACCTGCATTGCATCAGGGCTTACCCCTTTAACCTTCCTTGGCTCAATTACCTTGTTATACTTTTTTATAAAATGATCTATGAGAAGCCGGATGTCTTCTTTTCGCTCCCGTAGCGGTGGAATCACTATTGTAAGAACATTTATCCGGTAATAGAGATCCTCCCTGAACTTACCCTGCCTTACAAGCTCCCCAAGGTCCCTTGCTGTTGCGGCAACGATGCGAACATCAACCTTGATGGTTCTTGTATCACCAACAGGCCTTATCTCGTGTTCCTGAAGGACCCGCAACAACTTGACCTGCAGGGAAAGAGGAAGCTCACCTATCTCATCGAGAAAAAGCGTGCCACCTTGGGCCTCTTCAAAAAGCCCCCGCTTCGAGCGAACGGCATCTGTAAATGCCCCCTTTACATGACCAAAGAGCTCGCTTTCAAGGAGATTTTCCGGAATCCCCCCACAGTTTACAGCCACAAAAGGGGCATGTTTTCTAATACTGTTGAAATGAAGGGCACGTGAGACAAGTTCCTTTCCGGTACCACTTTCTCCTGTAACAAGCACTGTTGTTTTATAATCCTTGACCTTGTCCACAACACCAAAAATCCTCTCCATCTGAGGACTTCGTGCAATTATGTTTGAAAAAGAATACTTCTCCTCTACCTGCTGCTTTAGCTGGACGTTTTCCTCATAGAGCTTTTGTCTTTCTTCTGCCCTTTTTAAGGCAAACTCAAGTTGGGCAAAGGTGATTGGCTTTGCAAGATAGTCCACTGCGCCCATCTTTGTCACTTCCACGGCCATATCCACTTCCGCCTTGCCAGACATCACTATAATGTTGGCATTTATGCCCGTGGCCTTTGCTCTCCTCAGAAAATCCACTGCAGTTTGCCCGTCGCCACGATGCCCGTTTCCATTGGGATTCAGGTAATAATCACAAAGGATGTGATCGAATCTGTTGTTTTTGGCAAGGGCAAGCCCCTCGTCAAGATTCCTCGCAAGGCTTGGCTCATATCCACGCATCCTTTCCAGATAGTTGCCAAGAAGGGACCTTATTTCATATTCGTCATCTATTATCAAAACTCGTTTCTTTGTCATATCCTCAAAAACCTTACAATAACGCCTGATGGAACCTGTTTTTTGCTTATTTATGCTTATCGGAATTTGTTAATGAAAGGAAAAGAGGCTTGTATAATGGCGGATGATCTCGTTTCCCCAAAAAAGCTGAACGAATGCAGCAAATGCCAGAAAGGGGCCAAAGGGTATCTGATAGTTCCGTCCCTTTCCTTTTATAAGAATGAATAGGATGCCTATCACCGAACCAGTAAGGGCACTAATGAAGATTACAAAAGGAATGGCCTGCCAACCGAGAAAAGCACCGATCATTGCAAGAAGCTTGATGTCCCCTCCTCCCATGCCAACCCGCTTGGTAATAAGATAATACCCCCAGGTGACGAGATAGAGGATTCCTCCTCCAACAAGCACACCGACAAGGGAATCAAGCCAAGAAAGAGAAGGCAGGATGAAGGACGAACAGACACCCAAAAGGATGCCAGGCAGGGAGATGACATCAGGAATTATCTTATGGGCAAGATCAATAAATGTCACAACTATTAGACCACATGAAAAGATGAAGTAAACGATAAACTCGGTAGATGGTCCGAATTTCTTCCAAAGGAGCAGGGTGATTACGCCTGTTATAAGCTCAACTATGGGATAGCGGATGGATATTGGTGCCTTGCACTCCTTGCACCTGCCTTTCAACAAAAGAAAGCTTACCACCGGTATGTTTTCCCACCAGGAAAGGCTGTGGCCACATTTTGGGCACCTTGAGGCAGGAAAGACTACAGAGACGCCATTTGGCAACCGGACAATGCAAACATTAAGGAAGCTGCCTACGCAGAGGCCTGCGAGAAAGACAAAAAAGGTTATTAATTCATAAGGAACCGGCTGAAGCCAAAAGTGCATCCCCTGCCTACTCCTGTATGGGGAATGTCTGGAGCTTCAAGATACCCTTATGCACTTCATCAAGGTATCTGGTTCTGATGGCCTCATGTTCTGGAAGGAGCTTCACATAGTCTGTATAGAGTGAATAGTAGGCAGACTCCTCCTTTGCAAACCTTACCTGTACGAATTGCATACCAAGCCCATCACCCCTTGCACCCGTATGATGTACATAGCCCTTAAGAAGAATCACACCGATTATTGGCAGCTCGATCAGGATATCTGCAAGGAATCCTTCAGTAATATGTTTATTCACTGTCACAAAGCAGCCATCAACAGAAATGTTTTTGGTAGAACCCCAAAGCTTGTGCTCTGGGAAATAGACCCTTAGATTTATCGGGTACCTTTTGGATCTCCTTCTTTCCATTTCACGCTCCTGTCAAATAATGAAAGGGCTACCCCCCCTTTGAATACCTATCGTCAATAGTTCCATATTACGTAACTGCCGGTTTTACAGATGACGAAATTTTTTTCATTTGGGCCTTGGGTGCTGCATCCTTTTGTTTCTTTCTTGAATACTTATCAGGTAGAGGCTTAAGGAGAGGGATTGAACGCATGAGCCCTATCTTTACGCAACTGCCCCTTTCTATAACGCCCCGAGGCTCACCATCCATCTGATAATAGGCGGATGTTTCTATGTTAAGGCTATATTCTTTGGCCCTTACCGGCAGGACCGAACACCTTGCCACTATCAGCCTGGCCTCAAAAAGCATCTGCATATACTCCATGTAGCCCTTAAACCCGAAAAACTCAAGCAGACCATCATCAAAGCTGTAATCCCTGTCAAGGAGACTTCCTCCGGCATAATAGCCACTATTGCAAAAAAGGAGCTGTCCATAGCGTGCCCGGTACTGTTGCCATTTACCATCCTTGTCATAGGCAATATGACACCGTATGCGCTCGGGATGCAGCATGTTTTTATAAAGAATGCGCATGCCAGCCGGCACATAAAGTAGGCGCCTTATGGCCTTTGAGACACCTTTTTTGATAAAAAACCGATTGAGCTTCAAAAACTCCCTGCATACCCTGCCATCGTAGCCAATACCTGCATATGCACAGAAAGTGAAGCTGTCTGTCTTCTCATCTGACTCCACATCCATTTGCCAAACATCAAAGTTTGCAGTGCGACCCTCCTTGATGGCATAAAAAATGCCTTCAAGACCAAAATCGGCCCAACTTTGTAGCCAACCAGTGGCCCTTGCAATGTCATTTCCGGTTCCCATTGGGATTAAGGCAAAGGTCGGGATCTTGTCTATGCCAACCAGGTGTGTGATAATGGAACTGATGGTTCCGTCACCTCCACAAATCACCACAAGGTCCTTGCCCTTTGCACAAGAATAGACCTGCTGGGCCAGTCTGTCAGGATCGGTAAAGACCACTTGTTTGAACACAGGGCTTGGCACAATCAACTGCTCTACCTGTTCGGCAAGCCTTTTGCCTTCCCTGGCACCAGCTTTGGGATTTATGAAAAAGATGCATTCCATTAACTTGCTACAATAAGATATGCTAACTAATTTATAAACAGTTTTGGCACAATGATGGAAAAATTCACCCCTTTATAACGGATGGAAAATGGAAAAAAACGATTTCAGGATACTGGTTGTTGATGATGAAAAATCTCTGGTGCTCCTTGCAAGCCGCATCCTAAAAAAGGAAGGCTATCAGGTAATGGGGGCCTACAGTGGCCCTGAAGCCCTTGTGATCATCAAAAAATTCGCACCAAATCTCATAATATCGGATCTCAAGATGCCAGAGATGTCTGGCCTTGAACTTCTAAAAAAGGTCAAAAAGGAGTGGCCAGAAATAGACTTTATCATACTTACTGCCTACGGTTCGGTTGAAAATGCAGTAGAGGCCATGAAATGTGGCGCCCTTGACTATCTTATAAAGCCCCTTAAAAATCCAGACGAACTCAGGCTTGCCGTTGAAAAGGTGCTTGAACGCCAAACCCTCATAAAGAGCAACACCCTTTGGCAGACCCAGCTTACAGACGGGCTTCCGCCCACAAACGTAATATTTGCCGGAATGGAAAATGTGTGGCAGCAGATACAAAGGGTTGCTACCACAGAGGCAACCATACTGCTCCATGGTGAAAGCGGGACGGGAAAGAGCCTGATCGCAAAGGTCATCCATCAGCTTAGCAACAAAAAAGGGGGATTTGTTGAGCTAAACTGTGCTGCCATGCCAGAAACCCTTATAGAATCAGAGCTTTTTGGCCACGAAAAAGGGGCATTCACTGGTGCCGTCAAGACAAAGCAGGGGAAATTTGAGCTTGCCCAGGATGGCACCATATTCCTTGACGAAATAGGAGAGATGCCCCTTGCAGCACAAGCAAAACTTCTTCGCATATTGCAAGAAAAGGCATTTGAACGGGTAGGAGGCACCATCACCCTTACTACCAATGCACGAATAGTTGCTGCAACCAATCAGGATTTAAAGGCAAAAATCAAGGACAAGACCTTCCGGGAAGACCTCTACTACCGATTGAGCGTTTTTCCGATAGAGCTCCCCCCTTTGCGAAAAAGAAAAGGGGCTGTAGAGGTTATTTCAGAATATCTTTTGAAAAACATATCCATGAGGGTGGGCAAACACCTTGAAACCGTTGGTGAAGATGCCCTCGAGTTGCTAAAATCCTACTCGTGGCCTGGAAACATAAGAGAGCTCTATAATGCCATAGAAAGGGCCGTCATACTTGCTGAAGACGCCCAGACGCTTCTTGAGAGAAAGGATCTATCCTTCATAGACCTTGGCGAAGGCTCTGGCCGGCAAGGCCCCTCAGTCAAAGACCATCTTGACGAACTTAAAAAACTGGAAGACATAGAAAGAGAGGCAATAGAAAAGACCCTTGAAATCACCAAAGGACACAGGAAAAAGGCTGCTGACATCCTTGGAATTTCACTTAGGACCCTACAGTATAAGATAAAAAAGTATGGATACAAGAAAAGGGGATGAGTTGGCACACACCTTGCAGAGTTAAATCTTAAGAAGCAAGGGATAATAAAAAGTTGGCACACACCTTGCATTAATAAAAACAAAATTAAACATAGCAAAAACTCCCTATCCCTCCCAACCCTCCTCTCCCCGAAGGCCTTCTGATACCTCCTAGAAGAAGGCCTTCTTTTTTTGTCTTTTTTAAGGCCCTCGTAGCCAAGGCATTTCTTTCTTATCCATTAAGCATTAAATGGCATAAGCGGTAATGGCTTTGCTGGTAAAGATTGGACATTTAAAACCTGACACATATTGCATTCAGGTGCCAAATTTCGTTTCTTTTACCAACAAAATATAGATCCGGCCTCTTCCAATCTGCAATCTTTGCATCAAGAAAAAGTGCAAAAAATGCAGAAAGTGCAAAAAATGCACAAAACATTACCGTTTGGCTTTTTCGGTGGTAAAATAATTTGAGTATGCCTTAATGGCCTGGCTTCAAGCCACATAATTTACTGAAATCTAAGAGAAAAAATTTCTTCCCAGATTTAGTTTGAGACTCGGTGTGTAGTTGTTCTCTTACTTTTTCCATCTTTTAAGCATCCCGGCATGATAGATGCATCAACTTTAGAAAATTTTGTTTCCAGGGAGAGGAACGTCGCCTATGCATAGAGCTGTTACGGTTTCCACACTATTATTTCTAACGCTTCTTATCAGCATGGATTTGGCTTATGCAGGTCAGGATTCAGTTGGTTATGACGAAAACACCGAAATAATAGTTTCCGGAACCGTTTTAAAGACCTCTGGATGCGAATTTCGAGGCCTAAGATGCTTTGTTATGGAATCAAACTCAAGGGCCTTCAATGTCATCACTGCTCCAGAGTGGTTTATAAAACGCATTCATATGAGGTTAGCACCTGGTATGAGTGTAAGGGTGGTCGGTTCCAAGTTTTATGGCACAGACGGAGGTCTCTATCTGGTAGCAAGATCAATAAAGTCACTTCCAACAGGACGAAACGTCCAGTTCCGAGACAGCAAGTGCCGCCCTGTATGGAGTAACAGGGTTATAAAACGCTCTTCCTGCATGAAAATATTTTTTGTCCCTGGCAGAAGCATGTAACATCTTCCTTAAAAATTGGATTTAAGAAAAAAAATTCTCCATAAGAGGGACCAACTTTCTGTAGATGAAATCACACAGCTGAGCCTAAAAATACAGGCGAGGTTACGTTCAGCTGAAGAATACGTTCATGCAAAAGTCGTTCTGTTTTTCCATAGTTTTAAAAGTGAAGTGGACACCCTGCCAGAGATTAAAAGACGTCTGACAGTGGGCCTGCCAACAGCACTGCCCCGCACCAAAATAAAAGAAAGAAGACTCGAGTGTTACCTGATAAGGTCTCTTGGCGATCTTGTCCAAGGATCCTTTTCCATCATGGAACCAGATCCTGCAAAATGCCAAAGAATAGACCCTGGCATTATAGACGCTGTTATAGTGCCAGGCAGTGTCTTTGACAGGAGATGTGGCCGCTTTGGCTATGGAGGCGGTTTCTATGATAGATTCCTGTTGTCAGACGCACCCCAGGCTGTCCGAATTGCCCTTGCCTTTTCCTTTCAGGTCATGGATAATGAGATCCCTGTAAGGCCTCACGATCAGTTTATGGACCTGATTGTTACAGAGAAAGAAACCATAAGGTGCAAAAATCATGAAAGAAGACCAAGAGATCAAGAGCCTTGAAGCCGGGATGGAACGGCTCAAGCAGATAGCTGAGCGTTTGGAACAAAAGGACCTTCCCATTGAAGAGGCAGTTGGTCTCTTCGAAGAAGGGATGAAACTTGTCCAAAAATGCTCCCGTCTTCTTGATGAGGCAGAAGAAAGGGTCAGGGTCCTTATGAAAGATGAAACATCGGGAAAGATCCTGGAAAAAGAACTTGACCAGGGAGAATCAACCCTTGAATCTTATCCATAAGAGCGCTCCGGCAAAGGCTATGCTTCCAAAAGAGGCAGCCACAAGGAACCAATCAAGATGGTGTAAAAAAGCCAGTATGACCACAAGATATATAAAATCCCTTCTTGACAAGAAATCTGCCACCTTTATTAGCCTGCTCTTCCTGCGGGCCTGCTCAGATTCTGAAACCGACGTGTAAAGAGGGCCTTCTGTCTTTTTTCTCATGGTTGTGAAATAAACAATGGCAGCAGACAGAAACGTCCCTGCCACTGCCATTGCCCCAAGATAAAGGGGTAGCAAAGCCCCGCTTCTCATTGCCCATTCCAATCCAATGGCCCAAAAGACTGCGGCATGAACTATATTGTCTCCCCAAAAATCCATCACACCGCCAAGCCTGCTTTCCATAAACTTAATTCTGGCAATCTCGCCATCACAGCCATCCACAATGGAATGAACAAGAAATAATATGGAACCGAATATCTGGGGCAACCCCTGTCCAAGGGAAATAAAAAACGCCCCAATGAGCCCTATAATTGTTGAGATAACCGTCACTTGATTCGGTGTGACAGAAGTATTTACAAGCCTTTTTGAAATAAAAAGGGAAATGCGTCTTTCCACATGACGGGACATAAACCCTTCGGTATCTTTGATCAGCCCTTTGAAAAGATGATCTTCAAGCTCTTTTATGCTTAATGGATCACCTGCGTGGTAAATTTTACCCTTATTGCATCTTAATGGGCCCTTTTCCATATAGGTGGCAACGAACTTTAAAAGTTCGTGAAATCCGTTTGGAGCAAAGGCACGCTCAAACTCAAGGCAGTCTTTTGATGGAGAAAATACGGCAAGCCCTTTGTCTTCAAGTAAATGGCCCATGGGAACATGCATTGAAGCAATGTATTTAAGACATTCTATTTCAGGAAGCACATCTGCTCTGCATAGCACGACTACGCCAAAGCCCCGGCAAGAAAATTTTGAATAGTCTGTGCAATATGCATCATCTGGCACAGACTTTTTTAAGGAAGAATCGCTTCCAAGGATAAAAAGCGGTGTCATGCCTGCCCGTTTTGCGTGCTGATACAATCTTTCCCAAAGACATAGGCCTGCAATTTTTTGTTTCAGTATTTGTTCCTGGCCTATGGCAGGTACACAAAAAAGGACAGACATATTTGGTTAAGGTTTTTCCTTTTGGGCAGATAAAATATCCACCCGCCTTTTTCCCCTGTCCGATTCCTTGCAGTGTTCAAGGATGTTGAGACAGGCTTCAGCCTCCTTGAAATTTCGCCCAAAAAGATGGGGATCTTGTATCTCCTTCAAGAATTCGTCCACTACACCACCGTACCATTCTGGGTGATGGGACCCCTTTGAAAGGCCCTCCTTGAATCTTTTAGAAAAGCTGCGTCCATTCCCCTGGACCACCACCTTGTCGTCTGGACATGACAGTGTGGCCAAATCCCCCCTTATGGATATGAAATTGTCTCTTTTATCACCTGCCCAGGTGAAGAAGAGCCTTACCTTTGCACCAGAAGGGTAATAGAGAAATACCTCTGCAGTATCCTCAACGGCCATGTCCTTGAATTTTCGATTCTCAAGCCTGCACTCAACAGAAACTGGCTCTTGCCCCATCCACTGATTTACAAGGTAAAAGGCGTGCCAACCATGATCCACCAAAATGCCCCCACCGGCAACCTGAGGGTCAAGGCGCCAGTTGCCCCCATTCCCGTTTCCGCCAACGGCTATGGATGGTTGCACGCGGGTCACCACATACTCTATCTCCTCGATATTTCCAAGGACCTTGCTTTCCACTACTTGGGATATCTCCTGCATGATGACAGAGTAGCGCCAGTTGTGGACTGTCACTACGCAGCAGCCCTTTGTTTCCATGACTTGGCGTATTTTTATAAGATCGGCACTGGTAAGGACCAGGGGCTTTTCACAAAGGACATGTTTCCCTTTGTTAAGGGCATCAATGATGAAAGGCGCATGAAGGCCAGGAGGTGTGGCGACATCCACAAAGTCAAGATCCTCTTTTTCAAAAAGATCATCTACTGACGTGTAGAACCTGCTTCCTTCAAGCAGTCTCCTGTGTACCTTTATTCTATCAGTACATTTATCGCAAACGGCACAGATCCTTATGTTCTTGCAAGACTTGTACGCAGGAACATGCCCATTTGCAGCAATGTGCCCAAAACCTATGATTGCACCTTTAAGCTCCATAATCGCTTCATCCACATCCTTTATTCCAAGGACTTAAGAGCCTCCTTCAATATTTGAAAACCCTCCATGGCCTCTTCCTCGCTTATGACAAGAGGAGGATTTATCCTGATATTGTGGGTATAACACATGGCGATGAGGCCCCGATCCAAGCACTCATGAAAAAGCCTTCTTGTGGTCTCCTTGTCTAAAGGGGTCTTATTCTTTTTATCAGATACGAGCTCAACACCAATCATGAGCCCCTCTCCCCTTACATCACCAACAAATGGGCTTTCATCCTTGAGCTCCATGAGTTTTTCTTTCAATATGGCCCCCACCTGCCTTGCATTTTCCACAAGATTTTCCCTGAGGATCACCTCTATAACAGCCCTGCCAGCAGCAGCAGCCATTGGATTTCCACCGTAACTCGAGGAGCTTCCGCTTGGATTCCCAAAGGGCTTTGCACTTGCCTTTTCCATGGAAGATACGATCACACTAAGAGGAAAACCACTTCCAATACCCTTTCCCAGGGTCATGACATCCGGAACTATTCCATCTCTTTCAACACCCCACATGCGGCCTGTTCGTCCAAACCCTGTTATCATCTCGTCTGCAATCAAAAGGGCATCAAACTCCTTTGCAAGCTCTGAAACAGCCTTTATATAGCCAGGAGGTGGCACCACATTGCCGGCAGTCCCCTGTATAGGCTCTACCAAAATTGCAGCTATGTTCTGACAGCTTTGACGACGTATTCCCTCTTTAAAAAGCTCCAAACAACCAAAGCCACATTCCGGATATTCAAGCCCAAGGGCGCATCGGTAACAGTATGCATAGGGCCCAGGCAAATACACTCCCGGCATCATGGGGCCTAAGCCTACCTTAAAACTGGTATCACCAAGGAGGCCAAGGACTCCTCCTGTCTTTCCGTGAAAGCCTCCCCAAAACGCACAAAACTCATACTTGTGCGTAACAGACTTGGCAAGCCTAAGGGCTGCCTCCACCGCCTCTGCACCGCCTGAATACATCTGAACCGCATCGAGACCCTTAGGGGTAATGGAGGCAAGGAGCCTTAAAAACTCCACTCTGTTTTCGCTGGAGAAGCTTCCGTAGTTTGCCCTTTCTATCTGTTCACAAAGCACCTTGACGTAGTGTGGGTGGGCATGACCAAGACTACCTACACCTATCCCCGCAGTAAAATCAATGTATCTGTTGCCATCGACATCTTCTACCCAGACGCCCCTGGCCTTTTTGACAACGATTCTTGAAAATAGCCCTATGGATTGAAGCCCTGGAGCCATGTATTTGGCCTCCTGCTCAAAAAGCCTTTGGGAAGCAGGGCCTGGAACCTTGAATCTTGTAAGATCTGTGGACACCTGTTTGCCTCCTTTTCCTAAGGTGCAGGGCTGCAGGCTCCGGCTGCATTTCGACGGTCTTGAATACCGTTACTGTCTGCCTGTTCCAAAAGTCTGTGGGTAATAAGAGCGGAAATGGCACTTGATGCCTCATCTCTAAAAAGTGCAAAGCTTGGCCATGCGTTAACATCTATTACATAAATATTCCCATCTGGATCCACTATTGCATCACCGCCAAATATCTCAAGGCCAAGGAGTCGTCCTGCCGCCTGGCAACGGCTATGAAGTTCGTCTTGACTAAAGGGATACTTCTTAAGTTCCTGATCCTTGTGATAAAACCATTTAAACCAAAATTGCCGATTGTTTGCCAAATCCGTCACGGAATAAAACTTTATTATGTCCCCGGGAACGTGGGACTGAATGACAACGCTTTCTATTTCCCTTTTGATAAAGCCACCAATGCACTCATTAAAGGCCTGGTTATCTGGGGCGAATACCACATCTTTTTCCTCTATGGCGTGATAGTCACCACGCTTTATCCAGACTGGGCCATTAGAATGATGCATGCTGGCCTCCCTGGTTGATAAAACAAAACTTTTGGGAAAGAATTCCGTTTCAGAAAGAATCTCTATCATACTTTTTCGAAAGGTGTTTTCAACCGACTGCACCGTGTTTACCAAAAAGGTACCCATGGCATGTTGAAATTCCTTTAGCCTTGCAAGATAGGGCTCTTCCTCACACATGAAAAATATGAGCCTTGGAGAAAAATCAAGGCCTGCCCTCAGGAACTCTTCTGGATGAAGCAAAGGTATGTCCACACCGAGAGATTCCGAAAGCTTCATGGCTGTCAGTTTTAGTATTGCCTCATCGTCAAATTCACGCTTTGGTGAATGGGATCTTTCTCTGTATATGCCAAATATGCCTAAGTTGTTCATAATCTTGTAAAAAAAATTTAATCAAAAATCAGCGGCCGCATGCATTGAGCGTAAGCCCAATAAATAAACGGGCATTTTATACTACGTTAACATGGGGTAGAGAAGTTTTTTATATCAAAAACCAAAGAAAGTTGCTTTCCTTAGTGAAGTCCCACTGCCTTTTTTAGAAGAAAGACCTCCTTTCGGGTAAGCCTTCTTATTTTCCCCGCTTCAAGCTCACCAAGGGCCACTGGCCCCATCTCGGTCCTAACAAGCCTTTCCACCCTGTATCCTATGGCCCGAAACATATATCTTATCTGTCTTTTTCTTCCCTCCTTAAGGATAATCTCATAGATGCTCTGCCTCTTTCTTTTACCAATAAACCTGATGGTGCATGGCTGGGTGACCCTGCCCGGAGGAATCTCAACGCCTTGTTCAAGCCTTTTTATCTCGCTTCTTTTTGGATGGCCCTCTACTGTGACAACATACTTTTTGGGCACCTTGAATCTTGGATGAAGGAGCC
>JALSQG010000198.1 GCA_026985565.1 Deltaproteobacteria bacterium
TGGAGCTGGGCTTTACTGTTCCAGGCTTTTTCTTTTTGCTTTTTCCATAAAACCTAACAGGAACGAATCGGTCATGAAAGGCTACAATAAAAACGTACTTGAGCTCATAGGCAATACCCCACTTGTTGAGCTTCAGCGCATCAGTCCAAACAAGAATGTAAGGATATTGGTCAAGCTTGAGTCCTTCAACCCCGGTGGTTCCATAAAGGACCGGATTGCCCTTAACATGATAGAGGCGGCAGAAAGAAGGGGCGAGCTTACAAAGGACAAGATAGTCCTTGAGGCAAGCAGCGGAAATACCGGCATCGGCCTTGCCCTTGTCTGTGCCGTAAAAGGCTACAGGTGCCTTATTGCCATGAGTGAGGGGGCAAGCCTTGAAAGAAGAAAAATCATGAAGGCCTATGGAGCAGATATACTTCTTACCCCTGCACGCCTTGGAACAGATGGGGCCATAGAGGCGGTTTACAAACTCTACAGGGAAAATCCGGGAAAATATTTCCTCACGGACCAGTTCAACAACCCGGACAACTGGAAGGCCCACTATGAGACCACGGCCCTTGAGATCTGGGAGCAGACAGGTGGAGGGCTTGATGTGGTTGTTGCCACAATGGGCACAACAGGCACCCTTATGGGTATAGCGAGAAGATTTTCAGAGATTGCACCAAAGGTAAAAGTTATAGGGGTTGAGCCGTATCTTGGACATGCCATCCAGGGGCTAAAGAACATGAAAGAGTCTTACAAGCCCGGCATCTTTGACAAAAAGGTGCCATGGAAGATAGTTCACTGCCACGATGATGAGGCCTTTGAAATGGCAAGGAGGCTTGCAAGGGAGGAGGGAATATTTGTTGGCATGAGCTCTGGTGCCTCAGTGGCAGCAGCCCTAAAGGTGGCCTCAGAAATGGATTCTGGCACAATTGTGGCCATCCTGCCAGATGGAGGGGAAAGATATCTCAGTACAGAGCTTTTCAAATATGAGGCAGAAGGTGCAGAGGGTTCAAACACCCTCAGGCTTTTTAACACAAATGGGCATAAAAAGATGGTCTTTGAACCACTTAAACCTGGTAGGGCAACCATCTACTCCTGCGGGCCAACTGCCTGTGAATACATAGACCTTTCAATGGCAAGAAGGGTGCTTACAGCAGACCTGCTTAGGCGCACCCTTGATTACCTTGGCTACGATGTAGTCCATGTCATGAACATTACTGACATCGATGACAGGACAATTAATGCAGCATTTGAAAAGAACACTGACCTAAAGGAGCTCACAGCAAGATATGCCAATGCCTTTTTTGAAGACATCTCAAGGTTCGGGATCAAGGAGGCATCCAAGTACCCCCTTGCCAGTGACCATATCAATGAGATGGTGGAAACCACAAGGGCCCTCATAGAAAAGGGCTACGCCTATGAAAGACACGGCTCGGTTTACTTTGACGTATCCAAACTTCATGGCTATGGAGGCCTTTCAGGCGTAGATCTTGAAGAGATAGATGTGGGGCGCACGGTTGATCTTGATGAATATGAAAAGGACAGCCCCCTTGATTTTACCCTTTTTAAGAGGGTGAATCTAAAGGAGCTCAAAATGGGCATTGGCTATGAGACCCCTTGGGGCATGGCCCGGCCTGGCTGGCACGTAGAGTGTGCATCCATGTCCCGAAAATATCTTGGGGACTTCTTTGACATTCATACCTGCGGAACAAACCTTCTTTTCCCCCACCATGAAAACGAGGTGGCAATTGCCAGGGCCTTAACAGGCAAGGGCCTTGCAAGATTCTGGCTCCATAGCGAGATGGTTCTTCTAAGGGGCAAAAAGATGTCTTCGCGAAAGGATGAACGCATAACCTTGCGTCAGCTTTATGAAGAGGGTTTTTCAGGAAGATCCATCAGGTTCTACCTACTTAGGAGCCACTACAGGAAAACGGTAAACTTTTCTGAAAAAGGCCTTCAGGAATCGTGCAAGGCACTTTCAAGGCTCGACTCCTTCATAGAGGATCTAAAAAGCTGCTTCCTTCTTGATCCTGAAGCAGAACCAGCAAGGAACATTCGCCATGAGATGGAGGAACTTTCAAACCGCTTTATATCTGCAATCTATGACGATCTCAACACATCTGGGGCCTTCGGTGCCATCTTCTCCTTTGTAAGAAAGATAAACCCGCTCATAACAAGGGGAGAGATAAGGGGGCAGGATGCCACTTACATACTGGAGGGCCTGAAGGAGCTTGACTCTATTCTTGGCGTTTTAAAAATCGAGGAAATAGAGCCCCAGGTCCCTCAAGAAGTTGTCCATATGGCACGAATGAGGGATGAGGCGAGGAAAAAGAAGGATTTTCAAAGGGCCGATGAGCTACGACGCAAGCTCATGGAAAACGGTTTTGAGGTAATTGATACAAAAAGCGGACCGAGAATCAGGCCAATAAAATCCTTGCCATGCCAGGCTTAAGGGATGGATGAAAAAGGAAGAACAAACGCCCTTCAGGTGGCAAGGTCTGCAAAATCGGTAAGTGCAGCCGTCTTTCTTTCAAGGATATTTGGCCTTGTAAGGGAACAGGTCCTTGCCGTACTTTTTGGGGCAAGCACCCAGATGGATGCCTTCGTGGTGGCATTCAGGATACCAAATCTTCTTAGGGATCTTTTTGCAGAAGGCGCCCTAAGCTCTGCCTTTGTCACAGTATTTACCGAATACGAACACACGAAGAAAAAGGAAGAGACAAACAGGCTGGTAAATAACGTTTTTACAGCCATATTCATACTGTTAAGCATCATCTGTTTTCTTGGCATCATCTTTTCAAAAGAGCTTGTGATACTGATGGCCCCGGAGTTTTCCCAGGTGCCAGGAAAGGTCATGCTTACCACCCATCTTACCAGGGTGATGTTTCCGTTTCTTTTGCTTATATCTCTTTCAGCGCTTCTAATGGGGCTTTTGAACACAAGGGGCTATTTTTTCATCCCGTCTTTTGCATCAAGCTGCTTCAACTTGGGTTCCATCATAGTGGGAGGAGGGCTGGCCCTTCTTATCCCTGCTCTTGGTTACCCTGCCATCTACGGCATGGCCATTGGTACCCTTGCAGGAGGAGCACTTCAGCTTCTCGTACAGGCCCCTTGCTTAAAGAAGGAAGGTTTTAAGATAAGGCCGTTTCTTGATCTAAAGGACCCTGGACTCAGAAAGATCGGAAGGCTCATTGTCCCTGCCATTGTCGGGCTTTCTGCCACCCAGATAAACATCTTTGTAAATACCAACTTTGCATCAAGATGCGCAGAGGGAAGCGTTGCCTGGTTAAACTATGCCTTCAGGCTCATGCAGTTTCCCATAGGGCTTTTTGGAGTGGCCCTGTCTGTTGCAACCTTGCCCCTTGTTGCAAAACAGGCTACAAAAGGGCACATATCTCAGCTTGGAGATACACTAATCTCATCACTCACCCTGGCCTTTGCCCTTACCATGCCCGCAGCGGCTGGCCTTTGGATCCTTTCAAAGCCTATCATAGCCCTCATCTTTCAACATGGAAGATTCAGCCCATTTGACACCCTCATGACCGCCCAGGCCCTTCGTTTCTACGCAGTTGGACTTATGGCTTACTCTGCGGTAAAAATCATAGTGCCTGTCTACTACGCCCTTGATGACACCAAGTGGCCAGTGATAGCAAGCTTTCTATCCGTTGCCATGAATATTGTCATCATCCTTTTCACCCTTGAAAGATTCCAGCACAGGGCCATTGCCCTTTCAACATCCCTTACCATCATCTTCAACTTTTTGTTCCTTTCCGTAATCCTCTATAAAAAAATGAACGGGTACCCGGTCCTTCGCCTCGTGATAGGTTGCGTAAAGATCGCTGTTTCAACTGCTGTAATGGCCCTGGCAGTATGGTGGATTCGTGACTCTATTCCTTGGGAAAATACCATGCTTGGACTCCTACTACAGGTCTTTTTGGCAGTAACTGTTGGAATGGCAGTGTACTTTGCCTGCGTATACGCTACAGGACTTAAGGAGGCAAGACAGATGGCAGAGGCAGCAATTAAAAGGCTAAAGTCATATTTTTAGGCCTTTTTGAAGCCTTTTGATGGATCATCATCTTTCTCAAGTTGGGCAAGTAGATCAAGGACCCCGATATTTTTTATTACATGCCTTTTTTCATCAAGGACAGGAAGCTCCTTTATGTTGTATTTAAGGCACCTATCAAGCACCTTTTCCACGTCCTCATCCGAAGTGGCATAGACAAGGCGCCTGTCAACTATGTCCCCTGCCTTTTTGCATGAAAGACAAGATAGAAGCTCCCTTGCACTGAGTCCGCCCCTGCATCTTCTAAGGGCAGTGGCCGCCTTTATAAGGGCACCTATTGATACCTCACCCACTACCCTTCCCTCTTTGTCAGTTACGTAAATACTTCTTACCCCAGGATGCTTTCTGACAATATCCTTTAGCTCTTCAATTGGAGTATCTTCCCTAACAAGGACGTACTCATAATTTGGCAAGAAATCCAATATATTTCCAAGTGTTATTATCATGATGCCTCCGGTTTAAGCGCCACTTCACCAACCTTTTTTAGGCAGTAATGCAACAGAAGGGGTGCCATCAACTCATTTATTATAACCGAACCTATCATGGCATTTACCACGACATTGCCTGCCGCCTCTGGCAAAAGGTCCTGGGCAAGAAGCACAAGGCCGATTGTCACACCTGCCTGGGGGAATAGGGCAAGGCCAAGGTATTTTCTGACAGCTTCTGAGGCCCCTGAGATCCGTGCCCCCACAAGAACCCCAAGCTGCTTTCCAATCATTCTGACAACCAGAAGGATCAATGCCAACACCCAAGCGGACTTCAGAACGGAAATATCCATATGGGCACCAGCGAGGGTAAAAAATAGCCCAAAAACCGCATCTTCCAAAGGTTCAACGGACTTGAAGAAATTTTGATGGGCGGGTTTGTGGTTTATTACCCAAAATCCAACAGTCATGGCTGCCAAAATGGATGAGCCGTGAAACATGGTGGCAAGGGCAGAAGTTGATAACAAGGTCCCAAGAACTACCATCAGCATTGCCTCGGCTCTTTCAATAAAAGTGCCGGTCAGGGCCAATGCAAGACCAGCAGCCGAGCCTATAAGGATGGAGACGCCTATTTCATAAAAGGGGAGAAACAGAAGATTTTGACCTTTAAAATCCATGCCCAAAATGGCCTGGGCCAATGCCCCTGCCACGGAAAAAAAGACGATGGTTAGGGCATCATCAAGGGCTATTACACCAAGGAGTATGTTTGTAAACTCCCCCTTAGCCCGAACCTCTGAGATGACTGCAAGGACAGCCCCAGGTGCAGTTGCAGCAGATATGGCACCGATTATCAAGGATATGGCTACAATCATATTGGGCTTTGCCAATGGACCTTGGGAGAAAGCTGGCAAAAAACCAAGAACCGCCACCAGCACCAAGAAGGTCACCACTAATGCGCCCATGGCCTGAAACCAGGTAATCCACCCTATTGTTCGCCCGAGGCCCTTTAAGACCCTTACGTCTAAGCTTCCCCCAACGTTATAGGCAATGATGGAAAGGGCAATGTCATTAATGAAGTGAAGGCGATGTTGGATGGTCTCAGCCTGGAGGATATGAAATATGGAAGGACTGAATATAAGCCCAACAAGGAGATACCCGGTAATTCTTGGAAGGGAAAGCCTGTTGGCAAGCCTTCCGCCCCAATGGCCAAAAAATAAGAGGAGTCCTGTTGTAAGAAGAGGATTTTCAATCACGCCGTTTCCACACCCAAGAACAGCTACATCTTTTGAATTGATTTTACACCAAAACTACTGGAAGTTACCAGGGGTGTGTAAATTGCGTGAAAGAAAAGTGTATGGGCTTACCTAAGAATCTTTTACAACCTATGCCCTGTGCCTTTTCATATTGCCCGGGCCGTCTTTTTCCAAGGACCTAAAGCGCAACACCTTGGTTGCCACTTTATTATCTGGCCTGCAGGTCTTGACAGAATGTACCTGCCTTTTTGTGTCCTGGTTCATTTCATTTCGTAGGTTGCTGGAGGCGCTTACAAGTTTTTCCAGGTTTTCCAAAAGTCCATTTTCCCCATAGACCTGCTCCATCAGCATATCATGAAACATAAAGCAGGCCTCAAGGGCATTTTTGCACTTTTTTCTCTTCATATCCAAGGTCCACTGGAATTTCTTTAGCCTTTCCTGAACGGCCTTGGGATATTTGGAGAGCTCTTCTTGAATAATCCTTTTTCTTTCCTGCTCAAAGCTCTCTTGATCAAGTTCATGCAAATAAGAAAGCCTTTCATGCAGGGATCTGTTATCTGCCTGTTGCCTCTGCATTCTTCGTCCTCCTCCGTGCCTTTGCAATTATTAAGGCAAATTGCGTTCCAAAGAACACCTATTTTAACAGCCAAAAGGCCTGCATATCCAGGGTAAATCCCTTTGGCATAAATTATAAAAGGAAAAATTTTTCCACTTTATCGAAAATGTGGAAAATGTTTTCCACGATTTTGCTAATGAGATCCAAGCCCATGCCTTA
>JALSQG010000199.1 GCA_026985565.1 Deltaproteobacteria bacterium
CGTAACGCCATTCACATGATGTCTTTGCAAAGCTGTAATAGGGCTTATGACTATTTTTAAGTAATCTGGTTGCCTTCAAATCGACTTGACGTCATATTGATGTCAATTAAAATAGAGTCAGCCCTTTTTAAGGAGGGACGTTATGAAGGTTCTAACCATCAGAAATATCCCGGATGATCTTTACCGCGTCATTGCCCGTTTAGCAAAACGAAACCGCCGGAGCATCCAGCAGCAGGTACTTACCATTCTTGAGCGTGTGCGCGTACTTGACAATGAATCACCGGTGGAAAAGGCCATGGAAATCCGCAAGCGTCTCGCAGGCAGGAAGTTGGGCAATACCGTTCAAGAAATCCGCGAGGAACGAAACAGATGAAAATAGTTATCGTGGATACATCTGCACTTATCCGTCTGTACGTGCCCGACGGACCGATTCCCGATGGCCTGGAGGAATGCCTGGCTGCCGCCTGGAGGGGAGAGATGATCCTGATGATTCCCGAATTGGCCCTGGCGGAATGTGTTCAGGTCTTGTGGAAAAAGGAGCAGGCAGGATACCTTAAATCTTCGGAAGTGGATGAAATTGTAGCAGCCCTATTGGAAGTGCCAATTGAAGTTGTCGGGCATCATGGTATCCTGATAGATGCTCTGTCCCTCGCGCGGCGCTATGGTCTTACCGTGTATGATTCCCTGTTTCTTTCCTTGGCCATAAAAAGAAAAGCCCAATTGATCACGGCGGATCAACGGCTGAAGAATGCCTTTGAACACAGTCAGGGGACGGCGCCTCTCTAGGGGGTGTTTCAACTCTTATTCAAAAAACAGGAAGAATAAATGTCTTTTATGGGCAAAAAACATGACGAACTTTCCATTATAACAGGGCACCTCCATGAGAAACAGCGCCGTTATGATTATTCTTGAATTCCTTCCCAACTGCCTGGGCAAGCTCCTTTACCCTTTTTTCAAGAATACGCAGTCCTTTTTTCGCCTTCTCACATGAAGGATCGATTTTTAGGGCCTTGTCAAAGGACTTTCGCGCCTCCACAAACCAGCCACCTTCAAGATAGCTGTTTCCAGCAAGGCAGTACGCCTCGTCGAGGCCTTCTGGAAAGAGTGTTTCAAGGAGCTTTGATGAACCTTGTTCAACAGCGGGATTTCCCGTATCTTCCCCTGCTTCCTGTACCTTCAAGAGAAAACGTACAAGAAGTGGGTTGGACCGTTCCTTTTTCATAAGCTGAAGAAGGTGCTTCTCGGCATGGCGAAACAGCCACTCCATTCTTGAAATGCTCATTTGGGCCTCATGGGTCATGCCCTCGAAGAATTCCTGCACCACCTTAGTGCCGTTTCCATTGAAGATGGCAGCTGCCTTGTCTGGAAAAGTCTGTCTGTAGTGTTCAATCATGTAGGCATTCTCCTTTAGTTTCATGGCCTCATGAAAGATTGCTCCGATCATCCAGTCCAGCATGACTCCATCACTGTCTTGTTCATCAGGGTCACCACTTGCCCAAAGCACGTGACAAAGGTCTTTTAAGATCCACAAATGCCCCTTTTTCTCTTCTGTGCCGACCCAGGTATCAAGGCCCTCATAGCGAATGCCGCATTTGGCCGTATTCTCTTTTAGACGGTTAAAAAACTGGTAACATTCAAAAAAGTCTTTAACGATGTTTTTGATGAAAAGCTCATGCCTTTCTTTTAGCCATTGCTGGTGCATCTGTATTTCACCTGTTTTTGGAATATTTGCACGCAAGGGAAAGCACCTTGCCATCTTCCATGAACATAAGTCTTTTGGACACCATCTGCCTCAAAAATGCATCTATCTTTTCATTCGGTACATTATTGGCAACAGAAAAAAGTTTATTTACCTCAATCGGCTCTTCTGCAGTAAGATAGAGCTTCCTTGATAGGTTAGAAAGCCTATGGTTTAGAATTTCGCCATTTTCGAGTATCTGCCTTACGAGGAGGAAATGTCCGCCGTCCCTATAGGTGATAGCAGGGCCAGAGATGGCAAGCTCTTTCCGTCTCTTGGCGAAAAACAAAAGTCTTTTCTCAACCGGCCTCCAATGACGTGCCTGCCTTTTCCTGTCACCTGTGTACTCAAACACCAAAGGCACAAGTTTCCTGGCGACATCATCTGGAAACAGCTCTTTGTACCGTCTGTCTGGACGGATGGATCGTATGCCAAAATCCTTGTAATGTCTGAAAACCGGGCTTTCCATGCCAAGCCAGAATCTCACTGGCTTTAGGGGAGGAAATGGCCATGCAAAATCAAGGTTATCGAGGGTCTCTTCAACCTCTTTCAAGGTGCTGCCAGGGAAGCAGGTGATAAGGTTTGCCTCAAGCCTTATTCCAAGCTCGGCACATAGTTTCATGGCAGCCAGGTTATCAATGGCACTAACCCCTTTTCTGAGCCTTCTTAGGAGCGAGGTGCTTAAGGCCTCAATGCCTATCTGTACCGTGTCGAGGCCACCGCGGGCCATGCGTTTGAGCTCACTTTTTGTATGGCCTGGCCTGAGCTCAGCAAAAAAGCTGTAGTCCTTGTCATGTGTTGAAATGGTATCGAAGATCTGAGCCGCCTGCATTCGCGGCAGACAGTTGTCCATAAAGGCAAAATCAATACACGAATACCTTTGGCTCAAAAGACGAGATTCTGTTGCAACCTGCTCAACCTTTTTCATCCGATAGCCCTTCCACTGAAGATTCAGGTTGCAGAAGCTGCACCTGCCCCACCAGCAGCCTCTTGAGGCCTCAAGGGGAAGGACCACCTTTATTCCCTGGCAACCTTCAATGGAATAAAGCTCCCTGAAAAAATCGTCATAATCTGGCACTGGAAGCCATTCAAGGTGTGTTATTTGTTCCTTTTTGGTGGCCTTTTGAAGATCATTTCTCGATGAAACGGCTGAAGAATCAAAGGAGGCTGAAAGGCCAAGAAAATATCTACTCAGGCTGAGAAGGGGCAGTTCACCTTCGCCATCTATAATGAAATCTGGCCAAGAAAAGGCCTTCAAGATGCCATGACCTATGCCCCCACTTACGCTTGCACCCCCCATAACCACAGGCACTTTCGGATATTTTTCCTTGATACACCGTGCAATGAAAAGGGCAGCTGAAAGCTGATTGAGACAAACGCTTATGCCGACAAGTTTTGTATTTGAAAAATCAAGCGCCTGAATATAGCCTTCCAGGGCCTTTTTTGCCCCTTGGCAGATTTTCCTAAAATCACCTCCTAAGTTGCCAATACGCCGTGCCCTCAGGGCGCGGACAAATAGCCTTTCTGGCCCCTTCCTTCCAGGAAATAGCAGATTTGAAAAGACCGCCTCAGAGGCCCAGCTTGACTGACTTATAATATGATAGTCATTAAAACCAACGGCCCTGGCCACCCTGAGATAGGGATGCAGGTTTCTGATGCGTGTCTCAGGAGGGAGGTTACTTTTAAGAAATGCCTTAAGGACACCAATCTGTATGGATGGCCTGTTAAAAAGTGGCCAGGGTGGGGACACCAGTGCTATATCCACCTGTGCCCCCTCGAATTTCCTTAGACTCCCCTTTGGGCCATTTCCGTCAGCCTTCTGATCCTGTCCTCGATTGGCGGATGGGTGCTAAAGAGCCTTGCGAAGGTTGAGGCCGTAAGGGGATTGACTATATACATCTGGGCCGTGGCAGGATTTACGTCCATTGGAAGCCGGTGATTCCATTCCTCAAGCTTCTTTAATGCACTTGCCAAAGACATGGGGCAGGAACAGATCTTTGCCCCAGTTGCATCGGCAAGGTATTCCCTGCTTCTTGATATGGCCATCTGGATGAGCATTGCCGCAATTGGAGCAACTATCATCATGAAGAGGGCACCAAGAAGCCCACCTGCATCATCATCGTCACTGGATCCGCCTATTCCGCCAAAGATCATCCCCCACTGGGCAATCTGGGCAATATAGCTGATGGCACCTGCAATGACGGCAGCAATGGAACTTATGAGGATGTCACGATTTTTCACATGGGAGAGCTCATGGGCAAGCACCCCTTCCAGTTCGTCACGGTCCAAAATGTCCAGTATTCCTTTGGTTACAGCCACTGCTGCATGTTCCGGATTTCTGCCTGTTGCAAAGGCGTTAGGGGTCTGAGTTGGGATGATATATACCCTTGGTTTTGGTATTCCGGCCCGTGCGGCAAGGGATGCCACAATTGCATGAAGCTCCGGGGCCTCTGACTCGCTCACTGGCTGGGCGCCACTCATGGAAAGGGCCATCTTGTCACTGAACCAGTAGGCAAAAAAGTTCATTACCGCTGCCAAAACAAGGGCCACCATCATCCCATGCTGGCCACCAAGTGTTCTGCCCACAACCATAAAAAGGGCAGTTAGGCCTGCAAGGAGAATGAATGTCTTAAAAATATTACTCACCTTTTAACACCTCTTTTTCTTTCTTTTTTTATGCTTAAAAATGGTCATGAGAGACTGTGATTACAAGCCCCTTTTTGTAAAGGGACTGCTTTTCCTTTAAAAACGCTAACCAGACATGATGGATGTGGCCTTTTCGACATCCCTTTTGGACCCAATGAAAAGTGGAACCCTCTGATGAAGGGCGTCAGGTTTTATTTCCATAATTCGCTTTCTTCCGTCTGTTGCAGCGCCTCCCGCCTGTTCACAAACAAAGGCCAGGGGAGCGGCCTCGCAAAGAAGGCGAAGCTTCCCGTGCGGTTTTGCCGGATCCTTCTTGTCTGCCGGATACATGAAGATTCCGCCATAGATGAGGTTTCTATGAAAATCTGCCACCAAACTTCCAATGTATCTTGAGGTATAAGGCTTGCCCCTTTCGTTTTCAGGGCTCTTGAAATAATCCACCACCTGTTTCACCTTTTCGTCCCAATAGGCCGTGTAGCTCTCGTTTACCGAATAGACCTTCCCTGTCTCAGGTATCTTTATGGATGGATGAGACAGCAGAAACTCACCCACTGACGGGTCGAGGGTAAAGCCATCCACTCCGTTGCCAGTGGTGTAAACAAGCATTGTACTTGGCCCATAGAGAAAATAGCCCGCCGCCACCTGGGTTGTACCTTCCTGGAGGAAGTCTTCCAGGGTCACATAGCTTCTGTCACTGGTCTTCTTTCTGATTGAAAAAATGGTCCCGATGTTCACGTTCACGTCAATGTTTGATGAGCCATCCAGAGGGTCAAATACCAAGATATAGTCTCCCTTGGGAAGCCTGTCTGGAATCTCGATTATGTCTGCATTTTCTTCAGAGGCCATGGCGCATAGCACGCCTGCATGCTGCATTCGATAGATGAGTATCCTGTTGGCATAGTCGTCAAGCTTTCTTACCTCCTCACCCTGTACATTTATCTTTCCCGTAAGTCCAAGGATATCCACAAGACCTGCCTTCTTTACCTCTCTTGAAATAATCTTTGCAGAAAATATCAGCTCGCTAAGAAGCCTGGTAAAATTTCCTGTGGCAAGGGGATTTTCCTTTTGGTGTATCAAAAGGTGCTCCATTACAGTTATTCCGGTGCTTTCCATGGCAATCTCCTTTGTGTGAAGATTTTGACGACTTTCACGAACAAGATTTTCTGCTATTTTACATCAAAAATATGCGTAATAAAAGTCGCTGGAGGTTTGGACAGGACTGTAAAATCCGGAGACTAACTGTTAGATACGTAAAGTTAGACCTTTCATGTCAGAATGATAGAGGGAAAGATATGAACAAGCAAATTAGGAAATTTTTGATTCTTTTTATGACCTTAACCTTCATCAATGCCTGTAGCAGCGTCTATTACAACACCATGGAAAAAATGGGCATACACAAAAGGGACATTCTTGTAAGCCGCGTTGAGAAGGCACGAGACAGCCAGATGGCTGCAAAGGAGCAGTTCTCCTCTGCTCTTGAACGGTTTAAGAGCGTTGTAAATTATGACGGTGGAGACCTTGAGGAAAAGTATGAAGAGCTAAAGGGAGAACTTAACGATTTAGAGGCAAGGGCCAAGGATGTGCACCAGCGCATCGAGGCAGTGGAGGATGTTGCCGAGGCCCTTTTTGATGAATGGGAGCAGGAGCTTGACGAATATACGAATCCAAGGCTCAGGCGCCTTAGTGAACAAAAGCTTAGACAGACAAGAAGGCGTTACAATCAGCTTATAAGGGCCATGAAAAGGGCAGAGGCAAAAATCGACCCTGTTCTTTCCCCTCTAAGAGACGAGGTGCTCTTCCTGAAACACAATCTTAATGCAAGGGCCATATCTTCTCTGAAAGGAGAGCTTGTACGCATTCAGACCGATGTCTCGTCTTTGGTCAAAGACATGCAAAGGGCCATAGATGAGGCAGACTCTTTTATTAACACAATGGAAGAGACCTAAGCAGAGCAGACAGTCGGCCATTTTCGCACTACCAAAAAATTTCTTTTTCATTTCATCCCTACCCACGAAATAGGCGTACCCTCTTGACATTTTATACGCAATGCGTATAATTGTG
>JALSQG010000200.1 GCA_026985565.1 Deltaproteobacteria bacterium
TTTGAGATGTGGTCTCACCCTATGGCCTCTATGGCTGGCTTTGCCTTAAATTCTGGATTGTACTTCTTCTGTGAGATTGCTTTTTTCTCCTAACACCATCCGTATTTTAAAATATTTAAATATCACTATTCAGATAATGAAAGCAGTCAATTACTATTGTCCAAAAAGAGGGACCCTTTTATGAAATCAAATCTAACAGAATGGATCCATTGACATTTTGAAAAAAGGGTTTATTTTTAATAAAACTTATACGGTAAAAAGGATAAAAATGGTTCAAAATATACTTGTAGCTGCAGCTGTTATTCTGGCATTTTATTTTGTGATCCGTTTCATCTTAAACAGGCTTGCAGGCAAAGCCCAAGCCAATCCGTGCCACGGATGCACAGGCTGCAGCATGGGGCATGATCAACAGCAAAGTCAAGGTTGCAGCGTTACTGAAACAAGCCTAAAAGACAAGTCCTTTGAAAAGATTGACAAAGAGGAATAAGGAAAATGAAAGGCCATAGACCAAGGGTATGTATAAAGACAGGGCGTCCTGTTGTGCATGAGGTCATCTGCAAGATGTGTCATCGAAGATGCCCCCATGCAGGCAAGCAGGGAAGAAGGCGCAGTTCAACGGCAAAGAGGGGCTGATGGCACAGGTTACTGTTTGCCCTGCCCCCTGACCCACCCCAGTATGAATGTGGGCCTTTTTCTCACAGCCTGAAAGATCCTGCCAATATATTCTCCAAGAAGTCCCAGGGCGAAAAATTGACACCCTATAACGAAAAAAAGCACGGCAAAGAGGGTAAAGACCCCTTGTGCAGCCCAACCAGGCCCATAGTATAGCCTGAGCATGATAATGAGTGCAGCCCCTGCCAGGCTTGATATGGCCATGAAGGTGCCAACTGCAAACAGTATGCGCAAGGGCCACATGGAAAAACCTGTCATAAGATCGAGCTGCAGACTGAAAAGCTTGATTAGGGAATACTTGGACTCGCCCGCTGCCCTTTCCTCGTGGCCAACCGTTATCTCCACAGGGCTTTTGGCAAAAAAGGTGGCAAGTGCCGGAATGAAGGTGCGATATTCCGGGTTCTCAAGTATTCCTTCCACCACCTGTCTGCTGTAACCCCTTAACATACACCCAAAATCGTGAAGCTCTATTCCTGAGATCTTTGCGACAATCCTGTTGGTGACCCTTGATGCAAATTTTCGGAAAAAGGTGTCCTTTCTCCCCTTTCTTATTGTACCAATGAGATCATGCCCTTTTCTGAACTGTTCTACTATATTTGGGATCTCCTCTGGCGGATTTTGAAGATCCGCATCCATGGTGATTATCCAGTCACCCTTTGACTGGGAAAAACCAGCCATTACCGCTGCATGCTGACCAAAGTTCCTTGCAAGATTTATAACCACAAGCCCTGGCCTTCTACCAAGCTCATCTTCAAGTATTTCAAGGGTCCGGTCTTTTGAGCCGTCGTTTATGCAAACAACCTCATATGGCATGCCAAGGCCATCAAGAACTGGAAAAAGCCTGTCAAAAAGCGGCCTTATGTTGACCTCTTCGTTATACATGGGGATAACAACAGAAAGGGTATTGTTCTTATCTACCATCGTTTTTGCACCAAAAGTGATTCAAAGGCCTCTTTAAGCCTGATAAAGGATTCATGCTCGCCTCCCTTGTCAGGATGTAGCCTCTGGGCCTTTTTCCTGAAAAAGCTTACAAATTCCTTCTCACTCATCTCCTCAAACTCTTTTCTCGAAAGCCCCATAACCTTTAGATGTCCTTCCTGGACAGACGATGGAGGCGGATGCCAAGGCCCGGTGGATCCTTCAACCCTGCCAGGGCCGGGCCCCTTGAATGCAAAATCAAAATACTCAATGACATAACGCATAAGATACGGATGAAGCCCGGAGAAGGTAAGCGGCCTTGCCCCTTCATCAAGATATTTTCCATCGCTGTTCAGCCTGCAAACCTCTTCGATGAAAAAACCATCCATTAGCTCCTGGTCCTGAACCTCTGGAATGAACCTTGATAGCCTCATTCCAAAACGTTCAGGCAATCCAAAGATTGCATATAGATAGCTTCTCATTTCATAAGGCCTAAGCTCCATCTCCATAAATTCAAAGGCGTGCTCCAGTTCATCCCGGGACTTATCAAGGAGCCTGTTGAGAAAGATTAGTGGCTCGTTCATAAGGGGTTCAAGATTTACCTGAAGAAGCTTTAGAAAAAGCATGCGTCTTCTGTCAAATGGATGAATGGAGGCCTGCATACGCTCAAGCTCCTGGCGGCTGTACCGTCTCTTTCTGGTCACACCCCTTCCACGAATGCCTCCAAAGTCTTCAATGGTCTGCTTTATGTCAGGATCGATAAAGGGCCAGAAGATCTCTTCCAGTTCCTCATAATCATACTCTACGCCTTTTTCAAAGAGGGCATCTTCTACTTCCCCGGAGATTAGAAAGACACGTTCGTCAATGTATTCCACAAAATCCTCAGGATCTGGCCCAAGATCAAAAAGGTCCTGGCTGATCCATACCCCGTTATCATTTTTTACCGAACGGCGGATCAAGAATTTCAGCCCTTCACGGGCCCTTTCTATTGCAAGATACATGGGCTATTTTTCTTAGGATTGGACTCTGTGTAAAAAAACTTTCAAATGGATGATAAGATGTTTTTTAAACTTGGTTGTCTTTTTATTTGGTTCAAAATATTCTTTTGTCATAAAAAAGTAAAGACGATTTAAGGGGCATGACAATGAAGGTAGTGGCATTTAACGGAAGTTCGAGAAAACATGGGAACACGAGCATTCTGATTAAAACAGTGCTTGAAAGGCTTGAGGCAAACGGGATAGAGACTGAACTTATCTGGCTTGGCAACAAGCCCCTTGGTGGCTGCATTGCCTGTTACATTTGTCTTGAAAAGAAAAATGGCAGGTGTGCCCAGGATGACATAATCAACGAATATTTCCAGAAAATGCTGGATGCTGACGGCATAATCCTTGGCTCGCCAACCTACTTTGCAGACGTCTCGGCTAACATGAAGGCCCTTATAGAGAGGTGCGGCATGGTAAGCAGGGTTAGTGGAGACCTTTTGAAAAGAAAAGTGGGGGCATCGGTCGTTGCAGTAAGGAGGGCCGGGGCCTATCACGTCTTCAGCTCCCTGAACAGCTTCTTCCTAATTGGTCAGATGGTTGTTGTAGGCTCCTCCTACTGGAATCTTGGAAGGGGAAAGGATCCTGGTGAGGTCAGGGAGGATGCAGAAGGCATGAAAACCATGAAGGATCTTGGTGACAATATGGCGTGGGTGTTAAAAAAGATAGGCAATGAAGGCTGAAAAAGAGGTTGTCATACTAAACAGGCTTGGCCTTCATGCAAGACCTGCATCACGTTTTGCCCAGATGGCAAGTAACTTTCAATCAGACATCTGGATTGAAAAGGATGGGATTAGTGTTGACGGAAAGAGCATCCTCGAGGTGCTCACCGTCTCATGTCCCTCAGGAACAAAGGTCATCATAAGGGCGGAAGGCGCAGATGCCAAAGAGGCAGTTGAGGCATTGTCACACCTTGTGGCGAGACGATTTGGAGAAATTGACTGAATAAATAGGCACAAAGATTTGAATATCAAAGAGATAGTGGTGATAAATTGGACACACTAAAAGCAATAGCAGCATCACCTGGCATTGCCATAGGCAAGGTGTTTCTTTTAGATGCCAAGAAGATAAAGACTGTGAAGAAAAAGATCGGCAGTGAGGATGTGACCAAAGAGGTCACAAGGTTTAAGGAGGCCGTAAGGAGTGTTGAGGATCAGTTAAGAAAACTCATCTCTGAGCTCCCAGATGAGATCAAGGAACACAGCAATATCATAAAGTCTTACATACTCATGCTCCGGGACAAGATGGTCTATGACAAGACCATTGAGCTTATAAAGAGCAGAAGGATCAATGCCGAATGGGCCCTTGAGCTTGCAAAGGAGGAGATCAGGGCACTTTTTTCTACCGTTGCGGACTCATATATCAGGGAGCGCATTGAGGATATAGGCTTTGTCGTTAACAAGATCAAATCCATACTTGCTGGTACTGAGGCGAGGCTTGATCTTTCTTCCATTGAAGAGCCGGTGATTGTGGTTGCCAGGAGCCTTTCACCAGCAGACACCCTCCATATAAGGAAGGAGAAGGTCCTTGGGTTTGTAACTGAGCTTGGAAGCAGGACATCCCACACAGCCATCCTTGCCCGCTCCCTTGGGATTCCGGCAGTTGTTGGCCTTGAAGGAGTCACATCCAAGTGTCTTTCTGGCGAGACCATGATCGTGGATGGGCTTAAAGGCATTGTGGTTGTTGAGCCAGACGATGACACCATCTCCACATATAGGCTCAGGCAGGAACAGTATCTGAGCTACAGACTCGAGGTCATACACAACAGCCGTTTGCCTGCAGAGACAGTGGATGGCTACCGGATAAAGGTCATGGCAAACATGGAGCTTGTAGAGGAGATTCCCATTGTTGTTCAGCACGGGGCCGAAGGAGTCGGACTTTTCAGAACCGAGTTCCTCTACATGACGTCAAATTCACTCCCAACAGAAGAACAACTCTTCCTTGCCTACAAGGAGGTGGTTGAAAAACTAAACCCTTATCCAGTCACAATCAGGACCCTGGATATTGGTGGAGACAAACTGGCATCAGACGTATGCCTTGAAGAAGAGATAAATCCGGCCCTTGGGCTTAGGGCAATAAGGTTGTGTCTTCACGAAAAGGGGCTTTTCAGGGCCCAGCTAAGGGCTATTCTCCGGGCAAGCGCCTATGGCAACCTGCGTCTTCTTTTCCCCATGGTGTCTGGAAAAAGCGAAATAATAGAGGTAAAGGGTTTCCTTTCCTCAGTAATGGATGAACTCGAAAATGAGGGGCATCCATTCAACAGGAACATAAAGATAGGCCTCATGATCGAGGTACCAACGGCGGTTCTTACTGCGGATATACTTGCCCGCGAGGCAGACTTTTTCAGCATTGGCACAAACGACCTCATTCAGTACTCCCTTGCCATTGACAGGGTAAACGATGCAGTAAGCCACCTTTATGAGCCACTTCACCCAGGTGTTCTGAGAATGATAAAGATGACAGTGGATTCTGCACACAGGGAGGGGATAGAGGTTGGAATGTGTGGAGAGATGGCAGGAGAGCCCCTTTATGTTCCCCTGCTTCTTGGAATGGGCCTTGATGAACTTAGCATGAATGCCCTTGCCATTCCAAAGACAAAAAAAATCGTGAGACAGAGCAACCAGGAAGAATGCTCACGCCTTGTCTCAGAACTTCTTGGCCTTGAATCCGCCTATCAGGTAAAGGAAAAGGCGGTTCAATTCTTCAAGGATAGATACGCAATCGATATGGAAACAACAGATTTTCTTGAGCTTGCATAGATATTCAAGGACCCTAAGGAGCATTTGATAAAACCATGAAAAAAATACTGGTAACTGGAGGATGCGGTTTCATAGGCACAAATTTCATTCGCCTTCTCATGAAGGAAACCGATTATGAGGTAACAAATCTTGATGCCCTCACCTACGCAGGCAATCTTGAGAATCTTAAAGAGCTTGAGGGAGACAAACGCTATAGATTCATAAAGGGACGCATCGAGGATGAACAGGTCGTTTCCTCCATCATGAAGGATATGGACGCCGTGGTAAACTTTGCTGCAGAAAGCCATGTGGATCGGTCCATAAAGAGTGCAAGGCCCTTTATCACAACAAATGTAATGGGGACCCAGGTCCTTCTGGACTGCTTCAGACAGGCCGGGTGCAAGGGCCCCTTTGTCCATGTATCCACAGACGAGGTGTATGGAAGCCTTGGTAAAGATGATCCTGCCTTTACAGAAAGGCACCACCTTAGGCCGAACAGTCCTTACTCTGCATCAAAGGCCTCTTCCGACCTTCTTTGCAGGGCTGCATGGAAGACCTTTGGCCTCCCCGTTATCGTCACAAGGTGTTCCAACAACTACGGGCCCTTTCAGTTTCCTGAAAAGCTCATACCACTTATGATTATAAACTGTCTTGAAGGCAGAAAGCTTCCCATCTATGGAGACGGCATGAACGTGCGGGACTGGATCTATGTGGAAGATCACTGCAGAGGGGTACTTGCTGCCCTTGAAAAGGGTGTCCCCGGGGCCATATACAACCTTGGAGGAAACTGCGAACTGACAAATCTAAAGGTGGTAGAGACCATAATCGATATGCTTGGCAAGACAAAAGACCTGATAGAGTTTGTTGCAGACAGGCCAGGACATGACAGACGCTATGCAATGGATATAGGCTTTTCCCAAAAATCACTTTCCTGGAGTCCAAAGGTTGATTTTGAAAAGGGTATGGAAAAAACAGTAAACTGGTACATTGAAAACAGGCAGTGGTGGGAAAGGATCCTCTCGGGTGAGTACAGGTCTTATTACAAAAATCATTATGGAAGCGAGTTATGAGACCACTGGCCCTTGTTACAGGAGCAGGCGGAATGCTTGGCCAGGACATGACAGAGGCGCTTTCCGCCAAATACCATGTGATAGCCCTTGGAAGAAAGGAGCTTGACATCTCTTCTCCTTTGCAGGTCCAGGAAGTAATAGAAAAGACAAAGCCTAACCTTGTGGTAAACTGTGCAGCCTTCACCAAGGTGGATCTTTGTGAGGAAGAAAAAGAGCTTGCCTTTAAGGTGAATTCGAAAGGCCCAGGAATTGTCGCCTCCTGCTGTAACAATATTGGAGCAAAGCTTGTCCACATAAGCACAGACTATGTGTTTGACGGTACATCCACCAGGCCATACAGGGAAGATGACAGGACAAATCCCATAAACGTCTATGGACAGTCAAAGCTCCAAGGAGAAAAGGAGATTATGGAGGCCCTTTCTGACCATCTCATTGTAAGGACATCGTGGCTTTTTGGAAAAAATGGTCCAAACTTCATAAAAACAATGATTGAGCTTTCTAAAAAGACAAAGCATCTTAAGGTGGTCAATGACCAAATGGGAAGGCCAACCTACACAAAAGACCTTTCAGAAGGCGTGCTCCTTCTTTTGGAAAAAGGTGCAAAAGGCATAGTTAACTGTTGTAACAGTGGCAAGTGTACCTGGTTTGATCTTTGCTGCCATTCACTCCTGATTGCAGGAAAGAAAGATATTCATATAGAACCTGTCTCCACGAAGGCCTTTCCAAGACCTGCAAAAAGACCTCGCTACTCCGTACTTAGTCTTGAAAGATTCGACAATATCACAAAAACCCCCATGAGACACTGGAAGCAGGCAGTCAAGGCCTACATCAGGGAAGAAGGCCTTGATGAGACAGTTCCTTGAGCAAAGATGTTAAACCGGATAGTATCAAAGATGGTCTTTAAGGAGGTTGCCCTACCCTTTTTTTTCTCTCTTGGGGCAATGAGCCTTCTTTTCCTGATAGGGAAACTCTTTTCCCGCCTTGAGCCTCTTCTTGCAGCAGGGATCAGTTTCAGGGAATTTTTGGAGCTAAACCTCCTTATGCTTCCGATCTTTCTCTATGTGCTCATACCGATCTGCACCCTCCTTGGAATACTTATTGCCTTTATAAGACTTTCAAGAGACAGTGAGATCATAGCCCTTTTCTCATCAGGCATTTCTCCTTCACGCCTTGTAGCTCCGGTTGCTGCAATAAGCCTTCTTAGCTTTTTCGCAGGCCTTTTTATCTCAGGTGTGGTCGTCCCTCATGCCAAGCGCCAGACGAGCAAATTCATGGATGACATAACTGAAAAGGCCCTTATGCGTGGGCTTCCTGAAAAACAGTTCTTTACTCCCATAAAGGGGCTTACCTTCTTCGTGGACAAGGCCACAAAGGATGCAAGAAGATACCAGGGCGTATACATCAGGGACGGAAGAGGAAAAGCCATGACCTATTCCATACTTGCTAAGAGGGGAAGCCTTTCAACAGACGCAAATTCTGGAAGAATTGCCCTCAAACTCCTTGATGGAAGGCTCATAAGGGTGGATGAAGGATGCAACCTTTCAGACACCATATCCTTTGAAAAATATATCCTGTCTCTTACCCAGGAACAATCATCCAGCAGAAAAAGACGGGGTGAGATGACCACTGTGGAACTTTACAGGGCTGCGAACACCCCAGGTATTTCAAAAAAACTCAAAAAAAAGTATCTCATCGAATTTCACAAGAGAATAGGCGTGCCCTTTGGTGCAGTGGTTCTTGGTCTTATGGCCATGCCCCTTGGAATCTTTTTTGGACGAGGCGGCATCTCTGCCGGAATATGCGCTGGCCTTAGCGCCTTCCTCCTTTACTATCTGGCCATACTTTTTGGGACCACAATGGCGAATGAACGTATATTGAGCCCTGCCCTTGGGGTTTGGCTTCCAAACCTTGCATTCTCATTACTTGCCCTGTACGCCATAACACTTCTATACAATAGAGGGCCGATTTTCAGATAACCATGATTATAGAGCGTTACATAGCAAGAAAATACTTTGCATACCTTTTCATGCTCTTTTTTGGACTAACGGGTCTCTATCTTCTGATAGACGCCTTTGAGAGGTTGCCAGAGTTCATGAACAAAGGCACAGGCTTTCTCACAGTCATTGTATATTTTGCACTCATCAGCCCAAAGATAATCTGCCAGCTAAGCCCGCTTACCATATTGCTTGCAGGGCTTTTGACCATGGCCACCCTTGGGAAAAACAGGGAGATCATGGCCATGCGGTCAATTGGTATTGCTCCGAGGCGCATATTCAGACCTGTAGTGGCATCGGCGGCCCTTTTCTGCATGCTCTTTGTGGCAATGAACTTTTTTGTGGTACCAAAGGCAGAGGATGCAGCTTGGTTCATCCTGCAGATGGAGATAGGTTCTAAAAAGAAAGGTGTTATGGTGCATGGCGGGCATCTTTTTTACAGGGGAAAGGGCTCCATACTTTCTGCAGAGCTTTTGATGGCAAATGCCCAGGAACTTTCTGGCATCCAGTGGATCTTTTTCAACCCGGACTACTCCCTTGCGGAATTTATTGCTTCCCCTGCTGCCAAATATCACCGGGGAAAGTGGTACTTTTTTAACGGATTGGTGGAAAAAGAAAATAGCGTGACATTTTTCAAGACCCTTGAACGGGCTTTGCCCGTCTCCCCAAAGGACCTTATTGCAATAGAGACCCCTGTTGAGGAGGCAGGACCTGGGGTTCTTTTTACAGCAGTAAAGAGACTTAGAAAACTTGGACTTCCAGCCTACAGCCAGGAAATGGCCCTTCTTGGTTTTGTTTTCTACCCACTTCTTGGCCTTTCACTGCTCTATCTGTGCCTTCCAATTGCCTTTTACAGGCTAAATACAGGCCCGACCCTTGGGCTTGTCCTTGGAACCGCAGTGGCCTTTTCAGTATGGGCCCTTTGGAATATGCTCGTATCACTTGGAAAGACAGGGGCACTTTCCCCGTTTTTATGTGCACTCTTTCCCCATCTTGCCCTTTTGGCAGGTGGCTTTTATTTGAGAAAAAAGATGAAATTTTAGGGGAAAACCATGGATAAGAAAAAACAGGTAACGGAGATCATAGACAGGCTAAAGCGGGAGTATGGTGAGCCGAGGACGGCCCTTAGGTTCAAAACACCCTTTGAACTTCTTGTTGCTGTAATTCTTTCTGCCCAGTGTACGGATGAAAGGGTAAACAAGATAACACCAGCTCTTTTTGAGAGATTTCCCGGGCCAAAGGAGATGGCAAATGCCAATGTTGAAGAGATAGAAGAGCTTGTCCGCTCATGCAGCTTTTTCAGGAACAAGGCAAAGAGCATACACAATGCGGCAAAGATGATAGTTGACCGCTTTGGCGGAAGGCTACCTGACAACATGAATGATCTTATCAAGCTTCCAGGGGTTGCAAGAAAGACTGCAAATGTAGTCCTTTACAATGCCTTTGGAAAGAACGAGGGCATAGCCGTTGACACCCATGTAAAAAGGCTTTCCAAAAGGCTTGGACTTACGGATCAGACAAATCCGGTAAAGATAGAAAATGAGCTCATGGAAATTGTACCAAAGAAATACTGGGGCCTTGTAACCTACCTTCTCATTGAACATGGCAGAAAGGTATGCAAGGCCAAAAATCCCGATTGCAAAAACTGTATTTTGAATGACATCTGTCCGTCTGCAAAGGCCTAATGATGACATATAGGAGAAGTCCATGAATTCCCATGAAAAAAAGGTAAAGGAGGCAGTATCCTTTTTGGAAAAAAGGCTTCCCTTTGCACCAACTGTGGTTCTAATGCTTGGTACTGGTCTTGGAGGTGTGTGTGAGGCCATGGAGACAGAGCTTGTAGTCGAATATGGCCAGATCCCGCACTTCCCCGTCTCTACAGCCCCTGACCATGCAGGAAAACTTCACATAGGCAGGATAGGGGGCACAAGATGTGCGATTTTCCAAGGGCGTTTTCATTACTACGAGGGTTACTCCACCAAAGAGATAGCCATCCCCATAAGGACCATGTCCCTTCTTGGCTCAAAGGCACTGATAGCCTGTAACGCCTCAGGTGGGCTAAATCTTGATTTTGAACCCGGAGACCTGATGCTGATAAGGGATCACATCAATCTCATTCCAGAAAGCCCGCTTCGGGGAAAAAATAACGATGAATGGGGGCCGAGATTCCCTGACATGTCAAGGGCGTACAACAAGGGACTCAGGGAACTTGCAAGGCGTGTTGGGGCAAGCTCTGGAGTGCTCCTAAGAGAGGGGGTGTTCGTTGCCGTTTCTGGGCCTCAGCTTGAAACCCCTGCAGAGACCCGCTTTCTTCGCCTGATTGGAGCAGATGCCGTTGCCATGTCTCTTGTACCAGAGGTCATTACGGCAGTTCACGGTGGCATGAAGGTCCTTGGCATATCAGTTATTGCTAACGTAAATAACCCGGATGACTTTGAGCCAATTTTCATAGAAGATGTCATTTCAAAGGCTCAAAAGGCAGAGGCAAGGCTTGAAAGGCTTCTCGTTGGAATCCTTACGGAATATGAAGACAATGAATGACAAAAAAGAAAAAACCATTCTGACAGGAGAAGTGCTCATAACTTCGTGTCACCATGGCCCCATAGAGCAGGGAGCAGTAGTAATAGAGGGTGAAAGGGTGCTTGAATGTGGGAAGGAAGATGAGCTCCTACGAAAGTATCCTGATGCCCTTGTTGAAAAACGTTCAGGCGGACTTATTGCACCAGGCCTTGTAAACTGTCACACCCACGCCCCAATGGTGCTTTTAAGGGGCATGGCAGATGACCTTCCTCTAAAGGAATGGCTTGAAAAGTACATTTTCCCGGCAGAGGCAAAACTTGATAGGGAACTCATAAAGACTGCCACATTTCTTGCATGCGCCGAGATGATCAGATGCGGCATCACCACCTTTGTTGACATGTACTTTTTTGAAAGACAGATGGCAGAGGTGGTGGATGAAACAGGAATGCGGGCGTACCTCGGTGAGGGCATCTTTGATTTTCCATCCCCTGCCTTTGATAATATAGATGCAGTTCTTGAAGAAACGACCCACCTTATCGACCTTTACAAGGAAAACTGTCGCATACACTTTACAGTTGACCCTCACACTCCGTACACATGCAGCTCAAACATACTTGAGAAGGCAGGACAATTTGCAAAGAAACACCATCTTCCATTGGTCATACACCTTTCTGAGACAAAGTGGGAGGTTGATGAAACGAAATCTTCTTATGGGAAGACGCCAGTTAGATATCTTCATGAACTTGGCCTTCTCGGCCCAAACCTCGTGGCCATACACTGTGTTTGGCTTGAAGACGAGGACATAGAGCTTCTTGCAAAAAGTGGGGCAAGTGTTGTCCACTGCCCTGAGAGCAACCTTAAGCTTGGCTCTGGCATAAGCCCATTAGCAAAGCTTCTTGATGCAGGCATAAATGTTGCCCTTGGCACCGACGGGGCTGCAAGTAACAACAATCTGGACATGCTTGAAGAGATGGACTTTGCTGCAAAACTTCCAAAGGGTGTCGGTCTTGATCCGTCTCTTGTTAGGGCTGAGGAGGTCTTCAAGATGGCAACGGAAAACGGTGCCGTGGCAGTTGGTGCAAAGGACATTGGAAGGCTTGAGCCTGGATATCAGGCAGACATAATGGTTGTGGATCTTGACAGGCCACATCTTCGCCCCTGCTACCACCCCTTTTCACAACTTGTCTATTCAGCCTCCATGGGAGACGTATCAGACCTCATGGTTGCAGGAAGATTCGTTATGAAGGACTATGAGATCCTGACCTTTGATGAAAGGGCCTTGCTTTCAAAGATCAAATCCTTGCAGAATCGGCCATTTTGGCTAAAAGATGGTGATAACTGACTCCTGCCTCCTTAAATCCTTCCCTTCCAAAATGGATGTTCGCCTCAAATATCACAGGCCCCAAAGGGCCCATGCACACGTCAAAGCCTGCATGATCCAAAGAACACCTCTTTGCAGCCAAAAGGGCAAGCTCCACTGCTGCTTCTGGCACCCTGTCAAAATCGATTTCCCCACCCTGGGCCACATTTGTCTTAAATGTGCCACCTCGTCCTATCTTCCAGTATGAAAGGACAGGCTCATTCCCTATTATGACAATACGGATGTCCCTGTCTGTGCGAATATATTCTTGGATGTAGGCCACAGAGACCTTGTTAAGATACGTTCTTAGGTCCTGTTCATTTTCTATCAGAAAGACACCAAGCCCCCTTGATGCACCTACTGGAATCTTTGCCACAAAGGGAAAGGAGAAGGCGTCTATGATCTTTTCCATTCGGTTTCTGCCTGGGAAGATTCTTGTACGAGGAACAGGAATGTTGGCCGCCCTAAATGCCTGAAGCTGGGCGATCTTGTTTCCGAGAAGGAGATAACTTTGGAGGGTTGGAAATATCTTTTTTCCTATTGCAAAAAAGGCAGGTGCATAATGTATGGTTGGAAAGTATATCTTTTCCGCCCCAAGGATGAGCTTTTTTTCCCTCGTTGAATAATCCTCCCAGCAGTAGCGAAGAGGAAGCGAGGTAACGGTGCGTGAGTCCTTTAGCTTGGTACCAAGGCAGATCCTTGTCATGATCAGCCGTTTCTAAGGATCTTTGAAGGATCGATACCTGCTGCCTGTCTTGCCGGATAGATGGTTGCAAGCAGGCATATTATAAGGGCGCTTGCAGCGATTATCATCACATCAGATTGATAGAGAAGGATGGGGATGGAGTCTGTATAATAGACCTCCTTTGGTATCTTTATAAACTTGTATCTTTTTAGAAGCCAGCAAAGGCCGGTTCCGCCTAAGACCCCCATTGCTGTTCCCATAAGGCCAATCATTACGCCATTTAACATAAATATCCTAAGTATCTGGCTGTTAGTTGCACCCATTGCCTTAAGTATTGCAATATCTGCCTTTTTTTCCATCACCATCATGGAAAGGGTGCTTATAATGTTGAAGGCAGCAACCAGAACGATAAGGGTAAGAACCACAAACATGGCAAACTTTTCAAGCTCCATGGCGGAAAAAAGATTCCTGCTCATCTGCTGCCAGTCCATGGCCCAAAATGGATAGCCAAGGACCTTCTGGATGGCCCTTACAAATCTGCCAGCAGCGTAGATGTCAGAGATCTTAACCTCAAAGGCATGAACCTTGTCACCAAGGCCGGCAAGCCTCTGAGCCGCACCAATAGGCATGAAGGCAAGGGACATGTCATACTCGTACATGCCCATAGTCTGAATGCCGCAGACCCTGACGGTCCTGATCCTTGGCATCATGCCAATCGGGGTTATGGTGCCACTTGGAAGTACAATGCGAATAAGATCACCTGCCTGTACGCCAAGGGTAAGCGCAAGCTCCTTCCCTATAATGATGGGGGCTGGCCCCTTGCCACTATATTCCTTCAGGCATTGGACGCCTCTTCCCTGGAGGATCTTTCCGAATCTGACCACCTTTGTTACGCTGTCAGGATCCACACCCCTTATGACTACACCGCTTACTGCCCTGCCCGAGCTCAGAAGGGCCTGGATATACACCACAGGCGTTGCTGCCACAACATGGGGGCTGGCCCCCTGACCTCTAAGCCTCGAGATGACAGATGAAAACCCGCTTTCAGGTGGCACCTCTATCCCTTCTATCTTTTTCTTTATGAGATCGATAGAGTCAAAGGGCCCTTCATAGCTCCTTATTAGAAGGTGGGCATTCACCCCGAGGATCTTTTCCTTCAGGTGATTCTCAAAGCCTGCCATTACAGCTATAACCACAATAAGTGCCATGACCCCAAGGGCCACACCGCCAGTTGATATGGCAGAGATGAGAGAGATGAACTTGTGCTCCTTCTTGGCCCTTAGATACCTGAGGGCCATGTATAGCTCATATCTCATCAAAAGCTAAATCCTTCAACTGGATTTTTTCCTTCCCTCTGGCCTGAGCTGCGGAAAGAATATCACATCTCTAATGGAAGGGGAGTCGGTAAAGAGCATCACAAGCCTGTCAACCCCGATGCCCTCTCCGGCTGCGGGAGGCATGCCTATCTCAAGGGCCCTGATGTAATCGTAGTCCACCTCTGGAGGAATCTCCTCATCGTCTCCCCTAAGGGCAACCTGTTCTTCGAATCGGGCCCTTTGATCCCTTGGATCGTTAAGCTCTGAAAAGGCATTTGCAATCTCCCGTCCGCTGATAAAAAGCTCAAACCTGTCTGTCACACTTGGATCCTTTGCGTTTCTGCGGGCAAGGGGCGAAATGTCTGTGGGATAGTGGGTTATAAATGTTGGCTGAATAAGATTTGGCTCAACAAGAAGATCAAAAAGCTTTGTAAGATACTTGCCAAGAACAAGATCCTCCCCCATATCGACACCAAGATCTTCTATCCTTGCAAGGAGCGCATCCTTGTCATCGAGCTCTTTTTCAGAAATACCTCCAACCTCAACCAGGGACTGCCTAAGCGTCATCTTTTTCCAGGGAGGGGTCATGTCTATCTCTTGCCCCTGGTACTCGAATCTCGTATCCCCCTTGATGTCCATGGCTATCTGAGCAAAAAGCTCCTCTGTTCGAACCATAAGATCCTCAAAGGTTGCATAGGCCTCATAAAATTCGAGCATGGTGAACTCAGGATTGTGCTGTAGGGATATGCCCTCATTACGAAAGTTTCTATTTAGCTCAAAGACCCTGTCAAAGCCGCCAACAAGTAGCCTTTTCAGATATAGCTCCGGGGCTATTCTCATAAAAAGGTCTATGCCAAGGGCATTGTGATGGGTGACAAATGGCCTTGCAGTAGCACCACCCACTATGGACTGCATCATTGGGGTCTCAACCTCAAGGAAACCGTTTGAGGTAAAGTAGTGTCTGAGCATCTGAATGATACGAGCCCTGGATCTGAAGGTCTCGGCAACATCCTCATTCATGATGAGGTCTTCGTATCTCCTCCTGTATCTAAGCTCCTTGTCCTTGATGCCATGATACTTTTCCGGAAGAGGCCGCATGGACTTTGTGACAAGGCGAATCCTGTCGGCCTCGATGGTGAGCTCGTTGGTCTTTGTTCGGAAAAGGCGGCCTTCTACCTCAACGATATCTCCTATGTCAAACTTCTTGAATATCTTGTAGGCATCCTTTCCTATCCGATCTGTCATGACATGGATCTGGATGGAGCCTGAGCTATCTTTAATATGGAAAAAGGCAGCCTTACCAAAACGCCTAAGGGCCATTATGCGGCCAGCAACCCTGAAGCTGTCTTCCACCTCTTCAAGTGCCTTTTTATCATAGCCTTCATAAACCTTTTTTATGGCCCCTGCCCTTTCAGGAAGTGGTATTCCATTTGGGAAAAGATCCACCCCGAGCTTTTCTAGCTCCTGGGCCTTCTGCTTGCGCTGTTTTATTATCTGGCTTTCTTCACTCAACTTTAAAGACTCCTGATTTAAAAGATACTTTTTATGAGCATAGTACTGATGTCGAAAAGTGACTATGACAGGATGCAATTCTTAGTGTACTCTTTAGATGGAGTCAAGTTACCACTACCTGGGAAGTAAGCAACATTGCAACAAAAGATATGGAACAATAGGGGCCTTTTGGTTATTGGCTGGATGGCAGTGATATTTGTGGGTTCATCCATACCAGGAACAGACATGCCGTCAGAGCTTCCTCCAGACTACATGATGCACTTTCTCGAATACCTGATACTTGGACTCTTTACGGCCTATTGGGCCAATATGGACATTTTTAGGAAAAGTTCCAAGGCCTCTGTCCTATACGCATCTGTCATTGCCTCAGGATATGCCATAGTGGATGAACTTCACCAATATTTCGTTCCGGGACGATGTACCGATCCAAGAGACTGGCTTGCTGATACCATTGGAGGCCTTACAGGTGCCATCTTTTTGGTGGTCGTCATGAGGGTGATCAAGGAAAAATCATGGAGCAGGAAATAGAAAGGATCCTTAGGGATACAATAGGTGCGCTAAGGGGTGCAAAGGCCCTCGGCCTTAGGCTTGTGCCAAAGGCCCATATAGAAAGGATTAAGTCCATAGAAAAAGAGATAAGACAACTTAGGGGCAGAAAAAAAATGGCACATGCGTCTGTTGAATGCGCTGATCTTACCCAGCTTGAACAAATGGTTCGCTCTTGCAATCTTTGCCCGCTTTCAAAGACGAGAAAGAATCCGGTCTTTGGAGAAGGGGCACGAAATCCCATCTTGATGCTTATTGGAGAAGCGCCTGGCAGGGAGGAAGACATAAAGGCAAGGCCATTTGTTGGAAGATCGGGTGAACTTCTAACAAAGATGCTAAGGGCCATAAATCTTGAGCGAAGCGAGGTCTTTATAACCAGCGTCGTAAAGTGCCGTCCACCAAAAAACCGCACTCCCAAAAAGGAGGAAATAGAAACGTGTCTGCCATATCTTCTAAGGCAGATAGAACTTCTTGACCCAAAGCTCATCTTGTGCCTTGGGGGCACGGCTGCAAAGGCGCTTCTTGACACAGAAAGCCCCCTTTCAAAACTCCGGGGCCATTTCCATGACTATCAGGGCCGAAGGCTTCTTGTGACCTATCACCCTGCATATCTGCTCCGTTTCGGTGGCTCAAGGCTCCTTGATCTTAAAAGGCAGGCATGGCATGACCTGCAGTTGATACAGCAGGAATATGAAAGGATCAAAAAAGGCAAAGAAAATTAGGCTTTTAGGAGCCTTTTTGGCAATAGTCCTTATCCTCCTATCAATACCTTCTGGCACTAAGGCTGGCCCCTTGCCAGGGCGTGACAAGACTTCCCATAATTTGGAAGTGCTTAAAGGTCCAGTTGTGGCAATACGGATTGCCTCAGCCATAAATCCTGCAAGCCTTGAGCTACTTCAAAGGGGGCTAAGGGTAGCAGTAAGGGAAAATGCATGTCTTTTCCTCATATTGCTTGATACCCCTGGAGGCCTTGTAACAACGGTCAGGAAAATGATCCAGGTTGTCATGTCCTCTCCCGTTCCCGTTTGTGTCTTTGTTTATCCGCAAGGGGCAAGGGCTGCATCTGCCGGCGCACTTTTGACCATCAGTTCAGACATAGCAGCAATGGCACCAGGGACAAATATAGGGGCAGCCCACCCAGTCACAATGGGAGGGGGCATGGATGAAAACAGCACCATGTCTAAGAAGATGGAAAACGATCTTGCTGCCTTTGCAGTAAGCATCGCCCAAAAAAGAGGAAGGAATGCAAAGTGGGCAGAAGAGGCAGTGAGAAAAAGCATTTCAACACCTGCCAAAGAGGCACTGAGACTGCATGTAATTGACATTATGGCCAAAAATCCGGCTGAACTCATTGAAAGACTGAGAAAACGAACAATCAAGAGCGCAAGCGGTAGCCAGTTAGTTATAGAGCCGATGGGAAAGGCCCCTATTTTTGTGAAAAAAAATCTAAGGGAAAGGGTGCTTGAGGTTATAGCAGACCCAAACATCGCCTACATACTGCTCATGATAGGAATGGTTGGCCTTTACTTCGAACTTGCCCATCCAGGGGTGATCCTGCCTGGCACTGTTGGGGCACTGAGTCTACTTTTGGCCCTTTACGCCCTGCACACCCTGTCTGCAAGCACTACTGCGATACTTCTCATACTCCTTGCCTTCGTCCTTTTCGTACTCGAGCTCTTTATAACAAGCCACGGGATCTTAGCAATTTCGGGGGTGGCTGCCCTGATACTTGGCTCTATCATGCTCTTTGATTCCAACTCCTCCCTTTCCATTTCAGGCTCTGTACTTTGGTCAACACTTGTCACTGTGATCTTATTTTTCCTCACTGTTGCCTTCCTTGCTGCAAAGGCTGCCATGTCTCGGCCAAAGACAGGAAAAGATGCCCTCTTGGGACAAAGGGCTGTAATAAAGGAAAGACTTTCCGAAAGCAGGTACATGGTCTTTGTACACGGAGAGCTTTGGGAGGCAATAGGGCCTTCCGGGCTTTCCAAGGGCCAGGAAGTGGTAATTGATTCAGTAGAAGGGCTAAGACTTTCTGTAAAACCCAAAAAGGAGGAACAGACATGCCGTTTGCATTGATTTTTATCGTTTTTTTTACCGTTGTATTTTTAAGCGCGGCCATAAGGATACTAAAGGAATACGAAAGGGGCGTTATCTTTAGACTTGGCCGGGTAATTTCGGCAAAGGGACCAGGGCTAATCATTCTCATTCCAATAATCGATAAGATGAAAAAGGTGGATCTTAGGACCGTAACCCTGGATGTGCCACCCCAGGACATCATCACCAAAGATAATGTCTCTGTAAAGGTGAGCGCTGTGGTCTATTTCAGGGTCCTCGATCCGGTGGCTGCGGTGATAGAGGTGGAAAATTTCTATTTTGCAACATCCCAGCTTGCCCAGACGACCCTTAGAAGCGTATGCGGACAAGAGGAGCTTGACAGCTTATTGTCAGAAAGAGAACAGATAAATGCTAAGATACAAAGCATACTTGATCAAGATACTGAGCCTTGGGGTGTAAAGGTAAGTAAAGTCGAGGTAAAAGAAATTGATCTACCTGATGAGATGAAAAGGGCCATGGCAAAACAGGCAGAGGCTGAAAGGGAAAGGCGCTCAAAGATCATAAATGCAGAAGGTGAATTCCAGGCTGCACAAAGGCTTGCAGATGCTGCCAAGATAATCGAAACGGTGCCTGCAGCACTTCAGCTTAGATATCTCCAAACGCTTAGGGAGGTGTCAGCGGAAAACAGTTCTACCATCCTTTTCCCAATCCCCATAGATCTGGTCAAGCCGTTTTTGGAGGGAAAGGCCAAAGAATCTTCAACATGAGGTGGTAAAATGAATTCAGAGAAACAACAATCCCTTCTTCCCATTGATTGGAACTCGACAGATCTTCCCACAATGCCGTCCATCGCGCAAAGGCTCATTTCCTTACTTTGCAAGGATGAGGTGGAGACGAAGGAACTTTGCGAACTAATTGCCCAAGACCCTGCCCTTACTGCAAAGTTACTTCAAATATCAAACAGCGCCCTTTATTCCCTAAGTGCTGAGGTCACGTCCATAAGGCAGGCAGTAGTACTTCTTGGGCAGCAGGAGGTGATTCAACTGGCCATCAGCAGCCTTTTGGCAAAAAGACTTCTGACTGTTTCAAACAGTGTAAGGCCTCATGCAGAAAGGCTGTGGAAACACCTTCTTACAACGGCGATCCTGGCCCAGGACTTTGAATTTGACATGCAGGAACCAGATCTATATACCCTTTCCATGCTTCATGATGTAGGCTGGCTTGTGCTTATGTCTCAGGCACCGACCCTCTTTGTATCACTTTATGAAGACAAGGGGAAAAGGCTTGACGAGCTTGAAAAAAGCTGGGGTGTGGATCATGCACTTTGGGGGGCAAAACTCCTTGAGAAATGGGGTCTTCCAGAACCTTTTCAGGTAACGGCCTTTCGCCATCACAACCCCTTTCAAGATGCTTCTCCTCCAAAGTACCTACTGATAGTAAGCCTTGCCAATTTTCTTTCAAACTCCATGGGAAACAGCATATTTGAAACCATAGATAATGAACCCTCTGATGCCACACTTGAAGGCCTAGGACTCGATAGGGATGCCCTTTCAGAAATGATGACGTGGGCCATATCAGAAAAGGAAGCCATTGACCTTAAATGCAAACTTGTTATTTAGATCATATTAGGATCAAGATGCCAAGGAATCCTCATCTTATCTTTGGTTAAGACACACGTAACAAAGACCTTTTAGAAAAATAACCTGTTATTTCTTTTAGTTATGGAGACTTTCATGACGCCATAACAATGGAAGCAGACGATGGTTCACAAGCCAGTCAAAGAAGCTTGACAAGGATTACTGCCCACCTTATATTTGCCGTGAATTTGGCAAAGGGCGGGAATAACTCAGTGGTAGAGTGCAACCTTGCCAAGGTTGAAGTCGCGGGTTCGAATCCCGTTTCCCGCTCCAAATTGAAATGTTATAAAAAGGGCAGCATCTTGAGCTGCCCTTTTCTTTTTAATGAAAAAGCATTTGCCAAAGTCCAAGGATGGCCAAAATATGAAGCCCCTTTTCATCCAAACAATTTCCATTATCCTTTTAATCGCATCATCCTGGACAGCCCCCAAACATGCACTTTCAAAATCTTACGCCCTTTCAAAACCAAACAAGGTAACGAAGACTCTAAGCGGTCAGATAGACATGTGTCTTTCATGCCATTTTGAGACACCTGACAAGGCGCATGGAAGAAAAGTGCTTGGCTGTTTCGTTTGCCACCTTGGAAATCCACTTTCAGGCGATCCTGACATTGCCCACCAGGGTGTAGTTCTAAACCCTGGGGATCTTCGCGTAGTCAATAGAACCTGTGGCCAGGAAGGCTGCCATGTGGAACAGGTAAAACAGGTGAAAAATACCCTTATGGCAACAAACAGGGGCATAATTAGCACCCTGCGTTTCTACTGGGGAGAGACCAAGGATCACAACGAGCCTGTTACGGTTGAAATGCTTTTAAAAAATCGTGTAGCCCAAAGCCTTGCCCTTGACTATTTCAGAAAGCTTTGTGGAACATGCCACCTTTGGCTTCCAAAAAACACCTTGCCTGGTTTCCTTTCTGAAAAAGGAGGAGGCTGTACCGCATGCCACTATTCTAAGGGGCCAATAAAGGATAGACGCAAAAAGCACCCCCTTATCACCAAGAAGATCCCAATGAAAAACTGTGTCAGGTGTCATAACAGGAGTGGCAGAATCGGCCTTTCCTATCAGGGCCTTTACGAATCAGAAGGCTACGGCACCCCATTTGAAGACGGGGATCTTTCCTCGCTTCAATTAGAAGATGGACGATTTGTCCAGGAAATACATCCAGACATACATTTTAAAAAGGGGCTTATCTGTATCGACTGCCACAACCAGAAGGAAATCATGGGAGATGGCAAACAGCATGCACACCTTTACGAGCAGGTGGAAATAAGATGCGTTACTTGCCACGGCGGAAAAGACGAGCTTGTTAAGCTCCTAAATGAACAAAATTCCAATAAGAGGTTCCCCACGCTAAACAATCTTGTAAAAGCCACTTCTGGCCAAATTGTACTAAAGGGAAAAACAGATGAAAAACTCCATGAGCTAAGACCCTTCTCTGAAAAGGCATGCCGGAACGAGCAGCATAAAAGTCTTTCGTGCCAGGCATGTCACAGCCCTTGGGTACCTCAGTGTTATGGCTGTCACGTACGTTACGACAGGGGCAAGACCCAGCTTGACAAGCTTTCTTTGAATGAAAGTTTCGGCCATTGGCAGGAATTTCGCTCTTACATGCGCTACGAAAGCCCGGTGCTTGGCGTTCTAAAAAAAGACACCAAGTCAATAAATGACAAGGTGGTGATACTTGTTCCTGGCTGACAGGACTTTATAAGCTTTCTGGATGAAAGGGAAAAGTTCACAGGTACATTTCAAAGACTTACCGTTTCCACCATGGACCCTCATACAACATCCAAACAAACGAGAGACTGCAAAGACTGCCATGCAAACCCCAAAAGCCTTGGACTTGGTTATGGAAATATTGCCTTTGATAATGGAGGATGGATCTTTCAACCAGCAACATCTGTAAACTCAAAGGCCTTTGGTAGTAACAAACGACTGGATGCCTTTGTAAACACAGAAGGCCATCCCTTGGTCCATACAGGACGGAAGGGGCTTCGTCCTTTCAATAAAGAAGAGCTTAACAGGATAATCTCTGTTGGACCCTGCCTTGTTTGTCATAGGGATATGGAAGACCCGGTAATGAAAAACTGGCAAGGTGGCAAAAGCCCCCTGCCCTGCAAGTATTTTCGGTCACTTACAAGGACTCCATAAAAAGATTTCATAACACCATCCTATATGTACTGGCTACCCATTGCACTATGCACCGCACTTTTGGCAGCTACCAGCGATGCATTTACAAAAGCGTATCTAAAACCATTTGGAGCCGTAAACATGGCCCTTGGCAGGGTAATGGCACCGGTACTATTCTTGTCGCCAATCCTTTTAGGCATAAACTGGCCAAGGCTTGACGCTACCTTCTGGTACACACTTATGGCCCTTCTTCCCCTTGAGACAGTGGCTCTTATCCTTTACATGGAGGCCCTTAAGGTATCGCCCCTTTCCCTAACGGTCCCATTTCTTGCATTCACTCCTGCATTCATGATTCTAACAGGAGCAATCATACTGGGAGAGCACCTCAAAGCTACTGGTATCCTTGGAATTTTACTAATCGTCATTGGTAGCTACTGTCTCCACATGGAAGGTGCAAAGATGGGATTAGCTGCGCCACTTAAGGCCATATTCCAGGAGAAAGGCTCTGTTCTCATGCTACTTGTGGCCTTCATATACTCCATCACTTCCGTCCTGGGAAAGCTTGCCATAAAACATTCCAACCCTCTTTTCTTTGCATGCTTCTATTTCATCATTCACGGCCTTTTTGCCACTGGAATAATCACACTCTTTCTAAAATCGAATCCCTTAACGATACTTACAAAATCCCCGAAAGGAGTCCTTCTTGTTGGCCTTTCCCAGTCTGCCATGGTCATCACCCACATGTGGGCCATAAGCCTTGCACCAGC
>JALSQG010000201.1 GCA_026985565.1 Deltaproteobacteria bacterium
TAGAGCTAAAAAGCCATGACTCATATGTAAATACCTTCTTGAGAAGCCATCACATTTTTGTGGAGGTTGGCCATGAACTACAAACACCTGAGTCTTAAAAGAAGGTAATATATAATTTGGGTTAAAAGGGACAATCTTTTTAAACCGAAGCCCTGCAGTCAAGTTTATAGCCGCCTGAGGGCCTGAGCAAATCGCAGGCAGCCTAAAGACCACGGCCATTGATCTTACTGCATAATAAGACGAGCATTACTTATCCTTGACGATAAACGTAAAGGAGGAGCGCCATGATATATATGCGTAATCAGAACCAAACATACAGAGTGCTAATGAAAATGCAAACGGACTGCTTAGGTAATTTTTCCACAAGAAAATGAAACCAAATTAATGTTTCCTGGTAATAAGTTTTTGCAGCCCTTGATAGCCTAAACAGGCGGTCATGAAAAGGCCTCAATTACAATACACCATAAGTCTTTATGGACAAACTGGTATAATAATGTCAAAGATATTCCTGGATGTGCACCTATGACTTAAATTCAGGCCGATATTCTTCTCACGATAGATGGAAAAGTTTTACACATCTTGGTGCAAAGATTTTCCGTTTGTATTAAATTGTTTCAATATTTTCTTTAAACGCCAGGCCAAAGCACTATTAAAGAGTTCAGCTTGAGGTCCGGTTATTGCAGCTCTTTAAACACGTATCTTATACTAACAAGGAGATTCAGACATGAGAGGGGGAATTATGTCACTGAATCTCTCGGGTAAAGAGGCCCATGTCACTATCTGACCAATTTTGTCACAACCTTAACATTTTTTTGAAGGGAGGAATAATGGAAAAACAAAGACGTGCTTTCATGTTTGGTTTCTTTTGTGCCATCCTAATGGCACTTTGCAGTCGGCCCTTGTATGCCAACACTGTAAATCAAACAGTGACCCTTGAGCCAAACCATGCCATTGATGTTAAAATAGGCGTGGAAAACAGTGACACAAGCCTTGTATTAAGCATAGTAGAGGCATCAGGCGACATAGACATGTATGTCAAAAGGGGGGCGCCGGCAACTGGCACAAGTGTCTCTGAGCTTGAAGCAAGCTCTGATTTCATGGGGGAAGGCCCTACCTGGAGGGAAGTTATCAGAATAGATAAAACTACCAATCCCCCTCTTACTTCAGGGGACTGGTATGTAACACTTGTAAACTGGAATTCCTACACTACACAGATAACCCTTCAGGCAACAAGCAGTACTTCAGGTAGTTCCGCAGGAACAACAGGTATGGGGGGTGGGGGCAACCAGCAGCCTTCAGCTGGTGGTGCAGGCTACAATCCGGCCTCAGAAGTAAACTTCGTTCCAGAAACAGGCCTCTGGTACAATAGTTCCAGGCCAGGGCACGGGGTAGATCTTGAGATGTCCGGTCACGATCTTGCTGCAGTCTGGTACACATACAACCCTGATGGTACGCCAGTGTGGTACCTTGCAATGGCTCCTTTAAATGGAGGAAAGTGGACTGCCACCTTGAACAAATACCACTGGAGCGGGACAAGTGCCACGCCAACCCCAGTTGGCAACCTCACCATTGATTTTTCAAGTCCTGTGACTGCAAAGTTTAGCTGGACCATAAACGGACAAAGTGGCAGCGAGCCGATAGAGCGTTTTTACATGGCAGATCAGGTTCCTGCCGTCAATTACACGGGCCTATGGTATAACAGCTCAGAGCCAGGCTATGGATATTCCATAGATACCCAAGGAAATCAGATTGCCATTGTGGCATACTTTTATGATTCCTCAGGTGAGCCAAGGTGGGCACTAAACGCATCAGGGGCAAACGACCTGTCATCACCAGGAAGCCTTCCTGCCCTGAGTTTTTTTGGCAGCTGTCCAAACTGTCAGGATTCCGGTTTTAGTTCCGCCCAGGCGGGCACCATCACCAGACAGTTCCTCGATTCTACCCATGCAAAGATTGGCACGCAGATTCAGCTGCCAGCTCCTGTCAGTTCCAAGTGGACAAGGTCAGAGGCCCAGGTGGAGTTGCTTAGCAAGCAGGTTGATAACAAAAGACTTGATCTTGCCCTTGGCCTTGATGCAGCCCTTGGCTATCTCGCACGAGGCAGCGAGTCTGCAGGGGGCTTTATGGATGCCTTTGGATCTCTGGACATGTCTAATATGGAAAATTCCACCTGTCCTGTAGTCAATACCGGAGACATGAGCAATCTTGATCTATCAGGTCCTATGCACATTCCTGTAAGTCTTGATTTTGGCTCTGGTTGCACTGATAAAAAGGGCAACCATTGGAGCGGTTCCATCAACCTTCCTGTGGACGCAACGCTTTCATCAGGAGGTCTTGATGCTACAGTAAATTTGACAGCAAACAATGTCATAAAAAACGGGCAGAAGGTACTTAGCGGTACTGCATCTTTAGTTGCCCACATAACTCAAGGCTCAAATGACCTTTCAAATGGTAACTTGAGGCTGAATCTTAATCTTGTTGGACCTGGAAACGAACCAGTTACAGGCACTGTCGCCATGACTTTTTCAAATGTTGATCTGTCTGATGTTTTTGGTGCAATTGGGGATTCAGACACAAGTTTTTCCCCAAGTAATTTGACAGGGATGCTCAAAAACGGTGGCACCTTTCAGATAACCTTCAACAATGTACATTATGGGAGCGATTATGTCTCTGGTACCGTCTCTGGGAGATCCGTATCTGCTGACAGCAGTCAGTTGTCATTCAATCTTCAAACAAACAAGGGTCCAGTTTCCGGTACAGTGGGCGTAAGGTCTGGTTCCCAGAATTCACAGATTTTTCTCACTTCCCAGGCCCCCATGAACATAATGGGTTACTCGGTAACCTTTAACAATTTGGAATTCGATGCAAGCCGCTGCAGTAATTCTCCTGTAAGCGGCAGTGTAATTATGCAAAAAGGATCCAACAAAGGGTCATTTCAGTTTGATGGAACATGCCTGGGTTATTTATATCAGCCACTTTAAGGAGATGACAGTCAAGGTGGAGTCGTACCAAAGGGTGCGGCTTCACCTTCTTGTCTGCCTTGTTCTTGCCCTTATTTGTTTTATTTCTGCACCTTCAAGGTGTCAGGCGTGGTACACGCCCATGCACATGGAGATAACAAGGGCAGCCTTTTTTTCTTTGCCCAAGGACATAAGGCAGGCCCTTTACCCCTATATCGGGGACATACTTTGGGAATCTGTTACGCCAGATGTCATGCTGCATGATTGGCCGAATCATGAATGGAATGTGCATCGGGCAGAGGGAGATAATACCTGTGCACCAGCAAAAATAGAGGCAATGGCAAGACAGATCCTTTGGGAGCTAAAAAGCCAAAGCCCTGATATGGAAAAGGTTGCAAAGGCCCTGGGGCAACTGTCTCATTATATAGCTGACATCAACCAGCCCCTTCACACAGACGAGCTACCTGGCGAAAACCTAATTCATATACGTTATGAAAACGATGTTTTCTCCAGTATCAAAAAACTGGGAACAGGACACGAAGGCATAAGATTCATAAACGATTTTTCCGACTGGGCAAGGATGATTGCCAAAAGGGCAAATCTTTTCTATGAACCCATTATGGATGCCTACGGTTCGGGTCAAGGCCTGGATGAGGTGTATGGGATAACAAGGCGCTGTCTGATGTATGCGGTTTCGGACATACGTGATGCATGGGCAACCATCTGGTATGAGGCAAGGCCCGAGAGGCCTCTTCGTCTTGGACTTTGTCTTAATCAGGATACGTTTATTCCTGGTGATGTGATTCGTCTGGATCTTAGTTCCATCATTGCTGCGCCATGTCAAAAGGTGGATCTGTACATCGTCATGGCAACCAATGACGGTTCGGTGAGCTACCTTGATTCCTCTGGCACTTTTTCAAAAAAAACCGTGGCCTTTCAAACAAACTGGAGACCAAGATGCTGCATAAACAGCAGGGTCCTTGAGATCCCAGTCACAAGTAAGATGACAGGAAAGACAGCAAGCTTTTATGCCTTTGCATTAAGGCCAAAAAGTAGCCCGTATGAGGCCATGTTCAAAAGCAACGTTGCCTCTGTATCCTGTTCCTTTAAACCACTTCCTGATCCTTCTGCTATTCTTGATAAGATAAGAGACGAGCCATATCTGTTTCCAGCCACCATGTCTGAGTCCTCAAAGCGGCAGGGGCTTTTACTCCACCGTTGGGATTTTATCTTTCTTGGGGACAAGGTTGATGATCCTGCTACAAGGAAAGACGAGTCCCTTTTGGATTTCCTTATACCTGGTCCATTTAGGCATCTTTTGCTCTATTGGGGAAGGAATGAGCAGGGAAGGCCTGTGGCCTTAGAGTTTAGCCCGGCTGGCTCAGGCCATTTGCGGTTTGCCATCTTGCCAGAGACGGAGGCGTCAAGCAAGACACATATGTCAGGAGAAAAAACAGATCCATTACGGATCATCAAGCCCCTTTTTGCGTACAGAAATCGTCAGGCAAAAAGAATCAATCCCTTGGATCTAAAGCGAGTGAAGAATTTGGAGCCTTTTTTGTCTGAGCAGTTGAAAAAGGACCTTGAAGATCCTCCAGGCTATCAGATGGAGTTTGGCTGGTCTGGTAATCTGTCTGACAAGGAGGTCCATCTGGTGGATGATGGAAGAGACGGGGGATTTACCTGTACTGACTATTTTTTGACGCTTTTGGAAGATAATGGTTCTGTATGTTTTAAGGGGTCAAGGATACGGGCCGTGGAGGTAGAGGATTACTATCTAAACAGTGACAAGGGTAAAAAGGCCTTTGTCCCATCTCCTTGGAATCCATTTCCCATAAAGGTTACTGTGGCAGACATATTGGGCATGGGTTATAGGCTGGTGGATCCAAAACCACATCTTTTCCCGTGTGACAACTCTACAGAGATAGGTCTTCCCATTCCCTCAAAACTCTTTGACAGTCCCCAGCTTGTGCCAATTGAGCCAACCTTTTATCCAGCATTTGATCCGGAAAGGGATGGAACAGAAACATTCCAGCACAGCAGAGCCAGTCGGCTGCCCTTTTGCCAGCGCGGCCTACCAGCCGCCACCGCCACCGCCACCGCCGCCTCCTCCCGAGGATCCGCCTCCACCAGATCCAGATGAAGAGAAGGTGGCAGTAGCAATGGATGAGCTAAGCCCGCTTGCCACGCTTGAAGACATGCTTGACAGATTGGTGTAGCTGCCATGATACCAGGTGGGCCTGTAAGACGACCATTGCCCCGTTGCTTTTAGATACTTTTCAAAGTTTTGCGCCCACTCGTTTTCAACATCCAAGGCCATGGCCCAAGGCAGGTATTTTTCAAATATCTCGGGTGCCTTGCCAGGCGGAATAAGTTTTTCAAGCCTTGGGGCCTCTGCCTTTTCAAGGAACATCCTGAATCCTTCAAGCTCGGTCATGATCTTGGCCCCTTTCATGGTGGGGGCCTTCATTAGCCTGTAGAAGAAGAGATTGATCAAGATGATAAGATAAAAGAGGAATAGGGAGAGGGGTCCAGCAAGAGCGGTATAGGCAAAGCCTCCTAATACCATTCCGGCAGAAAACACAAGGGCCATGACCATGCCTGAAAGTGCCGCAATTTTCTGTCTAAACGGCACGTGGAAAAAGCCAGACAGACCTTGAAAGCCTTTTTTAAGAAGAAACAGAGAAAAAATTGACCATACTGTTAGCCAAAAGGTGATGAAAATGGCAGGTGGAATCTCTTGTGCACCTAAAGCAAGAGCGGCCATGGCGCATAAACTTAGCAAAAGGCCTGGAATGAGATAAAGGCTGTTTGTCTTAAAGTATGTCTGCTCATATTGAAGTTTGAGTGCGTTTTTTAGCCTTTTTATGGCAGAGTCTATGGTGCTCTTGTTTGCTTGCGTCAGGCTTATGACTCTTTTTATTCCAAGAAGGATTCTAAGCACCCCTCGTTCCTCATCAGAGAGTACTTCCTTTGGCGCAAGATCGGTCCTTTGCACTTCATAGGAGCTGCCTCTTGTCTTTAGGGCAATCACGCCTTTTACTGCCAGGTTTACAAGGGTTGTGGCAAAGGTCTTGTCATCATAGCCCATTCGTCTTATGAACCTTGCCGCAGCAGGCCCAACTCCCTTGGGAGGCTCAAAACTTGGCACAATTGGGCCAAGATCGGGGTCTTTGCCCACTTTTATCCAGGCAAATCCGTAATATGCAACACAAACCAATATAAGCCCTACTGCTGAAAGAATGCTAAAGTTATCCTTTAAGAAAAACAGGATTTTTTCATAAAATGACGGTTCAACCACGATGCCCTTTGGCCATGCAGCGGCAATGGTAAAGCCCTGGCCTGGGTAAAGGGGTTTTGT
>JALSQG010000202.1 GCA_026985565.1 Deltaproteobacteria bacterium
TACGGATCTTACACCAGGCTTTCCACCCAGGGTACCTTTGAGGCCATACTCATGACTCCCATAAGCGTTGTGGAACTTGGCCTTGGAGAAATCCTTTGGGGAGCTACAAAGGGTCTTATAGCAGGCATCATCATGCTTGTTACCCTGCCGCTTTTTGGTGTGATCCCTTCTGTATGGTCTTTTCTGATGGTTCCACTGCTTTTTGTTGAAGGAATAATATTTGCCGCCTTCGGCCTTATCATGACAGCAGTTGCAACAAACTATGATTTTTTCAACTACTTTACATCCCTTGTGATTACCCCCCTATTTCTCTTTTCAGGAATCTTCTTTTCCTTAAAGGCAGTCACACCGGTGCTTAGAAATGCACTTATGATACTCCCACTTTCAAACATCGTTAATCTTTCAAGAACGCTTTGTTACGGGCGGATGGACTCTGTATCCCTACTTGCAACGGAAACAGTGATCGTTGCCGCCTTTACCATCGTCTCAACCTGGATTGCTATCATCTTATTAAAAAAACGCATGATTCAGTAAGAGTCGTTTCCCTATTCACCTTTTGATTTTGGGAAGAGAAGAAACATCCTTGCACGTTGTTTCATGTGACCGGCAAGGCTGCCCGCATCCTGTCCGGTACCGGTGTAAAGATCCATCCTAAAGGGCCCCTTGATAGCACTTCCGGTGTCATGATTAATGACAAAAAGAGATATGGGCTGCCCGGACCTTGCCCGTAGCCAGTTAAGGCCGTCAAGATGAAGCCGCGGAAGGGGCAACTTCACTATGAGTGGAAGTCCAGGGGGGAAAAGACGCTTGTCAAGGGCAGCAGACACACCTGGAACCAGCACCTTTCCGTAACAGCCAAGAGGACCGTTGCCTTCCCATTTAAAAAATATATATCTGTCATTCTGGGAAAGGATCGTGTCGAACACTTTGGGATGTTCATTGGCCCACTTCCTGATCTTAGGCCATGTTAGACTTTTTTTATCAAGAAACCCTCTTTTTAGAAGAATCTTGCCCACACTCTTATAAGGCCTGCCGTTACTTGCAGCGTAATGGATGAAACGCCTTTTACCATTCACCTTGATAATAGCCGAGCCCTGTATCTGAAGTTCTAAGAGGTCAACCGGGCTTGAAAGCCAACAAAGAGGCTTAAATAAAGACGGGGTTTCCCTGAAACGTTGTTCTATTTCATGCCTTTTGAAATAGGGCAAGAACCGCTGCCCTTCTATTCTTCCCCAAAGAGTCATGGCAGGAAGCGATTGGTCAAAGTCTCTAAGCCTTACCCCTATCAAATCAGGCGGTAGCGATAGCACCGGCACATTAAACTCATCCGTTTTTGAAAAAGAGGCCTCAAATTCTGGCTGATAGTAGCCTGTTACCAAAAGTTTGCCCTCATCACCCTTTCTTAACACCTCATAAACATCAAAAATGCCTGATATGGCCTCCTCCAGGCCCTCTCCCTGTTTAAGCCTTCTATCAAGTTTCAAGAAGGCGTTAAGTAGCGCTCTTTGGGAGACCGTCTTTCCAAGGACTTTCACAGAGTCAAAGGGTTTCTCTTGCAACAAGGAGACAGTGGTTCCAATTGCCTTTAAAAGGTGAGCGTTTGACTGGCTATCAAGTGGAAAGGAGTCTTTTAGGGATACTGGTACAATATCAACGGGCCTCTTCGTTGTTGGATGCTTGATCACAAAAAAAAGGGCCAACCCCATAAGAAAAACGAGTGTTGACCCAGTCAGATAAACGAGGATTTTTTTGTTCATCAAAGACCAGTTGCAGCCACCTGTTTCTTTACCGCCTCTACGGATTTTTCAAGGGCTGCCCTTTCCTGCTCCGTAAGTTCAAACTCCACGATTCGTTCAACCCCGCCCCTTCCCAAGACAACAGGCACACCAAGGAAGACACCATCTATGCCGAACTCGCCTTCAAGATAGGCCGCGCAGGGAAGCACCCTTTTCTCATCGAAAAGCACTGACTGTGCCATCTCGATGGCGCAAAGCCCGGGGGTGGTAAAGGCGCTCCCAGTCTTAAGATGCTGTACTATCTCGCCTCCGCCATACTTGGTGCGCCTTACTATCTCTTCAAGTTGTTGTTTTGAAAGAAGCTGCTCAACCGGCACGCCGGCAACGCTTGCAAGCCTCGTAAGGGGAAGCATGTTGTCTCCATGTATTCCCATGACAAGGGCGGTCACATCCCTTGGTGCAACCCCAAGGGCCTTGGCAAGAAATGTCCTGTATCTGGCAGAATCAAGGACGCCTGCCATTCCAACCACCCTATTTTTGGGAAAGCCAGAGACCTTGAATACCGTATAGACCATGGCATCAATTGGATTTGTAACCACTACGATAACCGCTTCAGGGCTTTGGCTAACGATATTTTCTGTAACCTGCTTTACTATCTCCACGTTCTTTGATAGCAGGTCGTCTCTGCTCATGCCGGGTTTTCTGGCAAGTCCGGCGGTTATGATGACCACGTCTGAACCGGCAGTATCCTTGTAATCACATGTGCCAATGACAGAACCATGAAATCCGCAAAGGGGGGCACTCTGACTTATATCAAGGGCCTTTCCCTGTGGTATTCCATCTACGACATCAACCATCACTATCTCCTGGGCCACCTTTCTGCTTACTGCCCAATGGGCCGCTGATGTTCCAACTGCCCCTGCCCCTACTATGGTAAGTTTTTTGCCACTTTCGCTCATGAAATATCAGACTCCTTTCAATGCTTATCTTGCGCCTTGGTATAGCATACCATGTTCATACAGATAACGCCTGTAATACTGAAGGGCCTCAGGCATATACTGGATAATCCTCTGAAGCCTTGCCCTGTCTGCAGGATGCGTACTGAGAATCTGTGGCGGGCGCGGTTTGTTTTTGGAAACCGCCATCATCCTCTTCCAAAAGGTAAGAGCACCTCTTGGATCGTAGCCAGCCATTGCCATGAAAATAAGTCCAAGGTGATCTGCTTCATACTCTTGGGTGCGGCTATAGGGCAAAAGCACACCAACATTTGCCCCGAGACCATAAAGCTGCATGAGAAGCCGCCTGGTTGCAGGATTGTAGGAACCTGTCACCATGGACAAGACGTCACCTCCAAGCTGCAAAAGCAGCGCCTGGCTCAACCTTTCTGCTGCATGATTTGCAACTGCATGGGCAATTTCGTGCCCAAGGACCACTGCAAGGCCATTTTCGTCCTTTGCAACTGGCAGGAGACCAGAATAGACAACCACCTTGCCCCCTGGCATGCAAAAGGCGTTTATCTCTTTTCCACACACAAGGTTGAACTCCCAGTCATAGCCCTTTATACGATCTATCTGCCCCCGTTCTGCAAGAAACCTCTCTACTGCTTCACTAATTCTGCTCCCCACCCTCCTTACCATTGCCACCTTGGCAGGATCTGTGCAAAGCTTGTGCTTGCTTAGAAACCGCTTGTATTCCCTCTCGCTCATGGCAAGGAGCTGATAGTCGGGAACAAGGGTAAGCTGACTCCTGCCAGTTACAGGCACATGGGTGCAACCGGCCATATTTAATAAGAATGTAATAAGAACAAGGTAAAGAAGGGGCCTAAGCACCAAAAGAAACCGAAGATTTCCGTAAAAACGTCTTGAGATTGGATGCAGCACTGGATTACCCTTTGTGGTATAGATGATGAAGAAGCTTACATAAAAGCGCCATTTTTGTCCATTGGTACAACCACACAAAAAAACAAAAACCTCCGACTTGGAAAGGCATGAAATAAAAAGGTGATGAGGGAGCAAGAGTTCATCCAAAGCAGCAACAGCGTTGTGAAAATCAACGTAGATGCCATAGAACACAACCTGGATGTGCTCTCTAAGATGGCCTCTGATAGGTGCCAGCTTATGCCGGTCATAAAGTCAGATGCCTATGGCCACGGCATGGTAGAGGTTGCAAGGCGCCTTCAGGGAAAGCCCATTTGGGGCCTTGGGATATACGAAATCGAAGAGGCAGAACACCTTAGGAAGCATGGTATCACTTGCCCAATATTTCTTCTTTCCGGTCTTTTGGGAGCTGATGCTGAAAGGGTCTTAGGGCTCGATGTCACAGTTGGTGTCGTATCTGTTGAGGAGATAAAAAAGCTTAACCATAAGGCTTCAGGCCTTGGCAAAAAGATAACTGTTCATGTGAAGTTGGATACAGGGATGTCACGCTTTGGCATGACACCAGAAGAAGTTATATGGCTTTCAAAAAACATTCGCTTATTTAAAAATATTGACTTTGAAGGGCTTTTCTCGCACCTTGCCTGTGCAGATACACCAGATGCCTTTGCCAACAAGCGGCAGATAGGACTTTTTAATGAAGTGATAAGAGAAGTCAAAGACACTGGCTGGCATCCAAGGTTTCTGCATATTGCAAATTCTGCAGCATTCGTATTTTTGAAAGGAAGCCGATTCAATCTGGCAAGGCCTGGCATTGCCTTATATGGTGGATTGGAAGAGCCTTCCACCGGTGGCATATATAGCGGTCTTAGGCAGGCCATGTCCTTTTGTTCCAGGATTGTCCATTTAAGACGATTGCCAAGGGGGGCGCATGTAAGTTATGGTCATACGTTTCGGGCAGATGCACCCATGGAGATTGCCCTTGTTCCGGTAGGTTATGACAACGGATATCCAAGGGCATTGTCCAACAGGGCAGATGTGCTTATTAAAGGAAAAAGGTGTCAAGTGGTTGGAAACATCTGTATGAAGACCACGGTGGTGAATGTGACAAACATTGGATGCAAGATAGGTGACCAGGTTGTAATTATGGGAGAGAGCGGCAGGCAGGCCATATCGGCGGTTGAACTTGCAAGAGATGCCTCTACCATCAGCTACGAAATCCTTTGTAATATTGGTAAACTAAACAGAAGAATCTTTTTATAGGTTACGAAGATGTTTGGAATAGGATTACCTGAGCTCATTGTTATACTTGTCCTTGCGCTGATAGTTCTTGGACCTGAGAAATTGCCTGTGGTCGCAAAGCAAGTGGCAAGGTTCATGAATGACCTTAAAAAGGCCACAGAAGAATTCAAACAGGAACTTGAACTTGATAAGCTTGACGATATCAAAAACCCTGTAAAACTTGAAAATCTTCTTGGTGAAGACATAAGCGGACTCAAAAAGGATCTAAGCCCACCAGATTTTCTAACTTCAGACCAACAGGAAAAGAAAGGTTCAAAAGACGAGACCCTCGGAGGCCTTGGACCCGAGTGGAAGGAGGCAAAGGGAAGGGGCAAGAATCCTGTAAAGGAGGCAGAGGCAGAAGAAGAAAAAGTCCCTGAGACACCATTAAAAAGAGATACGGATGGTGAGTGAACCGTACACCCTTCAGGATCACCTTGCCGAACTTAGAAAAAGGCTGATAAGCTGTGTCATCTTCTTCTCTTTGGCCTTCTGTCTTTCCTATGCGGCCTCTGATTTTATTATCTCCTTTCTGTTTCAGCCCGTAAAGCAAAGCCTGCCTCCAGGTAGCACCATGGTTTTTACCGCCCTTACCGAGGGCTTCATGGCATATCTCAAGGTTGCCTTTTGGACAGCGCTTGTTGTCACAACGCCTTTTATTGTTTATCAGCTGTGGCGCTTTCTCCTGCCAGCCCTGTACGAGGGCGAAAAACGCTCACTAAGAAAACTTATCTTTACAGGGGGTACGCTCTTTGTTTTTGGAGCCATATTTGGATACTGGGTAATACTACCATTGGTTCTCTCCCTTAGCCTTGGTTATGCCTCAACCAATCTTCAGGCCCTGCCGAGGCTTCAAAACTACCTGATTTTCACCTTAAAAAGCATCTTTTTGTTTGGGCTTATATTTGAGTTGCCTTTTGTCATGGCAGGGGCAGCAAGGATAGGCCTTGTCCCAAAAGACTATTTCAAGAAAAACAGAAAGGCCGCCTATGTGGCCCTTTTTATTGTTGCCGCAGTCCTTGTGCCATCAGATATCTTCTCCCAGCTTCTCATATTCATTCCCTTTTTGATAATTTATGAAATAGGCGCCTTTCTTGCCGGCGGCCTTGGAAAAAACAGCAAAAGAAAGTAGCCGCCTTCATGAAAATAAAAAGGGCCGCATAAAACAGCGGCCCTATTACTAACTTTTCTATTGGTGCTGGTTTTCTTCTTTTTTACCTCATAAATGGCAACAGCTTTGTGTACTTCATGAAGACGATTATGAGTGCCAAGGCAAGCATCCTCTTCAGGAAGATTTCAGGAAGCTTCTTCTGGATCCTTGGACCAACCATACCACCACCAATTGCACCACCGGCGATACATGCTGCCATTATCCAGTCAGGCTGGTAACCCATGAGGATGTACTTTGCGATAC
>JALSQG010000203.1 GCA_026985565.1 Deltaproteobacteria bacterium
CGGTTGCTGGCAAAGGCAAAGGCAGTGTCTTCGTCGATTAGGCCCTTTTCGAAGATTTCAACTATATGCTGGTCAAAGGTATGCATATCATAGGCATGTCCTGCCTCTATGATCTCATAAAAGGTCTTTCCTTCCCTTTCACCATTTATGATGGAATCCTTTACGCGAATGTTGTTTTGCATAATCTCAAAGACGGCAATACGGCCTCCCTTTTTCTTCGGAAGAAGTCTCTGGCCAACGATCCATCTTAGCGAATCTGCAAGACGGAATCTGACCTGGCGTTCTTCCTCTGTTGAAAACATACCCAATATGCGGTTTATGGTATGACCTGCGCTGACTGTATGAACAGTACTGAAGACCAGGTGGCCAGTCTCAGATGCGTTAAGTGCTATTTCCATGGTCTCTCTGTCCCTTATTTCACCAACGAGGATCACATGAGGCGCCTGCCTTAGCGCTGCACGAAGGCCATTTGCAAAGGTGTCAAAATCTTGGCCAAGTTCCCTCTGGTTGAAGGTGGCCTTTCTGGACTGGTGAACGTATTCCACCGGGTCTTCAAGGGTGATCACGTGGGCTGCCTCAATAGAATTTATTTCATTGAGAATGGCGGCAAGAGACGTGGTTTTACCAGTTCCAGTTGCACCAGTGAAAAGGATGATTCCATTTTTCTCTCTGGCCATCTTTTTGAAACACTCGGGAAGGCCAAGTTCTTCAATGGTAGGCACCGTGTTTTCAAGTCGTCTCATGACGATGCTGTAGGTGCCCTTTTGCGAAAAAACATTGACACGAAACCTTGGACCGTTGTCCAGATGATAGGAAAAATCGCAGGAGCCATGTTTGAAAAGATCTGCAAGTAGCCTCCTGTTGTTGTCAATGAGGGCAAGGGCAAGCTGTTCCGTCTGATAGGGTACGAGGTTACCCGTCTTCAAAATAGGCTCTGCTTCGTGCAGTCTTCCATCTGCTGCGACCTGGCATGGCCTTCCAACTGTGAAGTTCAGGTCCGAAATCCTCGGATGGCTTTTCAGCATCTCTTTTATGACTTGGTTCAATTCTGCTCTTCTCATATCAACCCACCTCTGTAAAGTCTGCCGGAGCGCTTCTGGCGTAAGGCTTAAATTTTGATTTTTCAACACATTTTGCGTATGCCTCATCCGGGTCTATCCAGCCTTTTTGCAGAAGTTCCATGATGGCATCATCCAGGGTCTGCATGCCGTATTTTTTGCCTGTCTGCATGGAGGAGGGGATCTGGTAGGTCTTGCCCTCTCGGATAAGGTTTCTGACAGCAGGTGTGGCAATCAGGATCTCAAAGGCCACACATCGTCCTGGTACGTCTATCCTTTTGAACATGGTCTGGGAGATTACTGCCCTTAGGGCGTCTGCAAGGGTTGCGCGTACCTGCGGTTGCTGATGGGTTGGAAATATTTCTATGATTCTGTCCACGGTCTTTGCTGCACTGATGGTGTGCAAGGTGCCCATTACCAAATGACCTGTCATTGCAGCCTCTATTGCAAGAGAGATGGTCTCCAAGTCCCTCATTTCACCAACGAGTATGATGTCTGGGTCCTCACGCAGGGCACCCCTTAGGGCAGCACTGAAGGACTTGGTGTGTGTCCCCACCTCCCTGTGGTTGACAAGGCAACCCTTGTGTTCGTGTACAAATTCTATAGGGTCTTCAACAGTTATTATGTGATCTTTCCTGTTGCGGTTTGCATGGTCTAATATAGCTGCAAGGGTGGTGGACTTACCGCTTCCGGTTGGGCCTGTTACAAGCACGAGCCCTCTTGGCAACATGGCAAGCTTTGTCATGACCTCTGGAAGCCCAAGCTGCTCTGCTGTCATGATGTTGCTCGGGATCTCCCTGAAGACCGCACCAACCCCGTTTTTTTGCATGAAGTAGTTGGCACGGTATCTTGCAAGACCAGGTATTTCATATCCGAAATCCACATCCCCTGTCTCTTCAAAGTGTTTTATTTTGTCTTCAGGGGCAATCTCATAAAGCATTGCCTTGAGCTCATCATTGTCCAAGGTCTTGTATTTAACCCTCTGAATGTCTCCCCTGATACGAATTATGGGGGGTGAGCCAGCAACCATGTGAAGGTCAGAGCCCCCCTGTTCGTGAAGCAGTTTGAAGAAAGCATCGATTTTGGCCATCTCTTAGCGGAACCTCCTAATATGGCGCCTTATTTGCATGTGGCAATTTTTGTTGATGAACCGTGCAAGAGGTTGCAACTGGTTCAAACCGATCATTCCTTCTATCGGCAACATTGGTGAAAAGATGAAAATGAAGAGGACGGTATGCTTTCAGACGAACAGGCAGTAATTGAGCTAAGAGAGGTTGAGAAAAAATATGCTCCAGACATAGTGGCCCTTGAGGGCGTTGACCTTGCCATATCAAAAGGGGAGTTCGTTTTTTTGACAGGCCCAAGTGGTGCTGGCAAATCCACCCTGCTAAGGATGCTCTACAAGGCGGAAGAGCCTACCAAAGGGAGCATCATGGTTGACGGAATGGATCTGTCAGGCCTGTCAAAATCCCAGATACCTCAGCTTAGAAGAAAGGTTGGGGTTATATTCCAGGATTTCAAGCTACTTTTCAACAAATCGGTCTTTGAAAATGTTGCCCTGTCTTTGGAGGTCTTGGGCCTTAAAAAGGAACAGCTTGCTTCAAGGGTAAGGCAGGTGGTTGAAGGAGTTGGTCTTGCCGATAAGCTTCACAGGAAGGTCGTGCAGCTTTCAGGCGGTGAACAGCAACGAGTAGCAATAGCAAGGGCTGTAGTGAACCGGCCTCCTATAATACTTGCAGATGAGCCTACAGGGAATCTTGACAGGAAGAGAACAAAAGAGGTTGTTGCCCTAATGGAGGAACTAAATGCCAGGGGCGCAACCATCATATTCGCAACCCACGATGACGCCCTCTTTGGCAATACCCATAGGCGCGTGCTTAAACTGAAAAACGGCAAGATAGAGGAAATGTGATATGCCACTTGGAATAATATTAAAAAGGGCCATTACAGACATAAAACAAAACCTGGTCACCCATGTCATGACCACCATTGTGGTGGCCCTTACGTGTCTCGTGTTTATCTTTTTCAGCGTCTTTTCCATAAATCTTCAACGAATAGCTGACCGTTTCGGAAAGGAACTAGCCATTGTCGTGTACTTGAAAAAGGAGATTCCTCAGGACAGGATTCCTTCTCTGTATCAGAAGATACTGTCCATGGATGGGATAGAGAATGTACGTTTTGTCTCCTCAGAAGAGGCGTTCAAACGTCTTGAAGGTTATTTCAGGGATGAAAGGGAGGTACTTGAGGGAGTAGATCCCATGTTTCTACCGCCATCCTTTGAGATTCAGATAAATCGGGCAGTGTACAATCCGGCCCGGGTTCGAAAGATAGCTTCAGAGCTTGCCAAATGGACTGAGGTCCAGAAGGTCCAGTATGGCAAGGAATGGGTGGACAGGCTTGAGGCCTTTTCAAAGGCGGTTCGGGCAGCGGTTGTGGCAAGCGCCATACTGCTTCTTGTCATGGCGGCGTTTGTGGTATCGAACACCATAAAGCTGACGGTTTATGCAAGACAGGACGAAATAGAGATAATGCGCCTTGTAGGGGCAACAAACGGTTTCATTCAGGGCCCCTTCCTTATGGCATCTTTCCTTCAGGGAATAACCGGCTCTGCTGCAGCACTGATTGTTGGCCTTTTTTGCTACGAGTATGTTCTGAATATAATTGGTCAAACGAGTCTTATAAGGAGCCTGAATCTGCAGTTCCTGCCTCCTGCATACATGATTGCCATCGTTTTTGTAAGTGGACTCTTTTGCATGGCTGGCACTGCCATGGCACTAAGGAGGTTTCTAAGACTGTGATAAAAAGATTACTCCTTTGTCTTCTTATATTTTCTCCACTCTTTATGTTGCAAATAGAGACGTCCTTACACGCCAGCATAGTTGAGGAGGAGCTTTCAACCCATAAGAAGAAACTATCTTCCATAGATAGGTCCATAAAAAGGAAGATACGAATTAAGAAGAAGATCGAAAGACAGAAAATAGACGTTCTTTCAGAGATAGAAGAACTTGATAAAAAGATTGCAATGCAGTGGGAAAGTCTTCAGCAGGCAAAAAGAGACTGGACAGAAGCGGAACTAAAGCTTGATATGACAAGAAAAGAGCTCGAATCCATGAGAAAGCGGGCAAGCGATTTAAAAAATAATATCGAAATCAGACTTAATGCCTTCAGGCAAATGGGGGCAATTGGCGTACTAAATATATTGCTTTCGGCAGATTCCCTGCCAAACCTTCTTGCAAGGCAGGAATACCTGAAACTGATAATCAACGAGGATGAGGCAAGACGCAAGGAGTATGTCTCGTTGATGAATGGCTTGGTGAAAAAGGAACAGGAACTCAAAGACAGACAGATGCTCCTTAAGGCCATGTCCAAGCGTCTTGAAAAGGAGGCCGTAAGGCTTGAAAAGACAAAGGCTGAGAAGGAAAAGTACCTTGAATCATTAAATAAGAAAAGCAAAAGATACAAGAGGATGATCTCCCAGCTTAGGAGGGCAAAGCGTCGTCTTTCCCGATTGGTTGAAGAGCTTTCAATGAAGGCAAGGGCAAGTCAGAAGGCACTTTCTCCTGTAAGCAAAGAAAGCCAGTTTGAGTTTCGGGCTCAAAGAGGTACGCTTAATCTTCCTGCCCCTGGAACGGTGATAATTTTTAAATCAAGAAGAAGATCAAAGGGTATGGTTATAAAGTGTCCTTGGGGTACGGAAATCAGGGCAATTTTTGACGGCAAGGTGGTATTTAATGATACACTGCCCGGCTATGGCAAGGTCTTTATAGTGGATCATGGTGACGGATACATGAGCCTAGTTGCCCAAGGACAAAGTTTCAAGAAGAAGGTTGGAGATACGGTGGCAGAGGGCGAGGTAATAGGTCTTTCAGGTGGCGGCCCCTGGGTGTCAGAAGGAATATATGTTGAGATAAGACACAATGGAAAACAGCTTACTGCACCTTACTGGTTTGACCTAAGAGGTATTGAAATAGTAAGAAGATAGAGTAATAGTAATGCGGCAATTCCATTGCAAAACATGTATAAATTAATCGGTCAGCTAATCCATGAGGGAGCTTGAAATGAAAACTTGTCGCGCAAATATCTTCTTGTACCTCCTTTTGGCCCTTTCCATTATCGGGATAACAGTAGTCACACTCTACATAAATCCAGCCAATCTGGCAGTGGCAGAAAGTGACGATAACACCACATATCATCAATTGAAACTTTTTTCCCAAGTGCTTGACCTTGTGGAAAGAGATTATGTAGAGCCTGTTAAATCAAAAAAGCTAATTTACGGGGCCATACAAGGCATGCTGAGCTCCCTTGACCCTCATTCTGCATTCATGAAGCCAGAGGATTTCAAGGAACTCCAGGTAGAGACAAAGGGAAAATTCACTGGCATTGGCATCGAAATAACCATAAAGGATGGGGTTCTGACAGTGGTCTCACCAATAGAGGGCACTCCTGCCTTCAAGGCCGGTATCCAGGCAAATGATAAGATTCTGAAGATAAATGGCAAGAGTACCAAAAACATGAGCCTGATTCAGGCAGTTAAGCTTCTCAGGGGGCCAAAGGGTACTTCTGTCACCATTTCTATTTACAGAAGCGGCTGGAACAAGCTCAAGGACGTAAAGCTTGTACGTGATGTTATTCCAATAGTAAGCGTCCGTTCCAAGTTGCTTGAAGAAGGTTACGGATACGTGAGGATAACCAACTTCCAGTCGAAAACAGAAAAGGAACTTAGAAAGGCCCTTAAAAAGCTTGAAAAAGGCGGAAAACTAAAGGGTCTTGTAATTGATCTTAGAAACAATCCTGGAGGACTCCTTGATCAGGCAGTGGCAGTCAGCGATGAATTTCTTGAATCTGGCCTTATCGTGTACACAGATGGCCGTCTTGAAGACTCAAAGATGAAGTTTTATGCCAAACCAAACAGGGTCCATCACAACTATCCGCTTGTGGTGTTGGTAAATGGTGGAAGTGCAAGTGCTTCAGAGATTGTTGCAGGGGCCTTGCAAGACAACAAACGGGCTGTCATAGTTGGGACCCAGACCTTTGGAAAAGGGTCTGTCCAGACCATCATTCCCCTTGAAGAGGGCGCTGCAATAAGGCTGACAACAGCCCGCTATTACACACCGAGTGGAAGATCTATTCAGGCAAAGGGGATCACGCCAGACAT
>JALSQG010000204.1 GCA_026985565.1 Deltaproteobacteria bacterium
CCTTTGCTCCAAGCAGGCCTATCTCCTCGCAAGTGGTAAAGAGGAGTTCAAGGGGACCATGGGGTATCTTTTGTTCCCTGATACCAATCACCGTCTCCATCATAATGGCTATTGCTGCCTTGTCATCGCCACCAAGAACTGTTGAACCGTCGGTACGGAATATGCCATTTTCAAATATGGGTCTTATGCCTCTTCCTGGTTCAACTGTGTCCATGTGGGCATTAAAGAACAGGGAAGGGGCCTTTTTTTCGCCAGGGACCTTTACAATAATGTTTCCGGTGTCTGACCCTGTATCCAACTGAGAGTTGTCTTCGACCACTGTGGCCTCAGGCACATGCTGCTTAAACCATTTCTTTATGAAGTTTGCCACCTGCCCCTCATGTCTTGATGGGCTGTCAATCCTGACAAGATCCATAAACAGGTGAGCTAATCTTTTTTCATTTACTTTTAACTCTGCCATTTTTCTTTTTCCTTTTTTCCGTTTTCGCAGGGGGAAGAAGCGCTATATTAAGTACCTCATCAATGGATTTGACTGGTTTGAATTCGAGTCTTTTCCTAATCTGTTCGGGTATTTCTTCCAGGTCGGTGATGTTTGATTCCGGTATTATTATTGTGGAAATTCCCTTTCTAAGTGCAGCTATTGCCTTTTCCTTAAGTCCCCCTATTGGTAAGACCCTGCCTGTAAGGGTGATTTCTCCTGTCATGGCTACGTCCTTGTCCACGCATCTTTTGGTGAGTGCAGATACAAGGGCGGTGGTCAGGGTTATGCCAGCAGAGGGGCCATCTTTCGGAATGGCTCCTGAAGGCAGGTGTATGTGTATGTCCTTTTCCTCGAAGGTCTCAGGTTTAATGTCAAGGTCTTTAGCCTTGGATTTTATCCAGCTAAGGGCCGCCTGGGCAGATTCTTTCATCACCTCTCCAAGAAGCCCGGTAAGGGTAAGATTACCTTTCCCTGGCATGATCTGGCATTCCACCCTCATGACCTCCCCCCCATAGGCGGTCCAGGCAAGTCCTGTGGCAACACCTATCTGACTGTCTTCCCTGATGAAATCAGATAGCACCCTTGGTGGGCCAAGATATCTGTGGAGATTCCCGGCAGTTACCCTGAATGGCCCCTTCTTACCTTCTGCCACCTTGCATGCCACCTTTCTGCACACGGATGCTATCTGCCTTTCAAGCTCTCTAAGGCCTGCCTCTTCCGTATATTCAGAGATCATGAGATCCAAGGCATTACTTGATATCTCAAGCTGTCCATTCTTAAGGCCGCATGCCTTCATCTGTCTGTCAATTAGATATCGTGTTGCAATCTCCCTCTTTTCTTCAGGCGTGTATCCAGACAGTCTGAGTACCTCGAGTCTATCAAGAAGGGCAGAGGGGATGGTGTCCGTCACGTTTGCAGTTAGGATGAATAGCACCTTTGAAAGGTCGAATGGTACCTCGATGTAATGGTCTGAAAAGGCATTGTTTTGTTCTGGGTCAAGTACCTCAAGGAGCGCTGCTGCTGGATCCCCCCGGAAATCTGCCCCTATCTTGTCCACTTCATCCATCATGAAAACGGGATTTTTAGTCCCAGCCCTTTTTATCTCCTGAATGATTCGTCCTGGCATGGCACCTACATAGGTGCGTCTGTGCCCCCTGATTTCTGCCTCGTCACGGACCCCTCCAAGGGATAGTCGCACAAAACGGCGCCCCAAGGCCCTTGCAATGGATTTACCAAGGGATGTTTTACCCACACCGGGAGGCCCTACGAAGCAAAGAATCGGCCCTTTTACCTTCCGGTTCAGTTTTCTGACTGCTATGAATTCTATTATTCTTTCCTTTATCTTCTCAAGGTCGTAGTGGTCTTCATTAAGTATTTTCCTTGCCCGTTTTATGTCAAGCTTGTCCCTTGTGGTGACAGACCAGGGCAGTTCACACAGCCAGTCGAGATAGGTGCGAACAAGGGCTGCCTCAGAGGAATCCGGGTGCATGAATTCAAGGCGTTTAAGCTGTCTTATGGCCTCCTCTTCGGTCTCTTCAGGCATGTCAGCCTGCTCTATCTTAAGTTTGTACTCTTCTATTTCCTTCTGGCGTTCGTCTATTTCTCCAAGTTCCCTTTGAATGGCCCTTAACTGTTCCCTGAGGAAGATGTCCCTCTGGGTCCTGCTCATCTCTTCCCTTGCTTCTGACTGGATCTTGGCCTGAACCGTTGATACCTCTATCTCCCGTGCAAGGAATTCCGAAACCTTTTTGAGTCTTTTTATTGGGTGAAAGATCTGAAGTATTTCCTGGGCCTCTGCGCCGTTAAGCTTTAGATTAGAGGCAACCACATCTGCAAGTTTTCCAGGATCATTTACCGTACTGAGAATTATTCCAAGTTCCGGGCTAAAGATGTTCTTTAGATTGAACAGTTTTTCCGCCTGCTCCCGCACATGGCGCATGAGCGCCTCGGTTTCCACGGTAATTTCCACATCCATATCCTCGATGGGTTCCACCTTTACCTTGAAAAAGGGCTGCTGCTGCACCATCTTTGTGGTCTTGCCTTTTAAGAGTGCCTGGATAAGTATCTTGAGCCTCCCATCTGGCAGTTGAAGGGTTCGCATTATGGCTGCAATTACCCCTGTGGAATAAAGGTCTTCAGCCACTGGTTTGTCTATGCGGGCATCCTTCTGGGCCACAAGAAAGATGAGCCGGTCATTGGTTAGCGCCTCGTTCACTGCTGCTATTGAGGTTTCTCTTCCTACAAATAGGGGAACAACCATGGAAGGAAATACTATGACATCCCTGAGTGCCATAAGTGGAAGGCACTCGGGTATCTCGTAGCTTTCTGGTATGTCGAGATCGAATAGATCTGTTACTGTTGCATCAAACTTCATGTCTGCTGGCGCTCCTTTTCTTTGGCTTTAAAGAGATGGCACGAGATGAAATGATCTTTCCCGACTTCCACGGAGACAGGCTCCTTCTCCTGGCAAATCTTCATTCCATACGGGCAACGGCCCCAAAAAACACAGCCGGATTCAGGTGATGAGATGCCAGGGGCATGTTCTTCTGTTTGGCTGCTTTCGAATGCATGGCAGTCACCTACGCCATTTGTCGATGGCACTGGTATGGACTTCATGAGAAACGAGGTGTAAGGATGGTGTATTTCATTGTTGGAAGCGGTTTCTTTTGTAAGTCCAAAGGCCCCTTTAGGCATTGTTTCCACGATGGTCCCTTTATACATTACCGCAACCCGATGGCTGACGAATTGGACTATTGGTAGATCGTGGGAAATGAAAAGACACGTCAGTCTTTCGGTTTCCTGAAGGTCAAGTATAAGGTTTATGATCTGCGCCTGTATGGAAACATCAAGGGCCGAGGTTGGCTCATCCATAACCACAAGCTCTGGCCTTGTGGCAAGGGCCCTTGCGATGCCTATCCTTTGTCTTTGGCCACCGCTGAATTCATGCGGGTAGCGTCTTTCAAGTCCTGGTGTACTGAGCCCTGCCAATGTCAAAAGACGTCTGACCTCTTGCTCAAGACGCTCCCTTGGGCATATCTTGTGTATCCTTAGTGGTTGGCTGATTATCTGGAAAATTGTTTTCTTTGGATTTAACGATGAAAAAGGGTCTTGAAACACCATCTGTGCCCTTTTCCTAAAATCTTTTAGTCCCTTTCCACTTAGACTTGAAAGGTCTGTCTGCTCAAACAGTATCTTCCCGCCACTTGGCCTTTCAAGGCCAAGAACAAGCCTGGCCAGGGTGGACTTGCCGCAGCCGCTTTCTCCCACCAGGCCAAGGATCTCCTGTCTCCTGATCTCAAGGTTTACTTTATTAAGGGCCTTTATCCTGGTGGTGGCCTGGGAAAAAAAGCCTTTTTTCACCCGATAGTGTTTCGACACCTGCTCAAGAGAGCATATGGCAGAAGTGCCCATTTCAGAAAAGAGGGCTCCCTGTCATTTCTTTTGGCTGTTCTAAACCCATAATCTTCAATATGGTAGGGGCCACGTCTCCCAAGATTCCCTTTTCAAGGCCTACGCTTTTGTGCTCATCATCCACGAGATACAATGGAACAGGGTTAGTGGTATGGGCAGTGGCAGGGCTGCCATCTGGAAGTTTCATCACCTCTGCATTTCCATGATCTGCTGTGATTATGACTGATCCTCCAAGCTTTTTGAACTCCTCTGTAACCTTGCCAACGCATTCATCCACCACTTCACATGCCTTAATGGCCGCCTCAAGTACCCCTGTGTGGCCAACCATATCCCCATTGGCAAAGTTTACAACTATCAGCTCGTAGGCCTGCGTCTTTATCTCCTTTACGAGTCTTTCTGCAATCTTGTAGGCACTCATCTCAGGTTTGAGATCGTATGTTGGAATGTCTCTTGGAGACGGTATGAGGATTCTTTCTTCTTTTGGAAAGGGTTCCTCCTCGCCCCCGTTAAAGAAATAGGTTACATGGGCGTACTTTTCCGTTTCTGCTATTCGAAGCTGGCTTAGCCCATAAAGGCTCATCTCTTCTCCAAGAATATGTTTCAGCCTCTCAGGAGGAAATGCAACTGGAAGGTCGAAGTTTTTGTCATACATGGTCATGGTGCCAAAGGCGATAAGGCGAGGCCTGTCGCTTACGTCAAAAAAAGAAAAGTCCTTTTCAGTAAAGGCGCGAGTAAGCTCCCTTGCCCTGTCTGCCCTGAAGTTGAAGTGAAATATTGCATCCCCGTCCCTGACTGGCCCCTTGTCATGGGAGCTTGTGCAGCTTTGGTTTTCTATGAGAATGGGCTTTATAAATTCGTCGGTCTCTCCGCGTTCGTAGGCCTTTTTTATGGCCTCAACAGGGTCTTTTTCAAGCCTGCCCTTTCCCCTTACTAACATTTCATAGGCCAACTCAACCCTGTCCCAACGGGTGTCTCTGTCCATGGCATAGAAACGGCCGCAGATAGAGGCAACAGTCCCAGCTCCAATCCGGTCCATCTCCTTAAGGAGCCGCTCCATGTGTTCTGCTCCGCTGGTTGGCGGGGTATCCCTGCCGTCCATAAAGGCATGGATACAGAGCCTGTCTCCAATCTGGTATCTTTCAGCCATCTCGATAAGGGCAAAAAGATGCTCCATCTGGCTGTGGACTCCGCCGTCTGATACAAGGCCCATTAGATGAAGCCTTGAACCTTGGCTCTTGCGAACCTTTTCCATTATTTCCTTAAGGGTTGGGTTCTCAAAAAAGGAGCCATCTTCTATGGCCATGTTGATCCTGGTAAGTTCCTGATACACTATTCTTCCAGCTCCAAGATTCAGATGTCCAACCTCGGAATTTCCCATCTGACCCGGTGGAAGCCCCACGGCCTGTCCAGACGCCTTAAGCAGCGTAAAGGGGTATTTGTTGAAATAGCCATCCAGGTTGGGGGTGTTTGCAAGACGAATCGCGTTTCCGTCTGTCTCTTCCCTCCATCCCCAGCCATCCATTATCACCAGCATCACAGGCCTTACTGACCTATTGTTGTTCATCTTCCACCTCCGGCCTGAGTCCATGTTGTGTCATTACGAGCCTTGGGGCTTCATACCACAACCCCTCCAGGTCATAGAAAGCCCTTACAGGCTCATAGAAAAGGTGAACCACCACATCATCAAAATCCATCAATACCCATTTGCCTTCTTCCTCGCCTTCTACGCTCCTACACTTTATTTTTATCCTGCTAAGCTCCCTTTTCATACGGTTGGCCATTCCCTGCACGTGGCGGGTTGATCGGCCGTGGGCAATGATGAAAAAGTCAGCGACCGGTGAGACCCCGCGCATATCCAGGACAACTATGTTTTCGCCCTTATTGTCATGGATCTGGCGGTAGATCTCATTGGCCACACTCATACTATCGAGATGTTCCTTTTCAATTACCTGTGTCAAATCTTTTTTGACTTTGTATAGTCCTTTTTCCATAATGTATTTTCTTACAGTTTCAGGCAAGAGAAAACGGATCGACTTCCCCTGCCTTACCTTTTCTCTGATAGAAGTGGATGAAATCTCTAAACCTGTTGTTTTAATGGCGGTGATGACACCAAGATCGTCTGCCTCGACTGGTGACACCTCAACGGGGCGGTCGGGAAACAGCTTGGCAAACTTTTTTCTCACCTGTTCAAGGGTCACAGGCGGGCGGTTTACTAACACGAGATTGGCAAGCCCTGGAAGCCTTCTCCAATCTTTCCACGAATCTATTTCA
>JALSQG010000205.1 GCA_026985565.1 Deltaproteobacteria bacterium
GACCAAAGTGACGATATCTGGCTTTATGTCAGTTGCTATCCCAAGCATCTCCTCTGTTGCTGCCATTTCAAGTGTAAGGCGTGTCTGCACTATCTGGCGAAGCAATCTTACGTCTCTATCCTGGATATGACGCCTGTCTTCCCGCAGGTGGACCACAACACCGTCTGCCCCGGCAAGTTCCACAATGCCTGCAGCCACCACCGGATCTGGCTCCACTCCTCCCCTTGCCTGACGAATAGTAGCCACATGATCAACATTTATACAAAGATCAGCCATTATCTCCCTCCTGAAAAGAGATTTTCTAAGACCAAATTCCATATCGGCCATACGCTCGGCATGATCAGGGCCGAGCTCGTGATCATGGCCAAGAAGGTGAACAAAACCATGGATTAGCAATTCTGTGATCCTGTTAATGATGGTTGTAAGGCCCATTTGGGCCTCATCTTTTGCCCTTTCAACTGAAATGACGATGTCTCCCAGGCATTCTGGATCATCCATCTGGAATGAGATTACGTTTGTTGGCCTGGATCTTCCAAACCATTTCTCATTAAGGGTCTTTATGTGGGTATCATCTGTAAGTAGCACATTTAACTGCTTGTGACCAAGACCATTAAGCCTTAATAGATGAGCAGCACATCTTTTTACCCTGACCAGCGAAAACGGAATTTTTGAATGGGTTATGACCTCAACCGGCATGGTTACGCCGCCTTGTTCCGCTTTCTTTCTTCCTCTTCCTCGTAGGCCTGTATTATCCTCTTTACAAGAGGATGTCGTACAACATCCTTTTTTGAAAAGTGGCAAAAAGCAATGCCCCTTATATCCCTTAGAAGCCTTTTTGCCTGAACAAGACCAGACTCCGTCTGATCGTCAAGATCAATCTGGGTAATATCTCCTGTAATCACTGCCTTTGACCCAAAGCCTATCCTTGTAAGGAACATCTTCATCTGACTCGAGGTAGTGTTTTGCGCCTCATCAAGAATGATAAAGGCGTCATTTAAGGTTCTGCCCCTCATGAAGGCAAGGGGTGCTACCTCTATAATCCCACGCTCAAGCAGTCGTGCCACCCTGTCAAAGGGGAGCATGTCATATAGGGCATCGTAAAGAGGGCGAAGATAAGGATTTACCTTCTCTTCCAGGTCCCCAGGGAGAAAACCAAGCCTCTCGCCTGCCTCAACGGCTGGCCGAACCATTATGATTCGTGCGATTTCATCATTTAGCAGAAATGAGATGGCCATGGCCATTGCCAGGTAGGTCTTGCCTGTGCCTGCCGGACCAATACCGAACACTATGTCGTTTTTCCTTATGGATTCCACATAGTATTTCTGTGCAAGGGATTTTGGTGATATCTTCTTCCTGCCTGATTTTATGGTGAGATTGTCGAGAAATATGTCTGCTATCTTTGCCTTTGGGTCTTCACTTAGTATTGTGATTGCAAACTCAACATCTCGCCTCTCAAGCGGGTATCCCTGCTGAACAAGGCTATAAAGCTGACGGCAGGCGCGCTGGGCAAGATCGGTTCCAGCTGCATCTCCTGTGATGGTGATCTGATTCCCCTTGGTCTGGATGTCCACTCCAAGGGCATCTTCGATCAGTTTGAGATTGGTTCCATGTTCTCCATAAAGATCAATTATTACCGTGTTGTCTTCAAAATCTATGTTTTTGCTTATCATCTCCTCAAGATATATCTCCTAAGGTCCTGTCATATAGTTTTCCTACCCCGTATTCCTTCCTCCTTAGAAATTTCTCCCAAGGTGGCCCGATTATCTGCATCTCAGGATGTTCCTTCTGCACCTCCCTTGCTATCTGCATCTCTTTGGTACACCCTGTGCTGTATGTTGCGTCTTTTCCTACCCATTCAGGCGGGACCTTCTCACCCATGAGCTCAAAGGCCTTTTCGATATCCTCATAGGTCTGAAAACGCCATATATCAATAAGGCCGCTTCTTTGGACAATCTCCCACATATACATGAGATCATCAGCATCCATGCCAGGCTCAAAATGTTCTGCAGGGTTTATTATGACCACATTTTCGTGTTTCTGGCGCAGATGATTCACAAATACCTTAAGAATCTTTTTCGCCATTTCAAGCTGCCCGGGGATGCTTCCGACTATTGCACTGTAAAACATGATGGTCTTGCCCTTTCTCTTTGCCACCTTGAGATGGTAGATAAGGGCCTCTGCCTTTGCACGAAGATCGGCCTCGGAGAATCTTACTGCCTTTGGATGCTTTGGCTCAAACAATATCTCAAGATGGTCATTCACATCCAGGTCTCTTAGCATCATGTTTCTTGTATAACTAAAGCTTGCCCTGCTTATGCACCAGGCGTCATTGGGAGAACGAATCAGAATCTCGTCGGCCTCCTTGAAGGCCCTTGCAAAGGTAACGGATGTCAAAAGGGGATTAAAACGTTCCTGGGTCCCGTCATCTATTACGAAAATGGCCTTATCACTTTTAAGTTTTTCAAGAAGGCTTTTCTTTGAAATGCTCCGTTCTGTAATTATCTCTGCCACCTTGAATCTGTCTGTGAGATATGGGTCTTCCATTATGTCTGCCATTGTAATCTCATCAAAGTAGAAGGCATGTTTGACAGATATGATAACCTTTACCCCAAACCTCACCAGAATCTTTATTATCTCAAGGTCAAGAAGTATCGACCCTGCCAAAGGGCTTTTCCACAAAAGATAATGCCACTCCTGTTCCTTGTGCCATTTTCTCAGGATCTCTTCCAAATGATCCCATCCAGGCCCTTTCACCTCTGTGGCCATGAAACCCATTAGTCTTTCCCTGGTTATGTCTTCAAGGGCCAAGACCTTGTCCAGATTGAATGCAAGGCTAAAGAGCCGTCTGAGCTTAAGAAAACTTATCCTTAGCCCAATCTCGTCCAGAGGCGAGTCTTCTTCCAGCTCGAGTCCCTCCCTGTCGTTAATTGCCTGCCTGTAGGCTTCTGATTCCAAAATGGCACTTACCCTTCGATTCTTGTCCTCCTTTCCTTTGGCAAGTGGCCTGTCTATTTCACCTACTCGCACAAAAATATGAAGCAACCTTTTTTCCACTCGGGATGGAAGCATCACAAGAGAGGCTGTATCGTGCCGGAATTTGATATGGAGAAGATTAAGGAGAAATTCCCGTTTGTATTTTTCGTCTATGATGGAGGTGACAAGGGGTTTTATCTTGTCCCATACCTTCACATAGTTGAATATAAGCCAGTCGCTGTCTTTTTTGTTTATAATGGCACTGAAGGTCCTGTCTGAACATGGATAGTAAAGCTGACCAGGCTCTGTATAGACGATGAATCTTAGTTGTTCTGGAGATGCAACCTCTTGAGGAAAGGCCTCGTAGGCCAAGTGATTTTCCGTAAAGAAATTCGCAAGCCATGCCTCCTTCTCGGGATCCCTGGCCTTGTCTTTGCCTGTATGGTTGCTGCCACTCATGCACTCAAAACATCTTCTTTTTTATGAAGATGTAAACCACAAAGGCAGACATCAAAAATGAAAGACCCATGGTGATGAAAAAGGCATGAGGATTGTGCTGAAACGGCAGCTCAATGTTCATGCCGTATATGCTTGCCACAAGGTTTGGCAGCATGAGCACTATCGTTACGGCAGTTAGAAACTTCATGACGATGTTCAGGTTGTTTGAGATAACAGAGGCGTATGCATCCATCATCCCGGCCAAGATGTCGCTATATATCTTTGCCATCTCTATTGCCTGTTGATTCTCGATCTGTGCATCTTCCAGTATATCCTCGTCGTCTTCTGTAATTGCCAGGTGGCGTCCACTACCAAGTCTTGCCATGACCATATCGTTGGCCTTGAGACTGGTATTAAAATAAACGAGGCTCTTTTCCAAGTTAAGTAGCTTTATAAGCTCCTTGTTCCTCATGGACCGATGAAGCTCCTCTTCGTATTCGTCCATAAGCCTGTCGATCAGACGCAAATAACGAAGATACTCGCCAGCCACCCTTAAAAATATATTGAAGATAAACCTGATATGGCTTGATAAGACCCGCTGCTTGCTGGCTGTCTCCACCACCTTGTCAAGGACAGCAGACTTGACAGGACAGACGGTAATAACAATATCTTTGTCTTCCAACAATATTATACCAAGGGGCATTGTTTCGTAACGCACCACATCACCCATATGTTGAGGATATGGTATTTTTACGATTATTAGTAATTGTCTTTCATCAATTTCGACCCTGGAAGTCTCTTCCATGTCAAGGGGATAGCGCAAAAATTCCGGCAACACTTGAGTCTCTGTCAATATCCTATTAAGTTCCTCTTCAGTAGGGTTACAAAGATTTATCCAGCAACCCTTTTCTATATTCTCAAGAGACTCGATTTTGGCCTTTTTCTGTTTGTATATCTGAAGCAAGAGACCACCTGCGAAAAATTTTTATACATTTATAAGACAGCCCATGGTTTAAGGCAAGAAAAAGACAAGCGTTACTAATTTTGGGAGAGACATCTTTGAATATATCCAAGACCCTTCAATCCTGTTTCCTCTTTAAAGGTCTTCCGGACCAGTACTTGAGACAAATAGAAGTTGTTGGCAACCTTTGCACCTTTGGAAAAAACGAATCCATCTTTTTTGAGGGAGAACCTGCAACTGATTTTCACATAGTGCTTTCTGGCAAGGTCAAGATTTTCAAGTTATCTGCTGAGGGACGGGAACAGATTCTTCACGTATTTGGACCAGGGGAGCCCTTTGGAGAGGCTGCTGTATTTGCAGGAGTGCCCTTTCCCGCTAATGCGTCTGCCATGGAAAAAAGCAGTACCTTTCAGATTCCCCGCTCCGGTTTTGAAAGGCTTCTGCAGGAAAACCCCCCACTTTGCCTAAACCTTCTTGCAATTTTGTCAAAACGTCTAATGATATTTGCGAGAATGATTGGTGATCTTTCTCTAAAGGAGGTTCCTGGGCGTCTTGCAACATACTTGCTGATATCGAGCGCCAAAAGAGGCGGTGCCGATTCCATTGATCTTGATCTCACAAAGACCCAGTTGGCAAGCCTTCTTGGCACCATACCAGAGACACTGTCAAGGATATTGTCCAGGATGCAACGTGCAGGCATAATAAAAGTAAAAGGATCAAATATAGAGATAAAAGACAGACAGGAACTTGAACGTATTTCAGGACTAAGCCAAGATGACATAGGGGCCAATATGCAATGAAAAATAAAAACGCCATTTTGTTGATAACAGTTTTTTTTCTTCTGATCTTTTGGGGGCAGACTGCGATTTGTTCGGCCCAACAACATATTGGCATCAAAAAGCAATCAGTTGATTCAAACAGCTCAATGGTCATTGTATGTCCGTCTTTCTTGCGTCCTTGCATAGAAGAACTCTTAAGAGTCGCCCAAGAAAAAAAAATTTGCAATAGTCTTGTTTTCAAATACCAGAGCGACACACGCAGCCTTAAAAGGGGAAATGTCATTCACATAGTCTTGGAGCAGGATCTTGATGCCAAGTGCAGCATAAAAGATCCGAAAACTGCCAAAGGGCAACAGGCGGCTACTGCGCCCATGAGTCCGGAGTGCCTGGTTCTTGGAAGTCTTGGCATCTGTCTTTATGCCAACTGTTCAAACCCCTTAAAAGGTCTGACCATTCCTCAAATTGATGCCATATTCTCAGAGGATAGAAGATGTGGATTTCCATTTACCATAGATTATTTCAGCCAGCTTGGTCTAACGGGAGCATGGTTGGATACGCCGGTAGCGCCTTTTGCAAAGTCTCCGAATCCAGATCTTTACACATGGGTAAAAAAAAGCTGTCTGTGTGGAGGTAAATTCAGGTCAGACGTAAAACTTCTTCCCACAAAGGCAGATCTATTTCATGCCGTCTCCACTCAGCAAGGTGCCTTGGGCCTTTATCTTTGCGGAGAGAAAATAGAGGGTATCAAAACGGTCGCCATCTCGAAAAAGGAAGGAGATGACTACGTAGAGGCGTCATCTCAAAACATTACGGCAAGGGCCTATCCCTTAAGTGCAAGACTTATTGCTTATTTCGACTCTAAAGGTGTGGGAGACGAGGGAACCAGGTTTCTAAGGTTTTGCATCTCCCTGGAAGGGCAAAAAATCCTGTCATCGTACAACGTCTTTCCTGCCTATCCAAAGGGCTTTAAGGGGAAAAGGCTGCCCTTGGCCGAAGCTC
>JALSQG010000206.1 GCA_026985565.1 Deltaproteobacteria bacterium
ACAAATTCTTGAAGAAAAGGACCGAGTTGGATTCATACAAATATTCAAGGAAGTGCAGAAGCTTGGTCCAAGTCTTTTAAGGCATTGTAAGGCCAAAAAGCAATAGACAACTCACATTACAACTTCTAATGATGACTCATAACGGTAAGCTTCCTCCATTTATCAAAGAAAGCAAGGAGGGTGTACTCTTGCTTCTTCATATACAACCGAAGGCATCGCGTAACAGGATAGTTGGCCTTCATGGTGACAGACTAAAGCTTGCAGTTCAAGCCCCTCCAACTGACGGTAAGGCCAACAAGGCGGTACAGCAGCTTCTTTCAAAGATTACAGGTCTTCCTCGCTCAAAGATAATCTTAAAGTCAGGGGCAACCTCCAGGGAAAAATCCTTTTTGCTCCGTAAGGCAGAAACAAAAGACATACTTAAACGGCTTGGTTTTTAGCAACGCTAACAAGATTAAAAGGCCAATACCCCCCATTAATAATCTTGCCAACAACTTTTTAAGAGCCTGGCAAATCAAAACCCGAGACCTCTAAAGGCCATATCCTTCAGTGCCGATAAAGGATAGAGAACCCTTTAAACGCATGTGGGACTTTTTTGTATTAGAAAGGTATAAAAATTATTGAAATCAAGGAGTTGGGATATGCCGGTATACGTTTGGGCAGGAATTGATCCGTCGGGCCAAAACACAAAGGGCGAGATAGAGGCAAAGGATGAACAGACCGCAAGGCTTCTTCTTTCAAGGAAAAAGATCAGAATAAAAAAAATTAAGACAAAACCAAAGGATCTTTTTGAAAACATCAGTTTCCTGCAACCAAAGGTAAAGACCAAAGACATTGTCATCTTTACAAGGCAGCTATCTACCATGATAGATGCTGGTCTTCCCCTTGTAAGAGGTCTTGAGATACTTGCAAGCCAGCAGGAAAATCCCACCTTCAAAAAGATGCTCACCGAGATAAAGACAGATGTTGAAAGCGGCTCCACCTTTGCAGATGCCTTGAAAAAGTATCCAAAACACTTTGACAGGCTTTACAGAAACATGGTGGCTGCTGGTGAAATCGGAGGTATACTTGACGATGTCCTTAGAAGGCTTTCCGATTACATGGAAAAGGCCCAGGCCCTGAAGGCCAAGGTAAAAAGTGCTATGACATACCCTGCCATAGTGCTTGCAATATCGGCAGTGGTTTTGAGCATCATTCTCATATTTGTCATTCCCACCTTTGCCAAGATGTTTAATGAATTTGGTGCAGCCTTACCGGGGCCCACTGTAATGGTAATAAATTTGAGTAACTTTATGAAATCTTATTTTTTTGCCATAGCTGGGGGAATCGCTTTCTTAGTCATCCTGTTTAAGAAATATTATGCCACAGAAAAAGGTAGATATTTCGTTGACAAACTTCTTCTGAAAGCGCCCGTGTTTGGCCCTCTCATCAGGAAGGTGGCAGTTGCAAAATTTACAAGGACCCTTGGTACCCTTATAAACAGTGGTGTTCCTATTATAGAAGCACTAAATGTTGCTGCGGGTACTGCAGGAAACAAGATTGTGGAAAATGCAATAAGGGCAGTCAAAGCAAGTATCAGTGAGGGCCGCTCTATAGCCCAACCACTGACGGAAAGTAAGGTGTTTCCCAGTATGGTGGTACAGATGATCTCAGTTGGAGAGACCACCGGTGCACTTGATGCAATGCTAAACAAGATTGCTGATTTCTACGACGAGGAGGTGGATACTGCTGTCGATGGTCTTACCAGTATGATAGAACCCTTTATGATTGTATTTCTTGGTGGTACAATCGGCTCAATTGTTATTGCCATGTATCTTCCAATATTCAAGATGGCAGCAGCTGTAGGGGGTGCTGGCTAATAAATAAAAATAACCCAAATAATTTTCCTATACACTTTATCGGTGCTGGCCCTGGGGATCCTGAACTTCTCACCCTTAAGGCCAAACGACTGCTGACAAAGGCTGATGTCATTATCTACACTGGCTCTCTTGTGCCTAAAAAGGTACTGACAGGCTGTAAGGGCAAATGTTTCAACTCGGCAGGTATGCACCTTGACCAGGTCATTGAGATCATGGTGCAGTCATACCGAGCTGGCGAGAAAGTGGTAAGGCTGCACACTGGGGATCCTGCCATCTATAGTGCTATTTCCGAGCAAATTAGCCGCCTTAAGATGTTGTCCATCCCATATGAGGTGATTCCAGGGGTTACTTCAGGTTTCGCTGCATGTGCAAGACTTGGAGCAGAACTTACCATTCCCGAAAAGGTTCAGACAGTGATAATAAGCAGGATCGCTGGCAGGACCCCGGTACCAGAAAAGGAAGCCCTTGGAAGACTATCAAAGATACAGGCATCCCTTATCCTTTATCTCAGTGCAGGATACATTGATAAAGTGGTGGATGCCCTTTTAAAGGGCTATGAACCAACTACCCCGGTTGCCGTTGTGGAAAAGGCCACATGGCCTGAAGAAAGAATAATAACAGGTACTCTCAATAACATTTCCCAAAAGGTAAAACAGGCAGGCATAAAAAAAACGGCGGTAATCATAGTTGGCCAGGCATTAAAGGGGATTGATGATCCGTCATCAACACGATCATATCTGTATCACGAAGACTTTTCCCACGAATTTCGAAAAGGTCAGTGGCAGCAGGATAAAAAGATCCTTCATGCCTTCGCAGATACGGTTAAAAGGCCAAGTGCCACTGGAACAGTAACGCCAACGCTTTTGGTATTTCTCGGTGAAAAAGGTAAGAAAGTGGCCAAAAGGCTATATCAGGATCTTGATACATCTTTGGAACTCTTATCTTTCAAGGAACTTAAAGAAAGACAGATCCTCGAAAAAAGATGGAATCATATTTCTTCCATAATTTTCATCAGTGCATGCCAGATTGCAGTCAGGACCATTGCCCCATACATTAGAGACAAATATTTGGATCCTGCCGTGGTTGCAGTTGATGAATCGTGCAGAAACTGTGTATGCCTTCTTTCTGGCCATCTTGGAGGCGGAAATGAACTTGCAAAAAAAGTCGCAGGCATTCTTGGTGCTACACCGGTAATAACAACCCAATCAGATGTTTTGAAACTTGTACCGCTTGATCTTTGGGCCAAGGCCAACGGCCTGGTACCCGCTGATGCAAAAGGGCTAAAAGATGCCCAGGCGGCCATGAGAAACGGTAAAAAACTAAATGTGTTTTTACAAGAAGATGTTTATGCAAAAAAACTCCCGCCAGGTCTTGTTCAAACCAGAAAGGAAGAGGATGCCCAAATATCCATTGGCCCTTTCATTCCCCAAAACCATAAATGCCTTCATCTTGTGACCAGAAATCTCAACCTTGGCACAGGATGTCATAAGGGCCTTTCACCTGATCACCTGTTGGAAAAGGCCCTATCCTTTATAGGGAGCGCCCATATTCATCCATTTTCAATAAAAAATGTCTGTACCATTGACAAAAAGGAGAAAGAGCCAGCCATAGTGAAGCTTGCAGAGTATCTTGAGGCAACACTCAGGGTCTTTTCCTCAGAAGATTTGAACCGTATAGATGGCATAGAAGGATCCGATGTGGTCCAAAATGCCGTAGGCGCAAAGGCCGTATCAGAGCCTGCTTCTCTGCTTTGTGCAAAAGGCGGAAAACTTTTAATGGGGAAGAAAAAGTTTCAAGCCTGCACCTTTGCCATTTCCTCGAACCCGATTGAACTCTGTAGCGATCTGGAGGGATCTGCTGAAAAATAGTACGAGTTGTCTTGTTGTTCTCGGTTTTTCAGCTATCACTTCTGGCCTGTTTCCAGAACCTTAAGACCTTTCGTATATATTGAATGGTTTCTGGATATGGAGGAACACCTCCATATCGTTCTACAGCACCAGGGCCTGAATTGTAGGCAGCAAGGGCAGTGATTATATCCCCGTCAAAATTTTCCATGAGCCAGCTGAGATACTTGCTACCACCCCAGATGTTCTCAGCCGGATCCATTGGGTCATAAACCATAAGCTCTCTTGCCGTCTTTGGCATAAGCTGCATAAGCCCCAAGGCCCCCTTCGAGGATACAGCCAAGGGATTGCCACCAGATTCTGCCCTGATTATTGCCTTAATAAGAGCAGGATCAAGACCAAAATAATTTGCAGCCTTTTCTATCTCTCTTTTGAAACGCTCGACACGTTCCTGCACGTCAAGGTTGGAACCATAATCAAAACCACGCCTCGACCGCCCCTTTCCCTTTAAAAGCGCATGGTCTTCATCCATTTCTATCCTTGAAAAACGCGGGTCAGTCGGTGCATTCGTAAAATGATAAACACCATTTTTATCCACATAGGAATATATACCACCTGAATAGGAGGGATGAACATGAATAAAGGATAGAAGAAGCCCTGCAACAATACTTAACAAAGTGGGCCTGGCACATAAGCAAAATGGTATCCTGGCCCACTTTATTTTCCAGTATATTTGTATGCCTCTTCCTTTCCTTTTCATCAATTATGTCTTCGGAACCTTTTGCCAATCACTTAAAAATTTTTCAAGCCCAATGTCCGTAAGTGGGTGTTTTGCAAGCTGTGCAATCACCTTGTATGGGATTGTTGCAATATCAGCGCCAAGCCTTGCAGATTCAAGGACATGCATGGGATGGCGAATGCTTGCCACTATGATCTCAGTAGAAAAGTTATAGTTGTCATATATCTGAACTATGTCTGAAATAAGCTCCATACCATCTGTTGAAATGTCGTCGAGCCTTCCTACAAATGGGCTTACAAAGGTTGCCCCTGCCTTTGCTGCAAGAAGGGCCTGAAGAGGAGAAAAAACAAGGGTCACATTGGTCTTTATTCCAAGGGCGGAAAGAGACTTTGTGGCTTTTAGACCTTCGGTTGTCATGGGTATCTTTATGACAACATTTTCAGCAAGATCGGCAAGCCTCTTTGCCTCCTCAATCATGCCTGTTGAGTCAGTACTCACCACCTCTGCACTAACAGGCCCCTCAACCAGTGCACATATATCCTTTATACGTTCTTCAAAACCACATCCTTCCTTTGCGATAAGTGAAGGATTGGTGGTAACGCCATCCACCATTCCCATCTCGGAAGCCTTCTTTATCTCGTCAAGGTTCGCAGTATCGATAAAAAATTTCATGATCCTTCTCCTTATTAAAAAAATTTTATAATGATTCTCTAAATTAGGGTCGATAATAAAAGCAGAATCTGTGGTTCACAACCTGTTTTTGCAGCCAGGGTAGCTTGGAGTCGTCTATTTTTGATTCTTGTAGGAGAAGATGGATAGAAGTGGACAGACAAAAATTTTACAGAGGAATAAAACTTGGTGACACTGGAGCTGTCTTTAAGATAACAAAGGATAATCTCAAGGCCTTTGTAGAAGGTGTGGACAAAGACAACATCGTTAAGGTGAATAGTCACCTGAAAGAGGTATTCAAAGAGGCAGGCATATGTTTTGGCCTATTAAATCCCCCAAGACTTCAAGATGATGTGCTTTTTGTGGCAGAAGGGATTTCCCCAGAACCAGGAATAGATGGCAGGATAGATATAGTTGCCTCTTCATATCTTGAGCGAAAAAGGGCCGATGCCAAGGCTGATCCTCGAAACCTGTGCCTTATAGACAACGTATTCAAGGGGGAAATCATAGCAAGGAGGATCCCTCCCACTGCTGGGAAGCCAGGTAAAGACATATTTGGAAACATCATGGATCCAGAGCCAGGACATACCGTATACTTTAAACCAGGCAACCTTGTGGAGATACAAAACCCAGACACCATGGCGGCAACGGCTTCTGGTGCCCTGGTTATTGATCCTGACGGCACGATTTCCGTTATGCCGGAATGGACCATCGACGGGGATGTGGACTTTTCTACAGGTCATGTGGAGTTCTATGGCAAAAAACTTGAAATAACAGGCTCTGTTCTTGGAGGCTTTACCGTTGAAACCATGGGAGATCTTGTGATTGGGGGAAATATTGAAGACGAGGCCATAGTGCTGGCAGGGGGCGACGTGTTCGTTTCAGGGATAATCAGGTCAGAAAATACCATGGTCAAGACTGGAGGAAGCCTTGAATGCGGTGCCATTGAATATGCCAGAGCCTTTGTTGGGCGAAATCTCATGGTACATGACTACATATTGAATGGAAACT
>JALSQG010000207.1 GCA_026985565.1 Deltaproteobacteria bacterium
TTTTTTCATGTTATTATGTTGTTCGGCACCAACGGATTTTTTCTTAAGCGTTAAAAGACTTGTTTTAAAATTTTTAAAAGTTATCATTACATTCCCTGAATTCTTTAGGGAATTAGAGGCCGGTCTGTGCTTTAACAGTAAAAAATTATGAATGTTCCAATTGATCGAATAAGAAATTTTTCCATTATTGCCCATATAGACCATGGAAAATCCACCCTCGCCGACAGAATCCTTGAATTTACAGGCAGTGTGACTGCCAGGGAAATGAAAAAGCAATTCTTGGACCAAATGGACATTGAAAGGGAAAGGGGTATTACTATAAAGGCCCAAACGGCCCGTCTTTTCTACGATGCCAAGGATGGAAACAGATATCTATTGAATCTTATAGACACCCCAGGCCATGTGGATTTTTCCTACGAGGTGTCAAGAAGTCTTGCAGCCTGTGAAGGAGCACTCCTTGTTGTAGACGCAACCCAGGGGGTAGAGGCCCAGACCCTTGCAAACGTTTATTTGGCCATAGAAAACGACCTTGAAATAATTCCTGTCCTTAACAAAATCGACCTTCCAAGCGCTGATCCAGAGGCCGTGATGCAACAGATAGAAGACATTATCGGACTTGACGCCTCTGATGCAATACTTGTTAGTGCAAAGGAAGGCATCGGCACTCAGGAAGTGCTTGAGGCCATAGTCAACAAGATTCCGTCACCAAAGGGCGATCCTGATGCGCCGCTAAAGGCCCTCATATTCGATTCCTGGTTCGATTCCTATCAGGGAGCCATTGTGCTTGTACGAGTGGTTCAGGGCACCTTGAAAAAGGGGATGCAACTCATGATGATGTCAAATGGTAGAAAATATGAGGCCTTAAGGATAGGAATCTTTGCACCACAAAGCATTGACGTAGAAAGTCTTGGTCCGGGAGAGGTTGGTTTTGTTGTAGCCGGGATAAAAAATGTAAGGGATACCCAGATCGGTGATACCTTGACTGAGCCAAAGAGGCCGGCTCGCACACCGCTTCCAGGTTTCAAGCCTGTAAAACCCATGGTTTTTTGTGGTCTATATCCGGTGGATTCCGGCCAATACGATCAACTCAAAGAAGCAGTGGAAAAACTGTGGCTCAACGACCCTGCCTTTACCTATGAGCCTGAAAGCTCCACTGCCTTAGGTTTTGGCTTCAGGTGCGGATTCCTTGGACTTCTGCACATGGACATAGTCCAGGAGCGTCTTGAGCGTGAGTTTGAACTATCCCTCATAACTACGGCCCCTGCAGTGGCTTATAAGGTGGAGCTTTCCAGTGGAGATATAGTTACAATCCACAATCCGGCCCAAATGCCAGAAGCTGGCAAGATCAAGGCCATTTCAGAGCCATATGTGGAGATGGAGATATACATACCTAAGGAGTTCGTTGGCCCTGTCATGACCCTTTGCGATGAAAAAAGAGGAAAACAAATTGACATGACCTATCTGACAGCGGAAAGGGTTCTGTTAAAATATGAGCTGCCCTTCAACGAGATAGTCCTCGATTTTTATGACAAACTAAAGTCGGTCAGCAGGGGATATGCATCCATTGATTACGATTTTTTGGAATATCGGCCTGCAAACCTTGTCAAACTCGATATCCTCATAAACAAACAGCCAGTTGATGCCCTCTCTATCATTGTGCATAAAGAAAAGGCCTATTACAGGGGAAGAGACCTTGTCTCCAAACTTCGTAAAATAATTCCCCGGCAGCTTTTTGAGGTGGTAATCCAGGCTGCCATTGGCAGCAAGGTCATTGCAAGGGAACGCATCCCTCCTCTTAGAAAGGACGTTACAGCCAAATGTTATGGCGGTGATATAACAAGAAAAAGGAAGCTCCTTGAAAAGCAGAAGGAGGGGAAAAAGAGGATGAAGCAGGTTGGTCAGATAGAGATACCTCAAGAGGCCTTTCTTAGCGTTCTCAAGGTATAATTTATTATATCCATTATATCCTTGCACACCTTGATGCACGGTACTAACATTGCCAAGCCATGAGACCGGAAAAACCAGAGATATTCCCCAATGTAAATATGGAGACCATCAAGGAATATGGTCAGTCCATAGCTATAGCCCTAATTATTGCACTCTTTGTGCGCACCTTTGTGGTACAGGCCTTTAAGATCCCTTCTGGCTCCATGATAAAGACCCTCTTAGTCGGAGACCACATACTTGTAAACAAGTTTGTCTACGGTGTGAAAAACCCAATTACCAGGTCCACCTGGATAAAGTTTGGGTCCCCCCAGAGGGGAGATGTTATAGTCTTTATTTTTCCTCTTGAAAGGGATAAGGATTTTATAAAACGGGTGATAGGCGTTGGTGGTGATACAATAAAAATTGTGAACAAAAAGGTCTTTGTAAACGGGAAACTATTTAAGGACCCTCCAGGTGTACAGCATACAGATCCAAATATCCTTCCTGCTGGTGCAAGTCCGAGGGATAATTTGGGACCAATCAAGGTTCCACCGGGCAAACTCTTTGTAATGGGAGATAATAGGGATCAAAGTTTTGACAGCAGGTTTTGGGGCTTTGTTCCAGTAAAGGATGTAAAGGGAAAGGCATTTATCATATATTTTAGCTGGGATAGAAATCACCACATCAGATGGGACCGCTTTGCTAAAAGTATAGAGTAAGAATCCTGTCAGGCCATGAGCCTCTTTTTTATGAATTTCCCCAATAATTCAACTCCTATAAGATATAGGGATGAGCACAGGCCGATATAGAGAAGGCATGCCACTATGGCAGCCAGATTGTTTTGGTAAAGGGCCTTTCTTATTACATAGCCTATTCCCATGGTGGCAGCCAGAAATTCTGCCACAATTGTCCCTACCATGGCAAGGGTTGAACTGCCACCAATGACCGTAATCATTTTGTCAAGGTTTTCAAAGATCCTAATGGTGATCTCTGTCCTGCTATCGAGGCGGCCCGTTTGTCTGAAAAAGTGTTCCACGTCTTCCACTGGTTCTGAAAAGATTCCAAGAAGATTCAATAGCAGTGGAAAATAACATATTATTGTTGCTATAAGGAGTCGTGAGGCCAGGCCGTCTCCAAGAAAGATGAACACCAAGGGGGCAATGGCCACAACAGGGTAGGCCTGTAGGTTGTAGGCTGCTGTCCTTACAAGGTTTGAAAGCATGGAGCCACCTCGTGCAAAAAAGGCGACTATGGCTGCAAGCAGTATGGCAAGAAGATGTCCTGCCATGGCGACCAAAAGTGTGTTTAGGGAAGGAATGAAAAAGTCTTTCCACTTGTGAATAATTAGGCCGTAAATCTCAAAAAAGGGGGGGATAAGGTAGTCTGAAAATCCTACGCCATACTTTACACCTTCAAGAAAAAGGATGAATGTAAAAAATATAACTAAAAACTGTAAGAGTCTCATATTTCCTGTCCGTATGCGTATGAGGCTGCCTTTAGAACCTTTAAGATGGTCTCATGAAGGATCTCCTGCCGTCCTTTTTCTTTCTTTTTATCCCTTCCATCAAGGCCATCGATCTCGATCAGATCTTCCACTGTCTCTTTCCCTGTTGGGATAACGAAGATCTTTTTCGAAAAAAAACAGACCTCCTCCACATTGTGCGATATGTAAAACAGGATGGCATGATGGCCAAATCTATATTTGATAAGAGAAAGGATATGGTTTCTCGACGGCTCATCTACATTTGCCAGTACTTCATCACAGATGAGCATATCAAAGTCCTGCACCAGGTAACGAGCCAGATTTGCCCTGTTTTTTTGTCCCATAGAAAGTCTGAAAAATTTCTGGTCAACAACAGAAGAAAGACCTAATTCACTGATGAAATACCTTAGGTCTTTTTTTGATGATTTTGGGGAAACTGCCCTATCAAGATGTTCCCCAACAGAGACCCATCCTGGCAGACGCTCTGTGTTGTAACAGAGAAGCACATTTGTGATACCTTTTTTTATAACGAATCCCTTTTGGGGCTTGAGCAGACCTGCCAAAAGCCTTGCTAGGGTGGATTTTCCGCAACCTGAAAAACCAAAGAGGGAATAAAATCCAGGTGAGGATATTTTCAGACACAGATCATTGAAAAGATACGGTTGAGTTTCTTCATAGCCAAAACTGATGTCTTTGGCTGAAATTTCCACTTATTATACCAATGCCTCTGCTGGCTACTTGCGCCCCTTTGCAAGACGCGCAAGCCTTCTTCTCCTCTTTTTCCTGCGTTTTATAATCTTTTTTACCGTTGCATTTAATATGTCTTCTCTAAGTTTTATGACATCTGATTCCGCACCAAATACCGCTACCTTCAAATATTCAAAGCCAAACTGCATGAGCTCCACGTCGTCATCAAGAATCTTTCGTAGCAATTTACCATCTACCTGATAGGTATCGAGAAAGCGGCTTTCAAACACAAAGCTGCGGAATCTTTCCATATTGGTAGACACCATAAAGAAAAGCTCCCTTGCCTTAGGGGGCATCTCTGTTTCCTCGCCAAAGGACCTCTTCCTCAAAAGAAGCTCCATCCATTCCCTGTTCATCCTGTCATAAAAATCAGAGCCTTGATCCTGTCTCCATGATCGGACAGTCCACTGCGTATCTTCTTCAAAGCCTTTACAGTGTGGCTCTTTCACAAGAAAGAAGAACTCTTCTTCCTCCCCTGCATGTTTTTCCTGTTGCCTTAGGCTTGCAAGACCCACTGGATAGTAACGACAACATACTGGCCTGTCAGAGTAGACCTGACAACCATCCTTGGTCACAAAAGGGCATCTGCCACCTTCATCTTCAAGCATCTTCATCCTGGCCACAGGTATCCTTGTAATTCCAAGAAGCTCCGGTTCTGTGTATATTCTGAGAAAGAGATCAGAAGAAAGGCCAAGCCTGTGTTTAAGCCTAATTATATCGTACGGGGTAAGGATGATGTTCATGTTTCGGCAACACTTGGTAAAGCAACTCACCCCTGGATAGCATCGAAACTGGAACTCGCTATCCATGTCAAGCCGCACAGGCTCTATGACGCTGTCCTTGTGCCCCTTTTTAAGGGCCTTGTCTATTCTTTTTTCGAGGTTCTTAAGTGACATGATTGTTCTTCTCTTTCATTATTATATTTGGTGGAGGCGTTGTCAGTCTAAACTAAGGGGAAATTCCAGGCAACATTTATTAAACTGCTACTGTGTCAGCGATTTACATGCTTTTGGAGCATTTCAAGCTCGAGCCTGGTATTTACGTTTGTTAAGACCTTTTCAAGATCTACGTGGTTTCCTGCATCTATTTGAGAAATGGTCTTAAATGGGACCTTTCTCAAAAGCTCTGACATCCCAAACCTGTTTTCTTCAATCAGTTCTTCAATGTATTGGACAACGCTTTTGTGATATCTGGCATGAAGCGGATGGAGTTGGCCTCCTGCTTCAGGAACAACTATGGGCTCTTCACACTGAAATTCTAGCATAAAACGTATGAACCGTGATGATAAAAGTGGCATGTCGCAAGCAACAAGAAGAAGAGTTTCTGCCTTTAGCACCTTAAAACATGAATAAAGCCCACCCATAGGGCCAACGCCTTTAACCAGGTCTGGAACCTTATCTACTTTTAGCCAGGGATAATCTGACTGATCCCTAACGGAAAGAACGAACCTTTCAGTTACCTGTGAAACTGCATGTATCACCCTTTCTAAAAAGGTCTTTCCCATGAATTTGGCAAAAGCCTTGTTTGAGCCGAATCTCCTGCTTTGCCCTCCTGCCATTATGACAACATAGCTACTATCTTCCAGTTTCTGTTCTTTGGGCACAGACTATGAACCCTCCTTAATCATTTGAATCTTTCTTACCATCAGGACCGTTCACCTTCTATTCAATGTTGACAAGAGCATCCAAGGTGATTATTTAAATTAGCACAAATCGATTGCGGGGTGGAGCAGTCTGGTAGCTCGTCGGGCTCATAACCCGAAGGTCGGAGGTTCAAATCCTCCCCCCGCTACCAAATTTGGTATATCATGAAGGGTCAAAATACATCACTACTTGACCCTTTTTTTGTATCCAAATTAAGTTCTAAAATCAGAAAAATACTCAAATAATGGCCTAATCATGGGGCGAATTCACTTTCTTTCACGCAAGAGGTGAAAACTCAGGGAA
>JALSQG010000208.1 GCA_026985565.1 Deltaproteobacteria bacterium
ATCCGCCCCGAGATCTTATAAAGAAGGTCATCAAGGGAAGGCTCCTTTGAAACTGCCTGTTTTACCTTAAGGATCCCTGCTACGCGCTCAAGCACCTTTGCATCTGGCATCTTCTTGGAAATGCGGTTGTCTTGTTCCTGAACCTTTGCCTTGAGGAGACTGTATCTTGCCCTGAGCCTTGTTGTTTCTCGTTTTAGATAGAAGCCAGAACCAGAAAGGACAATGATGCCGCAAAGGGCAAGGGCTGCAGCCACCCTGTTTATGTCCTGGATGACATAGGTATTTTTGAGGGAGGTGGGAACACAGTTAAAGTCTTTATCTGTAAAAAGCGAACCAACAAGTTCAGGATGTAGCCAGAACAGGTCCTGGTGTTCTTCTTTTACTATTTTTTTTGTATCAGGCCGCCATATCTTTTCAGAGCCAAGCTGATCTTGCATATGATAGTTTTTTTTGCCAAAAAGTAGCAGTTTTTTGACATTTTTATTGAAACGAGAGTTGATAATCTGACGGACATTGAAGATGGCCTGGGCCATAATCTCAGGATCGCCTATCTCCTCATCTATGGGCGAGATCTGGGAATAGAAAGGTATCCCCTTTTCTGCCGCAATTATGTCCACATAGCCCCTATCCATAAAGCAGGCTATGACCGGTTCGTCTGTAAGACGGCCTGTAAGGGCAGCGATTGCGGCAACGTGTGGAATACATGACTTCACCCTTGCGCCAAGATCGGAAAAGGGAGATATGGCCCGTTCAATGTCCCTTTCGGGTAGGGAAACGACAGCAAAGGTGTTCAGGCTTGAGCCTTTTTCAAGAAGGTGTACGCAGTGATGAATGGCACTTTCGTCTGCCCAAGGTCCAATGGGGCGAACCCTTTCGTCTATTTGAAGCTTCAAAATCTCGTCTTTTATAGGAGGAAAGGACTCTTTGGAAATGAGGATTCTTTCAGAATGGATGACAATATCAAGGCCTTTGGAAGGAAGATCAGAAAGAGGGACGTCTTCACGAAATTCCTCGATCTCTACCCGGCCCTGGCTCTTGCTGACGCAAAGGTATCTATATAGGCCTTCTCGCTGTCTCTGTACGATCCATCTCTTTTTGTGAATAGATATCAGTTTCACCTATTTCCCTTTCAACTTGTTTCTTTAGAAGCCAGCCAGTAAATTCAGACTCGCCTTCACTTTTTGCCATTACCTTGAACCATCTCTTTTTCCTTTCTATGACCGTCAGGTCTTGCCCTTTCCTGACAAGGGTAACTACAGGCGACGTCTTATCAGGTCTGAGGTGAATTCGAGCCCTCGTTACTATCACTCTCGTCTTAAAGGCCCCAGGAGTTAGAAGTGCCTTTTGTCCTGAATTGGCCGAGGAAGCGGTTAATGGCTGAATCCTTTTGATAGGAGTATTTAAATGATGTGCCTTAAACATGGGGAAGCATAGGGCTATACCCAACATGCAACCAATACCGGCAAAGGCAACATTTTTCCAGGCTGTTGGGAACAAATTTTTAAGCCCGTCCCTGAAGGATCCTGAGGCTATGGTTCCAGGTTCAGGCAGGGTAGATAGGGCGTCTGATAGATGGGATGCTTCAAGTCCCTTTGAGCAAGAGGCAGCTGCCATTAAAAGAGAACGGTCCATGGCCCTGTTTATTAGCCGTGGCAGTCCGCTTGTGCGTTTGTAAAGCCCTTTAAAAAAATCGTGGGATATGCCAAGATCGGCACGGCCTGCCTTTGAAATACGAAATCTTACATAGTCCCTTGTTTCATGTTCACTTAGAGGCTTAAGTTTTTCGTTAATTACGATGCGTTGGGTCAACTGGCAAAGTCTTGGGTCTGACAAGAGAGCCTGGATCTCCGGCTGACCAACAAGCAGGATTTGCACAAGCTTTTGTTTGCCAGTTTCTATGTTTGACAGAAGGCGTAGCTGTTCAACCGTCTCAAGGGGTAGATCCTGGGCCTCATCTACCACAATCAAGATCCCCCTTTTTTCCTTTGCCAATCTAATGATGTTTTCCTGAAAGTCCTTGAGCATGAGTGCAAGCTCGCTTCTTTCAGGGTTGAGCTTAAAACCCAGCTCCTCCATCAAAAGGCCCATGAGCCCCTTTGGGTCCACGGCTGGCGTTACGATAAAGGCCGCCTCCTTGTCATGAGGAAGCTCTCTTAACAGAAGCCTGAGAAGCATGGTCTTTCCAGTGCCTGCCTGACCACTTAGCACCATAAAACCTTCCCCTCTGCTTATGCCATACCTGAGGACGTCAAGGGCCTGCTTGTGAGAGCTTGAAGGGTAAAAAAAATCCACATCAGGTGAAAGCCTGAAGGGTGGTTCTGAGAAATCAAACCATTTTAGGTAGTCTGGAATTGCCTGTGCCATTTATTTTAGGCTCCCCATCATGTCATATATCGGTCCCAAAAGACCCATGACTATGATTACAAATATTATGCCAGCAAAAATTATGAGTACTGGCTCAAGGGATTTGGCCATGGCATCCACAAGCCTGTTAACCTTTGTCATGTAATAATCAGCAAGGATTTTTAGCTGCTCAGGCATATGCCCTGTACTTTCTCCAACGCGAATCATCCTCAGTATGAAAGGCTCAAAAAATGCTACCTCCTTGGATGCGTCAGAGAGGGAAAAGCCGGCAAGGACAAGATCCCTTATCTGTCTAATGCCTTTTTTGAGTATCTGATGTGTAATGGCGCCTTTCATGATATCAAGGCTCTTTATGACATCTATGCCAGATGCAGTAAGCAGAGACAGATATTCGAAAAAGAAGGCAAGCTGGGAGGCCTTTATCACAGGTCCAATCAGTGGCATTTTTGACCAGAATGTATCCCAAAGCAGTTTGAGCCTTTCGTTTTTTTTCGAGATTATCCAAAAGGCCACCATGGCAATGAAAAGACATGGAACCACATACCAGTAAGCCTTTACCTTTTCCACAACGGAAACCAGAATCCTGGTCATGAAAGGAAGCTCTTTGAGGCCAAGGCTTTTGAAAAGCTCAAAGAGTTTTGGAAGGACATAGATGAGCCAAAACGCCAAGGCGCCGACCATTGTCGTCAAAATTACGACAGGGTAGCTAAGTGCACGCTTTGTCTTGTCTATGATCTCCTGTACCCTTTCAAGGTGATTTGCAGCATCTTCAAGGGTTCGGTCAAGTTGTCCGGTTTCCTCTCCAAGCTGGGCGAGCACTATTACGATGTTTGGAAAGACTGAAGAATGATGGGATAGGGCCTCAGAAAAAAGGTCTCCTCCTCGTATCCTTTTTATTACGTCTTTCAGTATGCGCCGTAGCTGAGAGGGAATAGGTGAGTCTGCAAGGTCTTCCAGGGCATCCACCAGGGGAACCCCTGCCTTTAAAACCAGGGAAAGGTTCCTGAAAAGCTCGGACAGCACTTGCCGTTTTATCCTGACTGGCAGGGGATTTTTTATGTGAAAGGCCTTCCGGTGGTAATCAAGTAGCTGGTAGCCCTGTTCTTTTAAGGTCCTGTAAAGCTCTGCACCAGAGTTATAGTTTCCCTCATCAATTATTTTTTGCCCTTCCGGCGTCATTGCCTCATATTTGTACCAGGCCATTAGCCAAGGACCCTCCTTACTTCTTCTGGGCTTGTGATACCTTCAGAAACTTTTTGGGCTGCATGTTCCCTGATTGACATGAAGCCTTCAGATTTGGCCTGGGCAAGTATTTCGCTTAGGGGCTCGTCCCTTGCTATAAGTTTCAGTGAGGTTTCCGAAAATCCGAGCACCTCAGACACCACAGTCCTTCCCATATATCCGGTATTCCTGCACCAGCTGCAACTACCTGCTCTATATACCTGTGTTTCCAAAGGCAGACCAAGGGATTCTGCCTCTTCCTTTGTGATTGTCGAGGCTTCTTTGCAGTAGGGACAAAGCTTCCTGACCAGACGCTGGGCAACAATCCCAGAAAGGGAAGTTGAGAGCAGATAAGGCGAAATACCCAAGTCTTTGAGCCTTGCCAGTGCTCCAATTGCACTGTTTGTATGGAGGGTGGAAAGAACGAGATGGCCTGTTATGGCAGCCCTTGTTGCCAAGGAGGCGGTTTCCCTGTCTCTTATCTCACCAACAAGTATTACATCCGGATCCTGACGTAAAAAGGTACGAATGGCAGAGGCGAAGTTGTATCCAGCCTTTTCGTTGACTTGGGTCTGCCTGATCATGAGAAACTGATATTCTATCGGGTCTTCTACTGTAACGATGTTTTTTTCAATGGAGTTTTGATCCCTCAGGGCAGCATAAAGAGTGGTGGTCTTTCCGCTTCCTGTTGGCCCTGTTATGAGAACGATGCCATAAGGCCTTGAAAACAGCTCATGAACAAGCCCAAGTTGTTCCTGGCCAAAGCCAAGCTGTTCCAGGTTCAGAAGTGCCTCACCCTTTGAAGGAAGAAGTCGCAACACCATGTTCTCCCCAAAGTTTGTTTTCACAGTGGAGACTCTTACGTCAAAAATGTCTCCAAGAAACTCAAAGGACATACGTCCATCCTGGGGCTTTCGCTGCTCAGATATGTCCATCCCGGCCTTCACCTTCAGGTTTGTTATAAGTTTGGTATGAACGCGGGATGGAAAGACATACCTTGGCTCAAGGACACCGTCTATGCGGAACATGATCCTGCAGGATTTGTCACTTGGTGTTACATGCACGTCGGTTGCCCTCTGAATTACCGCAGAAGTGAGGATGAGCTCGGTCAGGCGGGAAAGATCAACGTCTATACCCGCACCGGATGTGAGCTGTTTGATGGCCTTTGTTATCTCGTCGTCAACGGGATGCTCAATGAGATAGTAGTACCTTTCTACCAGCTTCCTAATCTCACCTTCAGGGGCTACAAAGAGTTTTGCCTTAAGTCCTGTGGCCCTCAAGATGACCTGGGTAACATTTGGGTCATAGGGGTCAACGGTTGCCACCTCTATTCCTTGATCACTCAGACGAAGGGGAAGAAGCCTTTGGGATCGGGCGACATGGGCAGGTATGCGTCTTAAGGCCTCCTTGTCAGGGGTGAAGGATCTGACATCTATGAAGGGTACCCCTGTCTGTTGGGACAGGGCCATGGCGAGCTCAGAGTCGGTAATGATGCCAAGGCGCGTAAGACATTCTCCAAGTTTTTCACCTGTGGCCCTTTGCTCAGCCAGGGCAAACTGGATCTGCTGCTCTGTGACAAGCCCCTGTTCCTTTAAAAGGACTCCAATAGGTTTTTTTGTGGTGTTCATGGCCTTTTAAAAGTGAAGGTTTTGGCGGCTGTATAAAGGCAACCAGACAAAACGAAGGCCAAGTGTCACTCTGGTTGCCTTCCGGAGGTGGTTGGTTGGTAGACCGTCTAAAATTCCACTATCCATGCAGCGTGTGTGTAGGCCGTAGTGCTTGCATCAGGCCACTGGCCATTGTTACAGGCAACCCCAGGCGCTGCCACAAAAGAGCCGGATGCACAGTTGGCAACCCCGTCTATCATCTTATCAAGGGCAATGGCAAAATCCGTGGGCAAGTTCTGGATCCGCAAATAGTTTCTGGTTCGTCCATTCAGGTTGCCATAATAGTACCCAACCCATGCAGTCTGCCTCGAATATTCTCCATCAAGGGAGATCTGCCCAATGTTTATGCCATTTGGCCCGCACTCGTTCGAGGTGAGGTTGCTTTTTACAAGAGAGCATATGTCAATACCAACACTGCTCAAGGCGTTAATTATCCTTGTGCGGTAGCCTCCATTGCCCAGACTGATGTAGTCCATGTATCCGTTTGGATTTCCGTTTCCACCATTTACTGTGCCATCGCCGAGAATGCGCCCTGTTTTGTCATAATAGGATGTAATGGCCTTATAGTGGGCGGCAAAGAAGGTTTCGTATGCATTCTTGATCTGGGCAGACTTTATGAGGTCTCGGCCCTTCATCACAGCCCCGATAATGATGCCGATTATTACAAGCACTATGGCCATTTCTATCAGGGTGAAACCTGCCCTGTTGTTATTTGCAGCAGAATGAAAAAATTTTTTATGAAAGTTTCCCATTTTTTCTTATTACCTCCTGATTATGAGTCTTTTTCCATTTTATCCATCGGATTTGGGAATTTTTTTCTTTAAAATTTGCAGGAAAAATCTTTAGG
>JALSQG010000209.1 GCA_026985565.1 Deltaproteobacteria bacterium
TACCTTAGATGTAATCTGCAAGAGAGACCTTCATTACCTTGGATGCTGCCCCAAGGGCCGCCTGGTATGCAGTCTGGGTGGAATTAAGATCACTTATGGCCTCTATCATGTCTGTATCTTCAATGCCGGAAAGTATTTCCTTGTTTATTATCTTTTGTGAATCCATCAGATCCCCCTTTGCATCCATTGAACTTTCCATGGCCCCTATCCTTGCGGTTTGGTTACTGATGTATGTCATGCTGTCATCGAGCTTTTTTATGGTATTTTCTATGTTTGGCTGGCTGTTTGCCATTAGGCTGTCATACAGGTCTTTCAGCGCCTCAAAGGTCCCGCTTTCCATAAGAGAACTTTTCCCATCAAGATTTATTTTCTGCTTTATCCCTGGTGCCACATCAACCCTGACATCCTCCTGGTTACCTCTGTAGGTGACATTACCTTCCCTGTCCATCTCAAATGGCTGCTCTCCAGAGTCATAACCAGTGGTTTTTGACCCAGCAAGGATATAACGGTTGCCAAGCTTGGTGTTTCCAAGACTTATCACCTCGTCCAGGATATTTTTTACCTCCTGGGCAATGGCACGCCTATCATCCTTGTTAAGGGTATCATTTGCTGCCTCTATGGCAAGCTCCTTGGCACGCTGAAGCCTGTCTTGTATGCCTGTAAAGATATTTTCCGTGGCCTTTACCCATCCCTTGCCATAAGAGATGTTCCTTTGGAACTGGTCCACGTCGGAAAGATTGTCCCTGACCCCGAGGGCATGTGTCAGCTTAACTGGTGCGTCCGAAGGGGACCTGTAAATCTTGCCCGATGATATGCTGGCATTTGTTTTGTCCAACCTTTCTGTAAGCCTTGAAAGGTCCGTCTTTATCCTGTTGTACATGGTGGTCATGGTAACTCTCATGATCTAAGCCCTCTCGTTACTTTGACTGGAGTAAGGATACAAATAGCTCGTCTGCCACTTTGATTAGCTTTGCAGCTGCCGTATATGCATGCTGAAACTTAAGAAGATCCGAAAGCTCCTCGTCTATTGAGACCCCTGATACGTCCTCTCTTCTTGCCTGAAGATCGTTTACCGCCCCACGCATAAAGTCGTGATCCAGACTGACCGTCCTGGTGTCGATGCCAACACTTCCCACAAGGCTATGATATGCATCATTTATGGTCGCATCATCCAATTCTTCAACAGGCTTATTACTAAGCCTTTTCATTTCAAGGGCATTTTTGTTGTTGGCAGGTGAAACTGCACCTCCACTTGGAGTATTCAACTCAAGATAGCTTGCAAGACCGGATGTATCATCTGATATGGCAAGTCTTACGGCACCGCCAGCTGCGAAAATTTTAAGCCTGCCGTTTTCTATGACTGCTCGAAGATCATTTTGCGAGTTTATTTTATACCGGATATCCTCCAAAGTATCTGAAGCATTAACCGTTATGTTTCTGGTGTCATAAGGCCTGTCTTCATCGTAGAGCGTAAAAGAAAGGGTACCATCTGTCACATTGGTATCGTAAGAATCAACGGGATCAAAGGTCCTATCCACCTTGAAGGTTCCAGCTACCTCATCTGATGGCGCACTGAGGCTAATGCCTGTAAATGTAAGGAAGTTGGTAGGGTGTGTGGTGCTGTCTTGTATATCGGTTATTTCATATCCTGTAGCGGCCCTTATATGAACGAGGCCGTCTTCTACCCAGGCTTGATCTACCTCATCAAGATCTGCAACACGTGCCAGAATGTCATCGATAGAATCAACCCTGCCTGAATTTCTGTAAACGTCAATTGTTCTTGATACATTTCCGCCAGGGCCACTAAACTGGATTGAGAAACTGCCTTCCTGAATCGCCAAATCAAAAGCACGGCCTGGCTCTGTTACCTGTTTTGATGTGACAGAAACTGCACCTGGCTCTTCCACCTTGGCTGCCGCCACGATTCTCGGATCATCTACAAGTTCACTGTTAACTGCAATATCGTTGGCACCAGTTCCAGTAAAGAAACTGTTAAGGCCAAGGGCCATTAATACGTTTGACGTGTCATTCCCAAAGGAAAAACCAGCTACACCGTGTGTATCATCCGTTCCGATTACAAGGGAGCTGTTTACGATTCTTGCACGAAGACCATCGATACCGTCTATCTGAGTTACTAAATCATCTAACGTAGTGTGGGAATCTATGTTTAAACTTATTGGATCATTTATTAATGGCGTTGCAGGGTCTTGATCAATAACATTACCGTTTGCATCAAAAAGCCAAATTTCAAAGGTCCCGTCTTTTACATCCTCTGAAAATTCAAGCCCAGAGGCCTTGGACTCAAGGGGTTCATTTGGGTTGATAACCCGGTTTGTGGCAGTTACTTCTTTAAGAGGCGTAAGCCCTATACCTTGAGCATGTTGCCCATTTACCACCTTGATAAGCTGTTTTGCTATCTGATTAAGTTTTTCCGTATAACTTAGCGGATAATTATCATCGAATTTTCCCAAACGTAATCCGGTAATTCCACCGCTTATATCGTCTATTTGAAAGGAGATGGGAAATTCCCCAGGGTCTATGTCCTCAATCTGTATTCTTCCATCATCGGTTGTGGTCACCTGAACCTTGTTCCCAAATTGATTTTCTATAAATGCGGCAAAATCACGAATGGTTCCAAATGCCCCATCACCATCCACATCATTTGTGCTGTCATAGGTCCCTGTTATTCCAGAGCCAGACTGATCTGTTCCTGAAAAGGATATTTGAAAATTTCCTGTAACGGTCACACCATCTATATCGGCAAAATGGGTGTCAAGATGAATTGGCTCATTCCCAGAGGTGTTAACCACAGAATTTGAAAGCTTGGTAATCTGCCTTGGACTTAGCTTGGACTTGATGTCGAGCCAGCCTCCAAGCTCACCACTTGAGATATCCTGCCTACTAAGCTTGAACTGCTGCCCGTGAGAACCCATCCATGTCACATCTCCATCAATGACCTTTAACTTCCACGATTTGTTGTCTTCCACAATGGGGCTGCCCTGACCTATCATTATGGTATATGAGCCCCTTTCTGTTTCAAAATATCTTACATTTGCAAGCTCAGACAGCCTCTTTACCAGCTCATCCCTTTGATCCCTAAGATCATTTGCACTGTGATGGCCGGCCTCTGCCGACACTATTTGCACATTTAGTTCTGCAATCTGGCTCGTAATCTTGTTTATATCATCCACACTTGTCTGAATATTCAGATCAACTTCCTTTGAAAGGGCCATAAGATTCTGGTACTTGTCTTGAATGGCCTGGGCAAGCATGGTGGCCCTCTGAAGAAGGGTGGTTCTTTCTGCCATTCCTTCTGCATTGTTTGCCAGATCGTCCCATCCCTGCCAAAAATCATCCAAGAGTCCATTAAGCCCGTTTTCTTCCACTTCATTAAAAAGGGATTCAACTGTTTTTAGTCCAGAAAGCCTTGTAGAAAGCCCGCTAAGCTCTGAATTCTTAGCAAAATATGTAGAGTTTATGAACCTGTCATAGGCCCTTGTTACTTCCTTTGCGTCAACCCCGTTTCCAAGAAGCCCGATGAAGGTCGGTGTAGGATCTTTTGCAGCAAGGGTAACGCTTTGTCTGGAGTATCCAGGCGTATTTACATTGGAGATATTATGACCAATTGTCTGAAGGCTCGTTTGCTGAGCCAAAAGCCCAACCTTTGCAATGTTTAGAAGATTCGTCAAACCGCTCATGATTGCCCCTTAGTACCTGTACTGGACTGTTCAAGGTATGCAGAAAAGCCCCGATTAAAATGCCGATTAGCAATGACTCTATGGCCACCATCCTCAACCATTGTTTTAGCGCCCTTATGAGGAGTGGCTGGAGCGTAGGTGGGCCCTTGCTTCAAATCGGCACCAGACAATATTTTTGTAACGTGATCAAAAAAGCCAAGTCTGTCCTCTATCCAGTAAAAAATTCTGCGATTTGTCACCGCTGCCAGATTCCTGAAATAGTCGCGCCTCCTAAGAAGCAGAAGGAAACGGTTTGTCATTTTTGATCCCATGCGACGTTCCAGGATCTTTGCCAAATGCCGGCTTTCTAACTTCTCATTTTCATCAAGCAAGCCTGCCAGGATCATACCTATGTTCTGCTCCTCATCTTTTATCCTGGATGCAAGATCTTGCTTTATCCTTGAAATCCTTATCAGTCGCCCCACATCGTTTTTAAGAAGAAGATGCCATTCTGCCTTTACGATCTGGTCCATCTGCTCCCACATCTGCGCTGCCCTTGACACGTGCTCAATAAGCGCGTCCTGGTGGAAGGCCTCTTTGTACCCTTGAGGGTCTTTTTTTGTAGTCTTCTCGGTGTCTGACATCTTTTACCTGTGTCTCTTCATATTTGTTTACAATTTTTTGGATCTTGCCATCATTTTCTTGAAAGGTACTCAAAAAGCATATCGGCTATGCCTATCCCCTTTCCTGTGCCAGCCGTTTCCTGAGCAAGCTGCTGATCAAACAGGCTTGTATAGATGTCCTTTTGGAGACTGTCAGGGAAAAGACCCGATTTTGGAACGGTCTTTCTCATCTCTTTCAACATCATGTTTAAAAAAATGGATTCAACACCCTGACATGCCTTTTTGAGCCTGACAGGATCTTTGTCTTTCAGGCCCGATAACTGCCTATTATTCGTTTCCTGGATGTAGCCTGTTGCTGGCAAATTGTTTCCTACTGTCATGACATAAACCTCTATATAACCTGTAGATCTGCCTGTAGGGCACCGGAAGCCTTTATGGATTGCATGATGGCAATAAGATCCCTCGGGGTTACACCCACTGCATTCAAGGCTGCCACCAGCTCTCCTATGGTTGAGCCATGTTTCAGCACTATCAGCCTTCCACCGGTTTCATTCACCTTTACCTCAGTGCCTGGTGTGACCACTGTCTGACCCTGGCGAGAAAATGGTGCAGGTTGCGATACCTGCGGAGATTCCTTTATCTGGATGCTAAGATTTCCATGGGCAACGGCCACAGTGGATATCTGAACATTTTTGCCCATCACCACCGTTCCAGTCCTTTCATCAAGGACAACCTTGGCCTTCGTATCTGGACTGATCTCCACATTTTCAATGGCTGCCATAAGAGATATTGGGGAATCCTCATACTCTGGTGGAACCCTTACGGATACGGTCTCGGCATCTATTGCCCTTGCAAAGGGGGCTCCGAGCACGTCGTTTATGGCATCAACTGCCCGCTCCGCTGTAGTAAAATCAGGCCGGAAAAGATTTATCTTGAGCTCCTTTTTGGCAAGGAGATCAACCGGGATCTCCCTTTCCACTGTTGCCCCGTTTGGAATCCTTCCTGCTGTTGGATGATTTTTCTGCACATTTGCCCCGGCGCCTCCTGCTGAGTATCCCCCTACACTTATTGGCCCCTGGGCAAGGGCGTATATCTTTCCGTCTGCGCCTTTCAGGGGGGTCAAAATAAGCGTACCCCCAAGAAGGCTCTTTGCGTCACCAAGGGATGAGACCACCACGTCTATCTTCTGGCCTATCTTGGCAAGGGGTGGCATTTTGGCAGTAACGAGGACTGCCGCAACGTTTTTCACCTTTACCTGGTTGGGATCAATACTTATGATGCCCATACGCTCCATGATATTCCTGATGGACTTTATGGTGAACTTTACCTGTGTTCCGTCCCCTGTGCCTGCAAGACCAACTACAAGGCCGTATCCTACGAGCTGATTCTCTCTAAGCCCCTGAACCGACGCTATGTCCTTAAGCCTTGCTGCCATGGCGTCAAAGGCCATAAGCTGAAGGAGAAGACAAAGGAGGATCACTGGGATGATTTTTCCCAATGCACCTTTTACTGCACTTTTTGATGTTGGTCCTTTTTTCATAAGCATTTAAGTTAGTTACAAGCTTCTATCAAATTACTCCAAAACGTGTATCCTTTTAAAATCTTAGTATGCAAAGATTAGGCCTTCTAAAAGGGCGCTATTATCCCAAGCAGCCTCCCAAACCATCCTGGATGCTGCATCTCGCTCAAGACCCCACCTCCTGTATAGGTAATCCTTGCATCTGCTATCTTTGTGGATGATACCTCGTTATTGTGATCTATGTCTGCAGGACGAACGATACCAGTAAGGATCATATACTGAGTCTCATTATTTATGGTTATCTCCCTGCTTCCTCGAATGAAGAGATTGCCACCCGGCAATTTTTTCATCACCCGCACAGATATTGTCCCTGTAAGCCTTGTATCCCCTGAGGTCTTGCCCTGACCGTCGAACTTGTTTTCTCCCGTTCCGCCTATTGCCTTTGTGGCATCCACCTTTTGGCTCGGATAGCGCGGGGAGACACGCTTGTTGAACTCAAGCCCAAGGATACCTGTAAGCCCTACATTCACAGAGGTCTTCCTGTCTGTGTTTGTCTTTACATCCTTTGAACCCCTGAGATTCTCCTCTATCTTTACAGTCAGTATGTCTCCCACCTTTCTCGCCCTAAAGTCCGCAACAAGACTGGTTTCTGTATCCGGGTCAAAGAGAGAACCTTCCTTAGGCTGGGAAGGCACTATCGGTAGCGGCGCAAAGGAGGTATCGTAGTTTTTATGGATTGTTGGCGGCTGATTTATTGCACAACCACTTGCAAAAAAAACTGCCAATACAACCATGACCATATTTAAATAAATCTTCATGGGACAAGCCTCCTCAAAATTTCACCATGACCGTATTTCCATCCTTGACCTGTGCTATTATCACCTTCTTGGAATCAAGGTTACGGACCCGGACGAAATCTCCTTCAGCCCCCTTTTGCTCCACAATTCCTGGAACCGTGATCCTTAGATTTTCTGATGCTGCAACTATGAGCACCCTGTTTCCACGTTTTACGATTACAGGCCTTGATACGTCTGAAGCGAAGATAACCTTGCCTGCCCTGAGGGTCCTTTTTGCAGCAAGCCCAATGACCTGCTTGGGGTCTTCAAAAAATTTGCCGCGCAGTTTGCTTATGGGAAGCCTGACTGCCATAAGATCTTGCATGGTCACTACCTGCCCCCTGGAAAGGCCATCTTTGGCGCAGATGACCTTTTTATACACCTCTATATATCCACATACCCTTGCCTTTCTCACCGGACGTCCATCAACCAATATGGTAGCAACAGTGGAAACTCTTCCTAAACGCCCTGTAGAAACATCTTGGTCAAAACGAAAGGTGATTTTGCCTGCTGGCACCCAAATATTTCTTGGAAGCACCCGGAGTGAACTTATCTCCACGTCCTCCTTGCTCCACTGGCTGTTTTCCTTTATGTGCCGGACAAAAAGGGCCTTTAGCTCCTGTGAATCCACAATCTGGGCACCTGTCCCTTCACCCATGGATGAAGTGGGCGAAAGTGCCATGAACATTAAAGCCAAGACTGATATCACGCCTATATCTATCCATCTAAGAACCTTTATTCCTGTCATTTCCACCATCCTGAAGGTCTAAATTAGCGTTTAAGATTATTTGCTATTCCCATCATCTCGTCTGCTGTCTGAACGGCCTTAGAATTTAGCTCATAGGCCCTTTGTGTAACGATCATGTCCACCATTTCAAGGACAACATCTACGTTGGACTGCTCCAAAAACCCTTGGGCAATGGTTCCGAAGTTGTCTGTTCCCGGGTTTCCCTCAACAGGGTCCCCTGATGCCTCGCTTTGTCTGTAAAGATTTCTTCCTATGCTTATCAGCCCAGAAGGATTGGGGAAATCCGTAATGGTAAGCTGGGCCTGGGCCAGGGGATTTCCTCCCTGGTCTGAAGCAGTTATGAGGCCATAGGCATCCACGTCTATTGTTACTGTGCCTTGTGGCACTGAAAATTCTGGCTGGAGCCTGTATCCTTCGGCAGTAACGATGTAGCCGTCTCTATCCAGCTTAAATGCGCCTGCTCTCGTGTAAACCTCCTCACCGTTTGCAAGCACCTTGAAAAAGCCTCTACCCTCAATGGCCCAGTCGAGATTGTTGCTGGTGCTCTCGTAATCGCCCTGGGTAAAAATCTTTTGCACTGCAGCAGGCCTTGAACCCAGTCCGATCTGCATACCTGTTGGAACCTGACTTCCGTCCCCGTTTTCCGTACCTGGCATCTTGAGTGTCTGATAGATAAGATCCTCGAAATCCGCTCTGCTACGCTTGTAGGCCGTGGTCTTGGTGTTTGCAAGATTGTTGGAGATGACATCCAGGTTAAGCTGCATGCTGTTCATGCCGGATGCGCCTGTCCATAGTGCTCTCATATCCTCATATCCTCCCTTTTCTATCCTATCCTGCCAAGTGTATTGACTGCCTTGTCATCAAGCTGATCTATTGCCTGGAGACTTTTCTGCTGGGCCTCATAACCCCTGCTAAGATCAATGAGGTTTACCATCTCCATCATGGCATTAACATTCGACTGCTCTATGTAACCCTGTTTCACCACGGAATCTGCAGGAAGAGGCGTCCCAGCCCCTTTCTCAGCCTTAAAGTAGTTTCCGCCTAACCTTTTTAACTTCTGTGGATTGGCAAAGGTCACAACATCAATCTTTGAACTTATGGTTTCATCAACAAAGAAGTGGCCATCCTCGCTTAGCCACACGCCCTTTCCTGTGGTGTCTTCCAGGGTAATAGGTGCCCCATCTCCAAGTACCGGATAGCCCTCTTTGGTTACAAGCTGATATTTGCTGTTCAGGGTAAAATTTCCAGCCCTTGTATAAATAGGACCTTTTGGACCTTGCACCACAAAGAAGCCCGGACCGTCAATGGCCATGTCATAGGGATTGTCAGATTTTTGCAGGCTTCCTGGGGAAAAATCTGCCCAGCCATGTTCACCTTTTGCCGTGCGTTTCGTACCATCCTGCTCTTTGAGCAGATATTCATGAAAGGTCACATCTTGGGCCTTAAAACCGACGGTATCCACGTTCGCAAGGTTGTTAGAGGTCACCTCAAGCTTTCTTTCAAGAATAATGGCCCCTTCTAAGGCCTCCATCGGACCAAGCCTTGTATATGGATGTAGCCCTGTTCTTATGTCCATTGCACAACCTCCTGCCATTCAAATAGCAAAGGCCGTGCCTATTTTGAAAATTGGGATTTTGGTAAATGGATGATCAGGATTAAGGCTGGTATTAGGAGGCGGAACCAGACGATTTTTGATTAAGCTCGTACACCCAGGCAAGTATTTCTGCCACTATTACGTATGTTTCAGGGGGAATCTCTGAGTTAAGATCAAGTTTTGAAAGTATCTCAACCAGATCTGACTGTTCCTTTACAGGCACACCGGCTTCTCTGGCAAGCTCAATTATCTTCTCTGCAATGGCCCCCTGACCCTTTGCAGTTATCTTTGGCGCTGCATCCTTTGATGCATCATATCTAAGGGCTACTGCACGCTTTTTCTTTTGCTTTTTTTTCTTCAAGATGGCCTCATGTTATTATATGAAGCCTGCTTGGCTCCATCATAGATAGGGCAGAAGCAGTTGCATCTTCCTGGCCTGCCCCCCTTGGCTCAACCACCACGTCTCCTATGTTAAAGGAAACGCCCCTTAGCCGTTCCACAAGATAGCTTACACCCTTTCGTATCTCTTTCACCTTGTCATCCCCCGCCCAGATAAAGACAGAGACAGTATCATCCCTTTTAAGAACATGGATGTCAAGCTGGCCAAGGTTTCTAAGACAAAGATCAAAGACAAGGTGTGAGACGGCCTCGGCCTTTTCAGGATCCTGGCTGCCTTCCTCATCCTTCCAAAACATCCACTGTCCTACACCTTGAAAGTCTGGAAGAAAAAAGGGCAGGGCAAAAAGATTCATCCCCTTTTCTGCAAAGTGGGTCTGAATTTCGTGGCTTAGGCCAAGCTGCTGCGAAAGGCCTTTAAGCACGCTGTGGATGTTATGTTCTTTTGCACTGGATGAAGTTGAAAGCAAATCAGGATGCTGTTCTGCCGGATTTTTGGAGACCTGGCCTTCAGAATACGCCTTTTTGCCGTAAGTTTCTTCCATGTGGTCCAGAGCCTTTTCTTCCTTTAACAAAGACGCCTGCTGGATAACATCTTTGGGCCTTTCTTCAGCATCCCATGTCTCGGGGCCTTCTGTTTTAAAAGGCGTAGCTTCTGCCTGATCTTTTTGAAATTTTGCCCTTACACGAGAAGCGAGCTTTTTTTCAGAAAAAGTCCCAGAAACCTCAAACGTCCTTTTGGAAAGCCCGTGTTCTGCTAAGGCCTTGGATGTCTGAGTGGCCTTTTCGTCTGCTCCAAGCCTACCTAAGGAAGCAGCTTTTTCATTTACCAACCTGCCTTTATCTTGTTGAACATTTAAAATGTGTTCCCCATCACCTTTTGAGTCGCTGCTCAAAAGGCCTTTTCCAAACTCATCCTGAGTTTTTTTGTTAGAGTCTGCCTCAGGAGCTGCATTTTCTTGTAAAAGGCCTGTTTTTCTCAAAAAGGTGGCTTCTTTTGCTGACGATGGCATCTTTGATAAATCCTGCCTGTCATTTCCAAAAATGATTTTGCTTTTGCTCTTTGATGCCGTTTCTAATGATTCATTGTCCCAAATTCTGCCAGGATTTTTGTCTTCATGGATGCCATCTTTTGGCTCTTTTTCATCAAAGACCGGCACCTCTTGATTTTGCTTTTCAAATGAAAATCCCTGGGCCTTTTCCCCTTTTTGAGATGCGCCTACACTTGGGCCAAAAAAAGCAGAAGAAATCCCTTTTTCTGCTTGAGTCGTCTTCACACCATTTTGTTCAAGATAAATCTTGCCATTTATCTGCTTTTCCAAGATCTCATCTATCAACCCAGATAAGGCCTTTTTGGATAAAGAAGAGGCAAGTTTTACCAGATGTGCATCCTGGGTCTTTTGGGGCTTAAAAAAACCAAGCCAGAAAGACATGGCCTTTTTCATTTGAGGACTTACGTCCATTTCCTTAAAAAGGCCATTAAAATCAGGAAGTGCACCATCTTTTGTAAGGGCAAAAAGCCTTGATAGATTCACCTTTGACCTTGCCAAAAGGGCCTTGGCCTTTGTGGCAGATTGGCCGGCTGGTGCTTCCCAAGACTCTACCTTAACCCTTGGCGGATTTTCCCTGTCAAGCACCCTGAGCCTCACCCTGCTTTGTCTTGGAACGGACAGCTCCCCCCTTGCCCTAAGTACTCCCTGGTCTGTATCTATCTCACTAAAGCCATTTCTTGCCCCTATCACCCTTCCTTCAATTATCTTTCCAGGCACAAGATCACCTTTGAAATGGCCGGTTTTTGAGGCACTACCCTTTGAAGGGGAGGGGGCATCTGCCTCTATGTTCTTTTGCAAGATTCCAAGTAGATAGGATGATATGAGATTCATGGGCTTGGCAGTTGATCCAGTTTATTCCTATTGACTTATCGGCAAGTTGGCAGAGAAAGACCAAAACATGGAGTTAAAAAATACTAACCCTGTGCTGCCTGTATTGCAGTAATGGCAACAGTATTTGTAACATCAGCCACCTTACAGCCTCGGCTAAGGTCGTTTACCGGTTTTTTGAGCCCTTGCACAACAGGTCCTATTGCAACGGCATTTGACGATCTTTGAACTGCCTTGTAGGTGTTGTTTCCTGTATTAAGATCAGGAAAGATAAGCACAGTGGCCCTTCCGGCAACCTTGCTTCCTGGTGCCTTTTTCTTTGCAACCTCCATATCAACGGCAGCATCGTACTGTAGCGGGCCATCCAACAGAAGATCCGGCCTGAGTTCCTTTGCAATCTTGACGGCCTTTGCCACCTTTTCCACATCTTTTCCCTTTCCAGACTGGCCCGTAGAATAGGAAAGCATTGCCACTATGGGCTCTATGCCAAATGCCTTGGCAGTATCAGCAGAGCTTATGGCAATGGCAGCAAGTTGTTCAGCATTAGGGTCTGGATTCACCGCACAGTCACCAAAAACCATTACCTTTGTTGGCAGGCACATAAAAAACACACTGGAGGCGATTAACACCCCTGGCTTGGTCTTTATTATCTGAAATGCTGGCCGAAGCACGTCTTGGGTGGCATGGGCAGCGCCAGAAACCATGCCGTCCACCAGCTCATTATAAACCATCATTGTTCCAAAATAGTTTAGATCAAGCATGGCGTCTCGTGCTGCATCCACTGTGACCCCTTTGTGCTTGCGCATCTCATAAAACTGTTCAACAAATTGGGGAAGAAGGGGGCTCTCGGTGTGGTCCACGATCTCAACATCCATAAGTTCAACGCCAAGAATGGAGGCCTTCTCAAGAACATCGTCTCTTTTACCAAGCATTGTTATATCAACCACGTCCCTTGTACGCAGGATCTCCGCTGCCCGCAGAATTCTTTCATCGTAACTTTCAGGCAGAAGGATTTTCTTCTTCTCCCTCTTTGCCCATTCAAACAGCCTGAATTCGAACATAAGAGGGGTAATGATCTCTGAAGTGCCAATGTTGAGCCTTTGTCTAATCTCGTTAATATCCACCTGGGTCTCAAATGCACCAAGGGCGATCTCTATCTTCTTTGGAATATCTGGACGGATAAGGGGCGTAACCTGACTTGCGTTCATGGCTGCTGTGAAAGTATCTGACTCTACGCTTATGATTGGAATCGCCCTGTTCCTCATTCCATCTATAAGCTGTCTTACTCGTCTTCCAGGAATAAGGCCGCCTGTAAGAAGGATCCCTGCAATATTTGGAAACGTTTTTGAAAATAAGGTGGAAAGGGTGCCGACAACTATGTCTTCTCTATCTCCGGGAGTGATTATAAGATCCCCATTTTCTATGTATGACAGATAGTTATCCAAGGTCATGGCCGCAACCTTGAACTGGGTTGCAATCCTGTTGAGGCTGTCTTTTTCCCCATAGATAAACCTGCCGTCCAACCCTTCCAGTATCTCTCCCACGGTTGGTGAGGCAAGTTCCTTGATCTCAGGGATAAAATAGACAGGCACATCATTCTTGACCTGGCCCTCAAAGGCCTTATTCAGTCTTTCAAGACAGCCTTGCTTCACCCTGTTCACTATGGTAGCAAGATGGAAACAGCCTTCTTCTTCCAGGGTCTCCTGGGTTATTCTGACCTCTTCCACGATTTCCTTAAACTTCTGATCTTTACCTGAAATAACACCTATGATGCCAGCACCGAGGTTCTTTGCTATCTCGATGTTTGCATCCACATCAAAGCCAGAGCTTATTCCAGAAGACTCAAACCCCTCGATTATAATGAAGTCATACCTGTCCTTTATCTCATTATACTTTTCAAGGATTGACTGGACTATCTCTTTGAAACGGCCTTCTGCCCCAAGGGCCTGCACCTCATCAACCTTGAACACATGGGCGTCATCATAGGAAATGTCGAGATTGTATCTGTTTAAAATGAGCTGAAGATCATTATCAGGTGTTTGATCGGTGCGAATCACAGGCCTGAAAAAACCCACCCTGCTCACCTCCCTGGAGATTAGCTCCATTACTCCAAGGGTAACCATGAGCTTTCCAGCCTTTGGTTCAAGGGCTGTTATGTAGATTGCCTTTTGTTTCCTATTTTTTCCCATGGTGACTAACTCTCTTTTCGTTTTTGGGACGACCAAAAAGGTTTACGGATTTTTTAATATACACTTGGTATGATCAAATGTTAAATTCTATTCTACGTACAGGAGGCCTTATAAGAACCCATGTTCAAGGAGCTTTTACATAATATCAGGGAGCGTCTTTACATCTTCAACTATCTTGGCTCCCTTCTTGTAATCACAGGCCTTTTCATGCTCCTTCCCCTGATACCCATTTTTATTTATAATGAGGAACAAAGCCTTACCACCTTCATCCTGCCCTCCTTATTCTGTCTGGCATCTGGACTCCTGATGCAGCTTTATTTTCCCTTGAGGAAACCATCGGTAAGAGGGGCCATGGTGATAACTGCCCTTGGCTGGATTCTGGTTGGAATTCTTGGTGGTATCCCCTTCATGATTGGCCTTCACAAGGGCTTCATCGACTCCTTTTTCGAATCGGTAAGCGGCTTTACTACCACAGGCATAACGGTTTTTGAACACCTTGATTCAATGCCCCGGTGCATACTTTTCTGGAGATCATTTACCCAGTGGCTTGGGGGTATCGGAATCCTTTCTTTTTTCATGGCAGTAAGTTTCAGAGGAGGAAGCATTGCCGCTGCCCTTTTCAGTGCTGAAGGCCACAAGGTCACCATTTCTCGGCCAGCTCCAGGCATATTTCACACGCTTTTGATCCTTTGGGGCATTTACGGGCTTTTCTCCATGGCCTCTTTTGTCCTGTTTCTTGTTGGAGGCATGACCCCTTTTGATGCCATAACCCATGCCTTTACATGCATCTCAACAGGTGGCTTTTCCACCCATGATGCAAGCCTTGCCTTTTGGGAACAAAAGGGCATTGGAACCCCGTGGTTTATAGAATTTTCCGCAATTGCCATAATGATGGCAGGCGGGGCAAATTTTCTCATTCACTACAAGGTCCTTCAAGGCAACGTCAAGTCAATCTTCACTGACTTTGAGATGAAATGGTACTGGTCATTCACGCTCATTGCAGTGGCCCTCATCATGCTTGATCACATCTGTGCATTTTCAAAGGTTGAGCCCCTTGATGCAGAAGACCTGTTTAAGATATTTCGCATCTCTCTTTTCCAGGTATCTTCATTGATCACCAGCACAGGTTATCTAACAGTTGACATCAATGCGCCATTTTTCCCTGTTCTAAGCAAACAGATCCTCCTTAGTCTCATGATTATAGGTGGCTGTATAGGCTCGACTGCAGGAGGTATCAAGGTGATGCGGGCCGGCATCCTCTTTCGTCTTTTTTCCCTTGAGCTAAAAAGGCTTGTAAGGCCAAGACGGGCTGTCCTTCCCCTTGTGATTTCTGGAAAGGTTGTGGAGGCAGATGAAATTCACCGGGTTGCAGCCCTTGTTTGGGGATGGCTTGTGTTAGTGATGTTTGGGGCGTTCATAACTGCATTTTTTTCAAACCTTGGCCCTTGGCAGGCACTTTCTGGCATGGCCTCAGCAGTTGGAAACATGGGCCCCTTCTATTTTTCCGTACACAAAATGGCAGGCCTGAGCCCAGTGATAAAACTTACATATACATTTGGGATGCTTGCAGGTAGGCTTGAGATACTGCCCTTGGCAGTGCTCGCCGCCATAATGTTCAGGAGGTTGTAATGTACATAATAATTGCTGGAGGCGGAATAGCCGGCTCCTCCATTGCCAACAAACTTGTGGACAGAAAACATGATGTAGTGGTCATAGATACAGACAGGCAGGTATGCAAGGAGCTTTATGCAAGTTTTGGTATAGTTACTGTAAACGGGGATGCCAGAAAGATAGAGGTCCTAAAAGAGGCTGGAATTCACAGGGCAGATGCTGCAATTGGCACCCTTTACCTCGATGCAGACAACCTTACCTTTGCCCTTTTGGCCCACAGCGAAAGGGTGCAACGAATCCTTGTAAAAATGAGAGATCCTGCCTACTACCAGGCATACAGGGTAGCTGGAGTGGATAGCGTATGTGATATGAGCTCCATGTTTACCAACAAGGTGCTCATCGAACTTGAGAGCCCTCGTATCAAGGTTGTGACCACGATAGAAAATGGCAAGGCGCTTCTCGTAATGTTTGAACTTCCAAGGAATCTGCCTCCTGAAGGAATAACTGTACAGGATATGGTAAAGGATCCGGCCTTTGCCACAGACTGCGTCTTTGCAGGCGTAATGGATGAAAAAAGGGAACAGATCGTCCTTCCCCGTGGCAGTGACAGGCTCTATCCTGGCGCTAAGGTGTTCCTTGTAGTGAACAGCAAGGGGCTTTCAGCCATTGGCAAATATCTCGAGAAGATGGAACAGGAAGGAATGAGATGATTTTGGCCCTTCGGTCGTTCTTTGTACGCAAAATGCAATAATGGCAAACCCCATCTATCTTAAACCTTAGTATGCCTTTTCCTGTTTAAATTCGTTTCATTAGAGCTCTTATCACCTTTTAGATACACCCATTTTATGATAAGATGAGCCTAACCTTGTAATATATTAAGAGGTTGTTTGTATGTATGCATTCCATCTCATTGCAGAAAAAAGAATAAAAAAGGCCATGCAGGAAGGCCAGTTTGAAAACCTGCCAGGAAAAGGCAAGCCGCTGGTGTTTGAAGATGATTCCATGATCCCCGAAGATTTGCGAATGGCCTATAAGATACTTAAAAACGCAGGCTTTATTCCTCCTGAACTTCAAACGGAAAAGGAGATCAAACAGGCGATTGATCTTCTTGAAAACCTGGACGACGAGAAAAAGCGTTACCGCCAGGTCACAAAACTAAACGTGCTCATAACCAAGATGAATATGATGAGGAAAAGGCCAATCAACCTTGAGGTGAATCAGGTTTATTACAGAAAGATCGTGGAGAGGGTAAGGGTAAGAAAAAAATAAGGGCCTGGGCCTAAAGGTTCACCTTGCTCTCATCTTGCACCATTTCATAATAATCTTGCCCAGTTGAATCATTAATGACTACTGCAGGAAAATCCTCCACATAAAACTCATAAAGGGCCTCTGGGCCAAGGTCTTCAAAGGCGATAATCCGTGCATCCTTTATTGCCCTGGAAAGATACGCCCCTGCCCCTCCAATGGTTGAGAGATAGACCGCCCCGTGTGCCTGTATAGCTGCCCTAACCTCTTCGCTCCTTTTGCCCTTGCCCATTAGCCCGAGCACCCCTTTTTCAAGGAGCTTTGGCGTGTAGGCGTCCATACGGTAACTTGTGGTTGGCCCTGCCGCTCCCACCACCTTGCCTGGCGGGGCAGGCGATGGCCCCACGTAATAGATAAGCTGACCATCAAGATCGACTGGGAGGCCTTGTTTTTGCTTTATAAGTTCACATAGTCTTCTGTGTGTCTGATCCCTGGCGGTGAGGAGCCGTCCGGTAATGAGCACCCATTGACCTGCCCTAAGATTCATGACATCTGCCTTTGAAAGGGGAAGTGAAAGCCTGACCGCATCTTCCAGCAAGGAGGAGAGCCCCTGGTCTTTAGTGGAGGAAATATGTGTGGCTTCGTCCTTTTCCATCCAGCATCCGTTTTCATAGAAAATGGTCGAGCGTCTTGCTGCATGGCACTGGATATTTACTGCCACTGGCAGGCTTGCTATGTGGCATGGATGGGTTTCAACGGCTACCGAGAGGCTCGTTGTGCCCCCTCCAAGGCCCTGGGGGCCTATCCCAAGGCGGTTTATCCTTTCAAGCAATCTCGTTTCCAAATCCGAAATGGCCTTTTCCTGATTCCTTGAACCAATGGGACGACAAAGGGCCTTTTTGGAAAGAATGGCAGAAAGCTCCATGGTGCCGCCTATTCCAACCCCGATTATCCCGGGAGGGCATGGATTCGGACCTGCCTTTTTCACGCATTCTACAACGAAATCCTCCACGCCTTCAAGGCCAGAAGATGGGGGAAGCATCTTTAGCCGGCTCATGTTCTCGCTTCCACAGCCTTTTGGCAGGACAGTGATAGCAAGGCCTGCTCCGCTCATAAGTTGTACGTGCACCACCGCCGGGGTGTTATCACCACTGTTTTTCCTTGATATGGCATCACACACCGAGGCCCTCAAATATCCCTCCTTGGTTCCACGTGCAACACCCCTGTTAATGGCCTCGTAAAGGTCGCCATCAATCCGTAGTTCCTGGCCAATCTCAACGAACACCACATCTATTCCCGTATCCTGGCAAATGGGCACAGATTCGGATTGGGCTATGGCAGCATTTTCTAAAAGGATATTCAGTATGGCTTTTGCCGTTACAAAATCCTCCATAGTCAAGGAGTGTGTCAAGGCCCCATATACATCCTTTGGTAGATAGAAGTTTGCCCGTTTAAGAAGCTGGCAGACCTTTTCCTCTATCTCTTTGGCAGAAATAACATCCACTGGCAAGACCCACCCCTATCTTTCTTCAAGGCCCTGAAGTAAATCTATGAGCCTTTCAAGCTGTTTTCTCGAGCTGCACCTGATTTCAACCTTCCCGCCCCTCTTTCCAGGGACAACCTTCACCTTTGCACCAATTATCTCACTAAGCCTGTTTGAAAGGAATTCCATGTCTGGATCGGCCTCTTTTTTTGATGCCTGCTTTTTGGATGCCTCCTTTAGCCTTCTTGCAAGCTCCTCTGCCTGCCTAACCGAAAGGCCCGCCTTTATTATCTTGTCTCTAAGGGACCTTTGCTTCTCTTTGTCATCAAGCATCAGAAGGGCCTTGGCATGGCCTGTGGTCAAAAGGCCCTCAAGGATATCCTTTTGAATCTCCTTTGAAAGGTTGAGCAGCCTCATGAGATTTGCCACTGTGGAGCGATCTTTGCCTACACGTTCAGCAACCTGTGCCTGGCTAAGACCAAGCTCTTCCACCATTCGCCTGTAAGCCGTGGCCTCTTCAATGGGATTTAAATCCTCCCTTTGGATATTTTCTATAAGGGCAATCTCAAAGGCCTCATCCTCGCTGTAATCCTTTATGATTACAGGAACTTTTTTTACCCCAGCAAGCTGAGCTGCACGCCATCTCCTCTCTCCTGCAATGATCTGGTAGAAATCTCCCTGGTCAGTGACAACGATCGGCTGGATAAGCCCCTTTTCTCTAATGGAATCGGAAAGCCCCCTAAGCTGAACCTCATCCATCTTAACCCTTGGCTGAAGGGGATTGGGCCTGATTTTCTCAATGGGGCAAAGGAAAAATCCCGATGCCTCTGCCTCAAATATCTCATCCGATGAAATCAGGGAGCCTAAGCCCCTTCCTAATCCACCTTTCTGACTCATTTTTTCCTCCGATTCCTTTTGAGAAACTCCTTGGAAAAGGCAAGATAGCTCTCTGCCCCCCTGGAGCTTGGATCATAAAGAAAAATCGGCTTTCCGTGACTTGGACTCTCACTAAGCCTGATATTCCGGGGAATGGTTGTCCGATAAACCAGGTCCCTGAAGTGGACCCGCACTTCCCTGGCCACCTGATACCCAAGCCTTGTCCGATGGTCATACATGGTAAGAACCAGCCCTTCTATGTGTAGCCGCGGATTTAGCCTCTTTTTAACAAGCCTTATGGTGTGCACAAGCTGGCTGAGGCCCTCAAGGGCATAATACTCACACTGAAGTGGAATTATGACAGAGTCTGCGGCAGTCAAGGCATTTACAGTCATAAGCCCAAGGGATGGCGGGCAATCCATGATGACATAATCGAAGCCATCAAGGGTCTTTAAAAGGGCCTTAAGAACTATCTCTCTTTCATCCATTGGCCCAAGTTCCAGGTCTATGCCAACAAGGTCTGTGTTGGCAGGAACAACGAAGAGATTTTGCTGGCTACAACCTGTAACCACGTCTTCTATCCCTGCATCTCCTACCATGGCATGATAGATGTTTTTTGATACCCCTTTTGGATCAACGCCCACTCCGCTTGTGGCATTTGCCTGGGCATCACAATCAACAAGCAAAACCCTCTGCTTCAGCATGGCAAGACCAGAGGCGAGGTTTACGGCAGTTGTGGTTTTCCCCACCCCGCCTTTCTGATTGGCAACCGCAATGAACCTGGTGTTTTTTTGCTTTTTTTCCAGCATCTCGACCCAAAATATCTTGTCAAAACCCACAGGGAGAACAATATTATAAAAACAAAATTCTCAACTGAGAGGTGATTAGACTATAGCAAAGATTTTTGGAAACACAAAAGGACTTTCTCCAAGTGAGAAAAAGGGCCTTGAACGGCTCTACAGACGCAGGATTCCCACTTCTGAGATAGTAACTCATGAATTAGCCCGTACCCTTTCGGAACAAAGCAGCAGGCTATCCAGGCAGCTGGCAGTACTGATAAACAGAAAAGGCCTGATAACCCATGTAATCTGCGGAGACCAACACGGAATTTTTATTCCTGACCTTGAAGAATTCAGAAGGGGTGCCTTCAGGTTAAAGGGCCTGCGGTGCGTACATACGGTCCTTGCCCAGCAACGGGGTCTGACAAACGAAGATTTGACAGACCTTGCCCTTCTTCGCCTCGACGCCATGATGGTGATCTCGGTGCAAAAGGACCTGCCACACCTCTTTCACCTGGCCTACCTGCTTCCGCCTGAGGATCAGGGGCACAAGTGGCGTAAGGAGACATTCAGGCATCTTAGAGACATCCCGTACCGGTTTGACCAGTTTATAAAGGAACTGGAACAGGAAATAGAGCAGAAGTGCAGGCTTCAAGCGGTCTCCGGAGCAGAAGAAAGGGCCATTCTTGTTCACGCAGGCACAAAAGGGGAAGAATTTGCAAAAAGGAGCCTTGATGAACTTGAAAGGCTTGCAGAAACGTCCAATGTCCAAGTGGTGGACAAGGTCTATCAGAGGATTCGAAAATACAATCCAGCCCATCTAATCGGAAAGGGGAAGCTAAAGGAAATCCTCATATCAGGCCTTTATCTTGGAGCCACCATGGTGATCTTCGACCAGAACCTTACACCGGTCCAGGCTAACAACATAGCAAGGATGATGGATCTAAAGGTAATTGACAGGACCCAGCTAATCCTTGATATCTTTGCAAGACATGCAACCACCAAAGGAGGAAAACTCCAGGTGGAACTTGCACAGCTACGATATGCCCTTCCAAGGCTTGTTGGTAAGGGGACGGCCATGTCTCGGCTCATGGGAGGAATAGGAGGTAAGGGACCAGGTGAAACCAAGTTGGAAGTGGACCGGCGCAGGATCAAACAAAGGATCTCATCTCTTGAAAGGTCTTTAAAAGACCTGTCCAAACGCCGCTTTCAAAGGAGAAAAAAGAGAAAGAAGGATAGAGTTCCTGTACTTTCAATCATTGGCTATACCAATGCTGGAAAATCTACATTGCTAAATCGCCTCACAAAAAGCAGCGTCTTGGTGGCAAACAAACTATTTGCCACCCTGGACCCTTCCACAAGGCTGTTGTTCCTTAATGGCAAGAAGATCCTCCTGTCTGATACAGTTGGATTCATCATAAACATGCCCGCAGACATAAAACTTGCCTTCAAGGCAACACTTGAGGAGCTTGAGGATTCCTGCGGATTCATACATGTTGTGGACGCATCAAGCCCCTTTGTGCATGAAGAAATAGAGGCCACTGAGGAGATCCTGGAAGAGATAGGGCTCCTTGATGTCAAACGAATTGTGGTCCTGAACAAGTGTGATCTTTTGGATGAAGAGGGGCTAAAAAGGATTCGGCGCATTCCTGCCCTTAGGGTTTCGGCAAAGACAGGACAAGGGATAAGAAACCTTCTTGAAGAGATCGAGCAAAATGTTACCAGCACCTCTTCTCTACCTCGCATACAAGTTACCGAGGCAGTGATCTGAAAAACCGATTTTGGTTAAACCCTCTATCTATACACCTATTCTCGATATATACCCATCTCTAAGGGCTGCTATTGCCTGCCGGTAGTCTGGCTTTCCAAATATTGCAGAGCCAGCAACGCAGATATCTGCACCTGCCTCTACCACATCGCCAATGGTTGAAGCATTTACACCACCGTCCACCTCTATCCTTGTCTTAAGGCCATGCTCCTCTACCATCTTCCTAAGCCTCCTTATCTTCCCAAGGGCAGATGGTATGAAGCTTTGGCCGCCAAAACCTGGATTCACACTCATTATGAGGACCATATCCAGGTCTTCCAACACGTATTCGAGCAAATCGAGTGGCGTTGCAGGATTAAGCACTGCCCCTGCCATCTTTCCACAGGCCTTTATCTGCTGGATCACCCTGTGAAGATGAGTGCATGCCTCAACATGTACAGTTATTATATCAGCCCCTGCCCTTGCAAAATCGTCAATATACCTTTCAGGCTCAACTATCATCAGATGGACGTCAAGGGGAAGAGAGGTTATGGGGCGGATGGCCTTAACAACCAAAGGGCCAATGGTGATGTTGGGCACAAATCTGCCATCCATTACGTCCACATGAATGAGATCGGCTCCTGCCTCCTCCACGGCCTTTATCTCAGATCCGAGCTTTGCAAAATCTGCTGACAAAATCGACGGTGCTATTTGTACTTTCATAATAG